>CACWLT010000332.1 GCA_902761695.1 uncultured Ruminococcus sp.
TGTGGGCTCCTTCGACATGCAGGCCGGGTGGAACGAGTGGCAGATCGACCTGCTGGAGGGACGTGAGGCGGGCGGCGTTCCCGACATGGAGAAGATCAACTTCTTCCGCATCTACTTCTTCACTGAGGGCGACAACCTGATCGCCGTGGACTACCTGGCCTTCGGCGGCGAGAACGAGGACTTCTCCTCCATCGCCACGGAGCTGGGCGAGGTGAAGCGCTCGGTGCACGTGCCCTCCGACAAGATCAACCGGGTGGGCAAGGGTTCCTCCGGCTCCATCTACATGCAGGCCGCCATGGAAGCTTCCCCGGTGAATGCCGAGGACTACGACTGCGTCTTCATCCGCTTCAAGGCGGACGGCATCGACAACTTCACCGGCGACGGGCAGCTGGAGCTCACCTCCTCCCTCAGCCCGGACCAGAAGGAGATGAACTGGCTGGTCTCCGGCCTGGATCTGGAGGACGGCTGGAACGAGCTGAAGCTGGATCTCTACGCGCCGGACAACGTGGCCGGGGATTTCGACTACGCCAAGATTAACTTCTTCCGCCTCTACATGTTCACGGAGGGACTGCTCAAGCTGAATCTGGACTACATCGGGTTCGGATACGAGGACGACGATTTCGGCTACGACCTCCCCGCCTATCTGGTGGTCTCCGAGGACGCGCCGGAGCTGACCCCCGAGGAACAGGCCGCCCGTGAGGAGGCACAGCGTGTCAAGGCGGAGGAGCGCGCGGCAGAGAAAGCGAAAGAGGAAGCGGCCAGAGCGGAAGCGGAACGGATTGCCGCCGAGGAAGCCGCGCAGAAAGCCGCCGAGGAAGAGGCCGCCCGCATAGCCGCCGAAGAGGAAGCCGCCAGACAGGCTGCGGAGGAAGCGGAAAAGGAAGCCGAAGCCGCCGCGGAAGCAGCCGAGGCCGCCCCCGAAACGGAAGCATCCGCCCCTGCGGCAGCGGAACCCGCCCGGGAGGAGAAGTCCGGCTGCGGCTCCTTCATCGGCGGCAGGATGATCGTCCTGCTCTCCGTCCTGGGTTCCGGCCTGGCGGTGCTCCGCAGACGCGGATGAGTGTGATTGCGGCAGAAGTTCCTTTTGCGCATTCTGCCTGATGAAATACCGGGTGAGACGGAAAGCAAACGTCTTCCCGGTATTTTTTTGCCATTTTGTGCTAAGCGGGGGATCGCCTCCGGCTTACATGGGTTATCATAAACAAACTGATATTTCCAGACAGGTATTGATTCGTCGCTTTTTACAATTTCTTAATTGACAACGGGACAAAATTGATTTATAATAGAAACAGGATCCAAATTCAATGAAAGGGCAAAGGATTTCCACCATGAAAAAAGTGCTCCTGTGTACCATCCTGTCCGTTGTCATGCTGCTTTCGCTTGCGGTCGGGGTTTCCGCTCTGGGCGAGGAAATGACCGTCGCTTACGGGACGCCGAAAATCGACGGCACCATCGACGACGTCTGGGCGGGCGCTGACCGTCAGCAGCTCGGCTACTGCAAGGCCGGCGACAAGAAGGTAAGTTCCACCGAGCTCCCCGAGGACTGCACCGTATACGCCTCCATGCTGTACGACGACACGTCCCTCTATTTCCTCTTTGAAATCACCGACAACGAATTTGCCTTTGATTCCACCGTCGGCGACTGGAAAAACGACTCCATCTACCTGTACATCGACGAAATCGGTGACGGCGACCCGACCTGGACCGATCAGCAGGCCCAGATCGCGCTGATCCCCGCGGACGGCTTCGAGATGATCCCCCGCAAGGGCGCCACTCCCGCGGATTACGAGCTGGCCTACACCTTCCCCACCGCCACCACCTGCGTCATGGAGTTCAAGTATGTGGTCCGGCAGCTGGCCATGAAAGAAGGCACCGAGTTCACCGTGGATTTCCAGTATAACGACAGCATCGAAGGGGCCGCCCGCGACTACTGCCTGGGCTGGTCCGACGAGAGCGACGACGCCTCCAACAACTCCAACTGCTGGGGCTTCGCAACGCTGGGCGCCAAGGGTGCGTCCGCTGCCGCTCCTGCCTCCGCCGCGGATGTTCCGCACGGCAACTGGGTGAATCGCGACTTTACGGCATCCTTCGACGATCCCGCCTGGCACGAATCCGCATCCGACATCGACTTTGAGGACTACTGGGCCGACGGCGAAACCAACGCCCGCTCCGGTACCTATTACATCTATCTGAAGGCCGACGGCAAGGGCGACTTCAACGTGGAATTCGAGGTCAAGGATTCCGGCTACTACGAATTCGCCGTCTGTCTCATGGCCTGGCAGAAGTCCGTCCCCAGAGCTACGGATATCCGCATCGACAGCTCCGACTGGATCCGCCTCGAATTCGACTACAACGACGAGGACAAGGAGCTGGAGCAGTTCATCACCGGTCTGACTATCTGGCTGGACAAGGGGACGCACAACTTCACCCTGACCCTGCCCGAGGGCTTTGACGACACCACCCTGAAGACCCTGTACTTCGACTACTTCTTCTACCGCTTCCTGGGCGAGAGCGCTGAGATCCCCGCAGACGCCGCACCTGCCTCCGCCGCACCTGCCGCTCCTGAGGGCTATCCGGCCTCCGGCGAATCCGGCAACTTCATGATGGGCACCGTCATCGGCAACGAGACAGGCTGGGACGGCACGGCTGCTTCCGGCGCGGCTTCCGCCTTCGACGGCAATCCCGCTACCTTCTTCGACCCGCTGGGCGTGGGCGACGGATACTGCGGCATGCAGTTCGATGAGCCGTATATCCTCGAAAAGGTCGCCATCCTGTCCCGCTCCGGCTGGCTTGACCGGTTCGCCGGCGCCTGCATCGAGGGCTCCAACGACGGCGAGGAGTGGGAAACCTTGTGGGAATCTGACGATGTGGCTCCTTCCGAAACCGAATACAACATCGTAACCGACTTCGAGAACAACTACGGCTACACCATGTTCCGCTACTTCAACTACCTGAACCACGGCGACGTGGCGGAGGTT
>CACWLT010000333.1 GCA_902761695.1 uncultured Ruminococcus sp.
CGTGCTCGAGGCGGTGAAGCCCCTGGGCGAGGAATACCGCACCATGATTGCGCGGGCTTACCGGGAGAACTGGATCGACGTCTACGAGACCCCCGGCAAGGAATCCGGCGCCTTCTCCTCCGGCGTCTACGGCGTCCATCCCTTCGTGAAGCTGAACTACGCCGACACCCTGGACGACGCCTTCACCCTGGCCCACGAGCTGGGACATTCCATGCACTCCTACTATTCATCCAAGACCCAGGACTTCGCCAACCACGACTATCATCTGGTTGTGGCGGAGGTGGCGTCCACGGTGAACGAGGTGCTGCTGACCAAGTACCTCTTGTCCGTGGAGACGGATCCGAGGCGCCGGGCCTGCGTCCTCAACAACTTCCTCGAGGGCTTCCGGACCACGGTGTTCCGCCAGACCCTGTTCGCCGAGTTCGAGCACAAGGCCCATGAAGCCGAGGCCGCCGGAACGCCCCTGACCGCGGATTATCTCTGCTCTCTCTATGCCGATCTGGAGAAGACCTACTATCCCAACGCGAAGCTCCGGGACGAGATCAAATACGAGTGGGCCTTCATCCCGCACTTCTACCGGTCCTTCTACGTCTATGTCTACGCCACGGGCTTCTGCTCCGCCGTGGATATCGCGTCCCGGGTGTTCGAGACCGGCGACCCGGCGGACTATCTGAAGTTCCTCTCCACCGGCGGGTCCGACTATCCCGTCAACGAGCTGAAGATCGCCGGCGTGGATCTGACGAAGCCCGACGTGGTGCAGAACGCCATGAAGGAATTCGGGAAGACCGTGGACGAGCTGGCCGGGCTGCTGAAATAAAGAAAAAAGGCCCTCTGCGCCTGCGGGGGGCTTTTCGTGAACCCCGGGTTACCCGGAGCAAATTCAGGAGGACAACATGCGACTTATCATGATCGGAACCAGCCACGGCGTGCCGGAGGCCCACAGGCGGTGCTCTTCGTATCTCTTGGAGGTGAACGGGAGCTACTACATCGTGGACATGGGCACCCAGACCGTGGAGGATCTCAGACGGCGGGGCATTTCCATCCCGGACGTAAAGCTGGTGATCTGCACCCACCCCCACGGCGACCACACGGACGGCCTGATCTCCTTCGTGGATCTGGTGAACTGGTACTTCAAGGAGGCGTCCCCGGCGGTGATCCTGCCGAATCAGAAGCTCATCGACGCCCTCAAGGGATGGCTGGCCGCCGTGGGAAGCGGTTCTCCGGTCCGGGAGGGGATCCGCTTCGGCACGGTGACCCCCGGCGTGACCTTCGAGGACGAAAACGTGAAAATCAGGGCGATCCCGACGCAGCATTGCCCGGATTCCTTCGCCTATCTGGTGGAGGCGGAGGGGAAGAAGATCCTCTTCACCGGGGACCTGAAGCATCCGACGGCGGACTTCCCGGCGGCGGCCTTTGAGGAGGAGATCGACCTGATCCTCTGCGAGCTGGCCCACTTCTCCCCGGACGACTGCGTGCCCGTGTTCGACCGGACGAAGGCGAAGCGGATCCTGCACACCCACATCAGCCCCCGCTGGCACGAGGAGCTGGCCCGTCAGCTGAAGCAGCCCCACCCGTACCAGTACGGCGCGGTGTACGACGGCATGGAATTTCTGCTCTGAGACAAGGGGACACATCGACATGGACAACGAAATCCTTCTTTATCACCCCGCGGTGTTCGTAGTGGGCGCGGATTATCAGATCATCTTTCTCACCTCGACCCGGGGACTGGGCTGGATCGAGATCGACGGGGAGCGGTACACCGACGAGGAGGCCGGCCTGCTGTATTACGGAAACGTCCACAAGATCCCCGTGCCCGGAGAGATCCTGAACCGGGCGAAGCGGTACACCGTCGTGTTCGTGGAGTACGCCGACAAGAAGCCCTACTATCCCGAGGGCGTCGAGAAGGTGCGGAAGGAATACGTCTTCCGGCCCCTGGAAGCGGATCGGGAGAACATCCGGATCTTCCACTTCGCCGACACCCACGCCCGGACGCGGACGCCGCTGGAGCTCTACCGGGAGACCGGGGCCTGCGACCTCATCGTGCTGAACGGGGACATCAACGAGCACAGCTATGAAATCAAGAACTTCGAAACGGCCTTTGCCCTGGCGTCCGGATCAGCGCAGGGCGAGGTTCCGGTGATCTACTCCCGGGGCAACCACGACACCCGGGGTTACGCGGCGCAGGATTTGGTGAGCTACATCCCCACGGCGTTCAGGAACGGCAGGCGGGAGACCTTCTATTCCTTCCGTCAGGGGCCGCTCTGGGGCCTGGTGCTGGACTGCGGCGAGGACAAGTACGACACCAACGTGGAATACGGCGGCACCATCCTCTTCGACACCTTCCGCAGGCGGGAGACGGCCTATCTGAAATCCGTCATTGCCGATAAGGGGAAGGAGTACGCGGCAGAGGGCGTGAAATATAAGATCGCGATCTGCCACGTGCCCTTCGTGGAGCACTTCAGCTATCCCTTCGACGTGGCCAGCGACATCTATGAGGAATGGACGGCGCTGCTCGGCGAGATGGGCATCGATCTGCTGCTCTGCGGCCACATGCACCGGGCCTACTTCATCCCGGCCCGCACGGCGGACAAGCGGAACGCGGCCTTCCCCACGGCGGTCTGCTCCATTCCGGCGGTCAAGCGGGAGGACGGCAGCGAGTTCTACGTGGGCGGCCTGATCGAGCTGACCCCCGCCCGCCGAACCGCACAGGCCATCCCGCTCCCCGAGGTGTGGGAGTTCTGAGGGGCCGCCAACTTCGTTGGCAAAAAAGAATGAAACCCTGCGGGTTTCCGGATTATATGTCCTCTGCGCCGCATGACGCAGTCATGCAACGGGCGGGAAATGCCCTGCTTAGGGCGGGAGGCCAGCACGACTGCGTCGGTGCGGGGGACAACCATCTCATGGCCGACTGATTTGCAAGCAAATCGGTTTCCCCCCGTGCGGGGGTTTCC
>CACWLT010000334.1 GCA_902761695.1 uncultured Ruminococcus sp.
TGTACGAGGATGGGAGCGAGGTCCCCTGCGAGAACACCGTCACGGTGAACAAGGGCACCCTGGATATTTACGCCTTCAGCTGGGAATATCCGACGGAGGACGCGGTCCACTCCGGATCCTTCACGGTGGAGTACGACGGCGAGATCCTCTGGAAGGACTGCATGGAGGACTGGAATGACACGCGCGCCGTGACCGTCGAGATTCTGACGGAGGCGGGCGAGCGGGTCGAGAATCTGGAAGTTCCCGCGGCGTGGGGTCTCTTCCTCTATCAGGACGAGGGGATCGTCCTCTCCTCCCCGGACGCGGAGGCAGGCATGGGATTTGACGATACCATGTACATCGCGCCGGGCGGAGAGACCGTGTCCGTCTTCGCGTTTGACGAGGCGAACTACCCGATGGACATCGTGACCGAGCCGGAAGCCCTCGACGAGCTGCCCTTCTCCATGGACGAGCTCCGGGAGAACAACCGCATCACTAACCTTCTGAACAAATACGGCACCCTGGTGATGGACAGCCAGACGGAATACGGCGCGTTTTCCACCTCTTATTTCCGCCATGGGGACGTCATCGTCCGGTATTCCTATATGGAGTTTGCCGACGAGGACGGAACCGTCTACCGGCAGGGCGCGGGAAACTACGGCCGCGACGAGTTCGAGCTGAACGGGGACGGGGAGAGCTATTCCTATATCGCGCTCGTTCCAAATCCGAACGAGCAGGAGTATCTCTTCTACGACACGAACGCGGACGGCGAGCACTACGCGTACGACACGACTCTGACCGACGCCCTGATGCTCGGTACGGTTTCGGACATCCAGAGCGACGGGGATGCGGTCTCCTTCCGGTATCAGTACGACTACGACGAGGAAGGGGAGAGCGTGATGACCTGGGTCGTGGGCCGGGAGGACGCGCTCATCCGGTCCGTCGACTTCGGAAACATGAGCATGACCGAAACCATGCGGCACGGCGCGGACGTCCCCTTCCGGAAGGAGCTCGAGGACGCGTTTGCCAGGACCCGGACCGTCACGTGCCATTATGAGGGCATCGGGGACTACGACTACACCCTGCCCGCGGACTGGGCCGTCGCCTTCGGCCGCTTCGAGGAGCTGACCTGCTATTCCGACGCGGCCATGAAGGAGGTCCGGGAGACGAGCGTCCCCGGGGACGGAAAGGATTATGAGATCTGGATCCGCGTGGGAGAGACGGCGGAGATGCCGCCTGCGCCTGAACCGGATCTCGCGCCTGCGCCCGAACCGGAGCCTGAGCCGGTGATTGCCGTGCCCGATCCCCTGAATCTCTACGTCGGCGCGTGGATCGATGAGAGCGGTGCGACGGAGCTTCGGATCGGGAAGGACGGGTCCTTCGATCTGACCAAGGGCGGCGACGGATACACCGGTACGCTGGAATGGACGGACGAGGAACGCGGTCTGTGGGCAAGCGGCGGACGGTACGCGCTGATCCTGCCGGACGGAACGCATATGACCGGCGAGGGCTATGTGATTTTGCGCGGCGAGACGCTGGACCTCTGCATCGGAGGCGGCGCGGACAGGCTTTCCCGGGGGGCGCTGATCGGCGTGAGAAAGGTGGACAAAGGAGGAGAGGCCAGTCTTCCCGCCCACGACTCCTTCGCTGCGGATCACGGGGAGTACGCGGTCGACGTGCTGATCGAGGCGTATACCAAGGTGAGCGATTTCCGGGTGTACTCCCTGAAGAGCGAAGGGATCGACGAAAACGGCGTGCCGGACTTCTCTTTGACGGAGCTCTACCGATACGCGTCCTTTACGCCGGACAAGGCCCTGGTCCTGACCATGACCTTCGGGGAGATCCTCCCGACCTACGGCCTCTCCTACAAGGACGCCGCCGGGGACACCCACCTCTACGGCATCCTCGCGAGCGGCATGGACGGATCCGCCTTCCTCACCGAGATCCACGGGGCGATGGGCTGATCCGCAGGCAGGCGGCAGAACAGCGAGAAATAAACCGGCGACCGGACAATGCCCCAAATGCTTTCTTCTCTCACTGCGTAAAGATCGATCAGGGATTTATCGGTTTTCTATTTGTACGGCGACAGCTGGGGGATCGATCTTCGGGTTCAGCTGAGCGATAATCGCCATACCGGCAAAACGCAGACTGTTGAAAGCGTTGTCCGAACAGGAGGGAGCGCCTGTTTACACCGCATTTGCTGACTTGAAACGAATAAAAGGCCCGGCATTACACACCCGGGCCTCTTTGCACTGTCTGCGTCTCTTATTGTTCCGCGTTGTTCCCTTTTTCTTTCACCATTGCCGCTACCGACACAGCCGTAATGATTGGTCCCACGATCCACAAAATCATACCGAATTTCCTGCTGTCACCATGGATTCGTTCCGGATTCTCAGGGTCGTAATATATCTTGATTCTCTTCCCTTCATGATAACTTGAACTGTAATTGTCCAATTTGCCATAGTAGGATCGTCCTTCTGCGGAATACGACACCCACACATCGTAATCGGTATCTTCGGACCCGCTCCATGTTTCTTCAATCCTGTCAATTACCGCTGTTGTGGCGACAAAGCCTCTCGTCTCGAAGAAGGACAGATAGAGGCCCATGCCGCAGATCAGGACTCCTACAACGGCTGCGATAATCTGTGTTTTCTTTTTGTTCATCGGTTCATGTACTCCTTCTCAATGCGTCAGGTTTTCCCGGCGCGGAACCGCACTCTTCACCACCCGGCCGTGATCGGGACTTAGCGGGCGGATGTTGAAATTTGGCGTTCCGCCAATCCGGGAGCCGGGCTTCGGACCCTTCGTCCAATCGGATGATGCCTTGGACGGCATGGCAGGGCGGACTTTGATTTTCATGTAATACTAAATCCCTTCTAAGGGGTTACGCGGCTTCTTGAAAGGGAAGCCCGGAGCAGCAAGCTGCTCGGCAAGAACTTCTGAAATGGATAGGGACAGGCTGGAGATCATTCGCACTCTACGGAGAGCGATCAAAACCCATGAAGACAGCTTTATAGAAGGAATATAGTATAAGATTATATAAACGCGGCGGCGTTTCGTGAATTGCTTCAGTCATTCGCAGAGCAGTGATCAAATGCGGATCCATACTCCCTTCGTTCCGCCGGGTCACTGTTCTTCCTGTCCCGACGCAGCCGTCTTTCCTCACGACAACCGGCTGCCGCGTGGAAAAACCATACTGCCGCAGGATGAACCCTGGCAGGGGAGCGATGGAAAAACAGTTTTATCCTTTCCCGAAAAGGACGAGCGCCTGCCCCGGCTTCACGTCCAGACGGACAGTTCCGTTCCGTACCGGAACCGTTTCAAGATAACGATTTCCCTCCGGGGTGATCTCCCATACGGACGCCTCGCCAAAAGCGGCGTCCGGTACGTTCCGGCAGCCGGAGCTTCCGCCTTCCGAATAGGCGACGAAGGTCCGGTTGTCTTCCGTCAGGGGGAGGATCACGTCGCCGCCCGCTTTAAGGGTGAGGCCGTTTTTCAGGATCGTACCGTCTCGTCCCCGGCTGACCACACCGTCCGAGAAGCCCGCCGTATAGGTACCGTCCGGATCCTGCTCCAGCGTCAGCCGCGCATGGCGGTTGAGATAGAAATACGGCAGCTGGACCGTGCAGAACTGCCGGAGAAACTCCGGTACCCAGTCCTCGTTCCGGATCCCGCGGCTCATCCAGATGTCCTCCCCGTGCATCGCGCCGTAAAACACGGCGAAGAGCGCGCCGTCGGTCAGCCTCCCGCTGTATTCGGACGGAGGGATCCTCATGCAGTCCTCCGCCGTCATATTGCTCGTCCACCAGGTCGCCGGGATCCTGCCGAGGGTGCGGATGGGCGCTTCCTTCCAGGTGGAGACAGGAAGGTTATCGCAGTACTTCCCGTAAAACCGGCGGATCGGGTGACCGTAATCGTCGGCGCGCAGAGGAAGCTCGCGGTATGTGTATTCCGAGGTGACGTCGATCCCTTCGCTCCGGATGTAGTCGAGGATGGCGTTTCTCGCCTCGTCCTGCTCTTCGACGGTCGTTCTCGGGGAAAAGCTTTCGGCGATGCAGAAATTGTCGAGATGAACCGTCCCGGCCTCACGCACGGGAACCGTGTCGAGAAACTTCTCCCAGTATTTTTTGAAAAGCCCGCTCTCCCAGAACTGCTTGTAGGAGATTTTGTACGCGTTCCGGCCGTTGAATACCTCGATCACGGCGGGTGTGCCGTCCGGGTTCTTCACGATGGCGTCCGCCGCGACGAACTCCGGGTGGGATTCGTTCTCACCGTATTCGTCCGCCAGATTGCCGTGGACGCTGACGACGGTGTGATGCTTCTTTGCCTCCATAAAGAGCCAGAGAAGGCTTTCACGACCGTTCCGATCCTCGTCCCGTTTCAAAAAGTCGTTCACCCGGTGCATCTCCGGGTAACAGTCGTCGTGTCCGAGTCCCTGCCACCCAACCAGGTAAACGATCTTTTGGATTCCCTGCGTCAGCCGGTCGACGGTTTTGATGATTTCCAGCGCGTCCTCAAAGCGGATTCGGACATTTGAGGTTTTGTGCTCGAAATCCGGCGTCGCCAGATACATCTTCATCCAAAGTGTTTTTGAATAATCATAGCGGAATGTGCTCATTACAGCTGCTCCTTTTCAGAGGTTCTCCTGTCGGAACGAACATCTGTGGCAAGTGAAGAAGGTGTTATTATTATACAGCAGGACAAACAGGATGTCAATGGCTAAAGTCCCGCGGCAAACCGTGGGGCGATCCGTATCACTCCGTCAGCGCTGCGCGGCTGCGGTTTCACCGGTGAGAACATCGCCGGCGGCAACTTTGCTCCGGGAGGGGATGTGATTCTTTTCTCCGGCGACTCGACTCTGTTATGCCGTGCAGATGGTCTTATCGGGCGAGCATTGCGTCGGTTTTCACATAATTTTCAGAAAGAAATTAGCACTCTCCTCTTGACAGTGCCAACGAATGGTGCTATAATAGGTCACGAACAAAGGAACAGAGGGAGGTTCACCGGAGGCCCGCATCGATTGCGGACGGTCTGAAGCCTCAAGCCCTCCTTCCCTTGCGGAACATCCCGCCGGTTCCGCTCCTTTGAATCAGAGGTGTGAACAGGACGGGAAAGCAAGGAGGTCTGACCTATGTTACCGAGCATTTGGAGAGACAACAGCATTTTCGGAGAAAACCTTTTTGACGACTGGTTCGGATTCCCGACCGAGAGAG
>CACWLT010000335.1 GCA_902761695.1 uncultured Ruminococcus sp.
GTCCGGTTCCGTCGGTCCTGGAGCTCGCGCCAGGCGGCGTACCGGGGGCAGCGCTCCGGATGGCAGCGGATATCGCCCACCCGCCGGAGATAGCGGAAGGTCTTTTCCTCCCCCTCCTCCGCCAGCATCCTCAGCCATTTCTCAAGGATACAGGCGGTGCAGGGGTGCATTCTGGACTCCATCTGCCGCTTGCCTTCGAAATACTCCAGGGCGGAGGCGTCGGTGTAGTCCTTCCCCTTGTAGATCTTCGACGCGGCGACCCGGTCGCAGAAGGATTCCTTCAGGGGGTCCACAGGCATGGGCACGGGCTCGTAGCGGTGGGAGACGGGATTCACATCGTACCAGTATTCCCAGTGGTGGGGATTGCGTCCCTTGTGGTGCATCCAGGCGGCGGAATAGCCCTTCACCTCCCGCTCGTGCTCGTTGGGGGAGCGCTTTCCCTGCTCGTAGTTCATAGCGCTGGGAATGAACTCCGCAGGAGAGAACTTGGAGAGATCGTGTGTCAGTCCGCGGAAGGGGATCCCCGCCCGGAAGCAGTGGATCATCACCGCGTTCCGGTGGCGTGTTACGGTTTTCAGATGTCCGAGAATATCCATATTCGCTCCGTTTTTCTTCCCTCACTCCGGCGTCTCTTCCGCGGCGAAGCTCCAGTTGTCCCCGTGCTTTGCCGCGAGCTCCTCGTCCGTCAGCAGGAACAGACCCAGAATATCCCCGTTGAAGTTGGGCGTCGTGTCGAAATGAAGCCAGCTTCCGTCGATCCTCACCAGATTCCAGAAGTGCATCTCGCCGGGAGCCGTCGACCAGGCTCTTCTGACATGCAGTCCGACGCCCCGCAGCAGCGCCGCAGACACCGCGTAAAACGTGTAGCAGTTGCCGTGCCGGTCAGAAAGCCCTTCCCAGACGGCGTCGTTCTCACGCTTCGCTTTGAGAATGTCCATCTCCTTCGGGCCGCCCCGGTAGCGGATGTTTTCGGTGATCCAGCCGTACACCGTCTCCGCCCGGGACCGCTCGGGGAGAGAGGCATATCCGTCCGGAAAGAGCCCGGCGAGCGTCTCCTTCGTCAGGGCCTGCACCTCTGCGGGATCCGCCGCCTCCGTTTCGCCATCCCAGTCCGAGACCACGACGGTGACGGTCCTCTCCGCACGGTTTCCGGCCTTGTCCTCAGCGCTGCACTTGATCGTATAGTACCCGAGCGCGTCCGTTTTCAGCTCCGACGTGTCGATTTCCACGGGAACATCCCCGTCCCGCGAATCGTACCCGCGGATATCCCGTGATAAGTCCGGCTCCTGCCCCAGAATAACGCGGATCTCGTTCGGCGCGAAGATCGACGGTGGGAAATAATCCACGGTATCCGTCTCCGCTTCGGGAACAGGCCCGGCGTCATGGGAACAGCAGACGGAGGACAGGCCCGCCAGCAGAATGGCCGCGGCAATCCCGCAGAACCGGACAGCCTTCAGCATGGCCTTCTCCTTTACGGCATGTACGGAGAACCGTTGAAGGTGTAGTCTGCGGGCATGATGAAGGGCCGGATGAAGCGAATGGTGAACTCCACGCCCCACTGGCCGCGCACGCCCATCCAGCGTCCGGAATGCGGCTCGATGGACAGCATGCCGTTGTAGCCCTTGGTGTAGAGCATGTTGAACACCGCGCCCCAGTTGACCTGATCCAGTCCCGCCGGCGGGTCGTCGTAGTGCTCGCCGTCGATATAGAGGGAACCCTTGATGTGGAAGTGATAAATCCGCTCGCCCCACTTCTTCATCTCAGAGAGGTAGTCACCCCGGCGGCCCAGACAGTGGGAGGTGTCGTATTTGATGCCCAGCTCCGGCAGCGCACCGAGGACGGCGGTCCATGCGGGGTCACAGCACACAAAATTCTCCCAGTCGCAGTTGTAGGCCGCGATCTTCACATTCTTGCCCTTCGCGTAGTCCAGCAGGGTGCCGAAGTAATCCACGGCGATTCTGCAGTTCTCCTCAAAGGATTTGCCCGGTGTCGCGTTGACGCCTGCGTTGAATACGGGGCAGCCCAGAGCGGAGGCCGCGTCGATGAGGTTCTTGTCGTGCTGCAGGGCGGAGGGGATCACGTGTCCCTCCTCGTCGATGCGCCGCTGTCCCCACCGTCCGATGGAGCCCACCGCGACGCCGTATTTTTCGGAATACCCCTTGATTTCGTCGACGTGTCCCGCAACCTCCATGCTGTCATAGTTGTGGTTGCAGCAGAACTCCACCGCCTCGAGGCCCAGATCCGCCACGTATTTGAAGGCGGCCTCGTCCCATCCGTTGATAATGCCCAGCTTCATGCTGATTCCTCCTTTTCTGCAGTTCCCTTTTGCTTTTATCCCGCGCTCCCGGATTTACGGCAGCTTCTCACCCACTGCGGCCATGTACATCTTCGACCAGGCATAGGAGTTGGCCGCCTGGATGTTGTTGATGAAAACGATGTCCGTCAGACCGTAGTCCTTCAGCTGTTCGTACACGTTCATATTGGTCCAGCGGACGTCCACCACGATGATGTTGCCGTAGTGCTCGCAGAGATACGGCACGAAGGCGTTCCCGAAGGAGTCCTTGAGAACGAGGATGTTCTTGTCCTGCGGATTGTCCGGCACGTTGATGACCGTGTAAGGATGGTCGCCTCCGATGAAGCAGAGGTAGCCGCTGTTGTTGTTGATGCAGGAGGAATACTGCCACGTCTTGCCGTTCTTGTCCGTCAGGGTCATGGTGTTCTGCTTTGTGGGATAGAACGCCTCCACGCTGTCCTTAAAGGACTGCACCCGCGTGTCGTTGGTGTAGAGGTCCATGGAACCGTGATATTCCTCCTGATGGACCTTGAATTCGAAGAAGGAGAGCGGCGTCGGCGTCAGGCCCACGGACTCGGCAAAGGCGGTGTAGGCATAGTACGCGCCCCGCTGCGTCCAGTGGTGGTCGGTCCGGTCCAGTGGTGGTCGGTCCGGAAGAAGAGGTATTCGTCCCGGTGCTCGTACAGGGGCGTGTAGGTGTCCACGAAATTCACCGACGCGTCGCAGAGATCCCGCATTTTTTGGAGAATGTCCCCCTGATCGGAGACCTTGGCCTTGACGTTGGGGTTGTCGATGACCATGGAGGACACCGGCGCCACCACCGTGCTGACCCGGCATCCGAAGAGCTTGGCGTAATAGGCCGCCGTCTTGGCGTACCAGTTCGCGTTGACCGGGGAGTAGAAGGCCTGGGTATACACCGCGTCGCCGTAAATAAACAGGCCGTCCGGCAGGAAGTCCGCGTTCAGGTTCTCGTCGTTGTCCGGCGGGGTAAAATCCACGCCCAGGGTCAGCTCGGAAACCTTGACCTCGCACTCCGCCTTGAAGTTGTCAATGGTGCAGGTCAGTTTCGCCGTGCCCGGTCCCACCGCCTTGACGTCAATGCCGCCGTTGGGGTTGATGGAGATGGTGGCCACGTTCTTGTCCGAATTGGCCCAGTGCACCACCGCGCCGTTCGGGTCCGTGGATTCGGCATAGGCGTACAGAACGGTGCCGGTACCGACGGTCAGATTGAGTTTCTGTTTGGAGAGCTTGAGGCTGAGGGCCCGGTAGGTTTCCCCGCCGTCTTCCGGTTCAGACCCCGCGCTGTCTGCGGCATCCTCCCCGTCCCCTCTGTCCAGTCCCGCCAGCACATCCCCGGGATCGGGAACCGCTCCGGCTGAGGCTTCGGTTTCGGCAGGAGGTTCGGGAGCTGTTGTTTCGGCAGCGTCCGGAGCCGGATCCGTTTCGGGAGCTTCCGTCTCGGCCCGATCCTCTCCTTCAGCCGTGTCCGGACCGGGAGGCGTGATCTCCATGTCGCTCTGCCCGTCACTTGCTTCGTCGTTCTGACTGTCGTTCTGATCGTCATTCTGATCGTCAGTCGGAACGTTTTCCGGGCCGTCGTTCTCGCTCTCATCCTGCCCGGAGGCCTCACTGCCGCCGTTGAACAGAGCGTCAAACACCGCGTCGATGGCGGCCGCATGCTCCTCGTCCTCCGGCATTTCTGCTCTCCCGAGGGATTCAGCACTACGAAATTGTCGGCCCCGTCCAACGCGTAGTCGAAACCCTTCAGCGTATCCATCCGCCGGGAAAGGCCCACCAGCCGGTCCCGCGCCACAAAGGTGTCGGAGATAAAGGCGGAGACCCCCGCGAAATAGCTGCCGTCCATCAGGGAGGAAACGGTCAGCTCCGGCATAGCGGCCAGCTTTCTCTTCTCCGTCTCCGAAACCGTGGGCCTGTTCGGCTGAACCAGATTCCAGAGCGCCGTGCCGCCGAATACCGCTCCCACCAGGCAGAGACAGACGATATCCACAATTTTATTTTTCATGATACACACCCGATTTTTTCATCCGTCCGGAACTGCTCAGAAGCGGAAATACAGGAACGGACTGTAGCTGTTGCCCACCAGCCGCACCGTCGCCGCGCCGATCAGGACCACCACCACGGCCGTCTTCAGAATCCGCTCCGCCGTGTAGGGGATCCTGTCCTTCACCCGCTCCCAGAGCTTCGGGATCACGGGGATGGCAAAGAACACCGCCGCCGCCAGCAGGAGAATGTTGTCCAGCAGGATCGACTCCGTGAAGATATCCGTCCCGTACGCCGTCCCGATGCCGAAGAGATAGCCGAGATTTTTGAGAAGTCCTTTATCAAAATAGAAAATGGCGAAGCCGAAGACGGTGATGAACACGGTATAGACGTGTCCGATAATATCCGCCGCCAACTTCGGGATCCGCTTGAACCAGCCCAGCAGCACCCGCTTTTCAAACATCAGAAGGAACGCGTAGTAGAGGCCCCAGAGGATGAAGTTCCACGCGGCCCCGTGCCAGAGACCGGTCAGGAACCACACCACCAGGATGTTCCGCTGCTGATCGTGGCGGTTGCCGCCCAGGGGAATATAGACGTAATCCCGGAAGAAGGTGCCTAGTGAAATATGCCACCGCCGCCAGAACTCCGTAGCGCTGGTCGAGATCAGCGGATAGTCGAAGTTTTCAAGGAACCGGAACCCGAACATGCGGCCCAGTCCTATGGCCATGTCGGAATAGCCGGAAAAGTCGAAATACAGCTGAAGGGTGAAGAACACCGCCCCCGCCCACCGGGACAAGAGCGTCACATCCGTCAGGGCGTACAGGGAGGAGATCACCGTCGCGCAGGAGTCGGCAATGAGCGCCTTCTTGGCGAGCCCCCGGGCGAACCGGAACAGACCCTCGTTGAATTCGCTGACGCTGACGCTTCTGGAATCCAGCTGCGCCTCGATGTCCTTGTACCGCACGATCGGTCCCGCGATGAGCTGGGGGAAGAAGGAGACGTACAGAAGGAGACGGAAGAAGGACTTCTGCACCTCCGCGTCCTCCCGGTACACGTCGATGACGTAGGACATGGTCTGGAAGGTGAAGAAGCTGATGCCGATGGGCATGGTCACGTTCACCATGGGGATGGACACATTGAACACAGCGTTCAGGGTCTCGATGATAAAGCCGAGGTATTTATAAAAACCCAGCACCCCGAGGTTTGAGACGATGGCCAGGGTCAGCCAGAGCTTGCGCACGGACTGCACCCGGGTCGCGCCGATGAGCCGCCCGAAGAGGTAGTCCGCCGCCACCAGCCCGATCATCAGGAAAACGCATACCGGTTCTCCCCACGCGTAGAACAACAGGGAAAACGCCACGAGGACCCCGCGGCGGTATGCGTCGTTTTTTATGATAAAGTAAGCCGCGAACAGAAGCGGCAGAAAGACGTACAGGAAAAACAGATTCGAGAATACCATGTCGGACAGGCCCTTTCCCCATGCAGCCGTTTGACGGACTGCGGCAATACTATTATACCATCGGGGGAGGGGTTTGTAAACAAGAATTCGACATAGAAATGTGAAATTTCAAAAGGTTTTACATTTCATTCGTTTTCAGGGTTCGTGACCGCCTCGAAAAGCTCCTCCGGGGTCCGGACCAGACGCCGCGCCCCTTCCCTCTCCAGAAGCTCTCTGTCCCGGAACCCCCAGAGCACCGAGATCACGTCCATCCCGGCGGCGCGTCCCGTGTAAAGATCCACCTCCGAATCCCCCACGTAGACGCAGTCGGACAGGGGGACGCCCAGCTCCCGGACGGCGGCGTACACCATGTCCGGAGCGGGCTTGCGGCGGATGCCTCCCGCTTCGTTTTCCCCGGCCGCCACCCGGATCTCCGGGAA
>CACWLT010000336.1 GCA_902761695.1 uncultured Ruminococcus sp.
CAGAATACCGGCGGCGCTTTTTCCCTTCCGCACGGCTCCCGTTTTTCTGTCCCGGAGGAACTGCGCGCCGATCTCCAGCATTTGTTTTCTGAAAAGCGCTTTCAGCATGGTCATTCCTCCAGTTCAAGGAAGACGGATTCCAGGGAGGCGTCCCCGCGTACCTCCTCCATGGTGCCGGAGCGGATCAGCTTCCCCTGCTTGATGATGGCCACCTTGTCGCAGAGCTTTTCCGCCACCTCCAGCACATGGGTGGAGAAGAAGATCGCCCCGCCCCCCTCGCAGTGCTCCCGCATGAGCTCCTTCAGCAGATGGGAGGCGATGGGATCCAGTCCCACGAAGGGCTCGTCCATGAGGATCAGCCTCGGCTTGTGGATCCAGGCGGATATGACCGCCAGCTTCTGCTTCATGCCGTGGGAGTAGGCGGAGATGGGCTGGGCCAGATCGGCGGTCAGCTCGAACCGGTCCCCCATGGTCCGGATCACCTCCTGCCTCTCTCCGGCGGGAACGGCGAAAATGTCCGCAATGAAGTTCAGGTACTGGATCCCGCTCATGAAGTCGTAGAGATCGGGATTGTCCGGGATGTAGGCGATGGCCCGCTTGACTGCCATGGGATCCTCCCGCACGGACGCCCCGTTCACGCGGATCTCCCCGCTGTCAAAGGACAGAATCCCCGCCACGGCCTTCAGGGTGGTGGTCTTTCCCGCGCCGTTGTGGCCGATGAAGCCGCAGATTTCCCCCGGCGCGATGCGGAGCGTCAAATCGTCAACGGCCCGCTTGCCGCCGTAGGTCTTCACCAGATGCTCGATCTGTAGCATAGAAGTACATACCCCCTTATTGCTCCGCCAACAAACAAAAGGTTGCCGGAATTGGTATTCGATGCCTGAAACCCAAACCGTTCAAGGGTTCCGGGAACTGCAAGTCTGAAAATCAACGGTTGGTTTGCTGTCGCATTATAAAAATGCAGGCTCAGTTCCGGAACGCGAGGAAGCACAGTGCCATAGCGAGAACCGCCGTCACCGCGAAACCGCCGATCCCCACCGCTGCGGGAACGCTCCCGATGATACCAAACACCCCCAGCAGCAGAAACAGTCCGACAGTGTCCAGCATGACGGCCAGCCCAAGAAAGAGGACGCGTTTTCTTCTCGGATCCATGAGGACCTCCCGTGTATGAATTGATATCAAAATGATATCTGTTTTCACAGCATCCACATTATAGCACAATCCCCCCATGTTGTCAAGCGAACGCCTTGTTTCTCATGAGAACTTAATCCTCTCCCGTTCCTCTGACGGAGGACGAAAATGACCCGTTGTATATTATTAACAAAATTACAAGGCAAAATTCTACTCCCCCCTTTGGAACAGGACTGAAGGGTATCATTCTGACACAAAGCCGCCGTTTTGTCAACAATGCTGAAACATTCCGCCTGTATCCGTGAGGAAATAATCAGAATATACAATTTTTGTTCATTCCTCTCCGTTTTGTAGAATACTCCCCCGGAGAAAGAGCACTTGACAAAATAAACGGAAAGCGATATAATATCAACTATAAAGCGGATTGTCCCCGCGGAAAAGTTGTGAAGAGTGTCCAAAAAACCAACTATTTATTCGTCGTGGCCAGCCGCCCCCCGATCAAGCCATTCTGAATAAAGGAGACCAACATGAAGAAGAGAATCCTCTCCGCCCTGATGGCAGCCCTGATGCTGTCGTCCGCCGCCATGCTCGGCGCATGCTCCAATAACGCAGCCGACAACAACGGCGAAACAACCCAGAACGCCGCGAACAATCCGGAGGAGGTGACAAATCCGGAGGAAGTCAACGTGGAAGAGCTGTCCGATCTGGAACAGAGACAGCTGATCCCCGACGATCTTCCCGAAGAGAAGTACGGCGGCGAAGAATTCCGCGTAGTCACCAACGACGGCGACCAGTACGAGGAGGAGATCTGGGTGGAAGAATCCAACGGCGAAGCCTGCAACGACGCCGTGTACAACCGGAATATCCGCATCGAGGACCGCTTCGACGTCAAGATCTTCTGCGAGCGCAACTCCTCCCCCGCCAGCCTGCCGAAGACCCTGTCCCAGGCCGGCACCATGGACTACCACATCGTGGGCCTCTATGACTACCAGTCCTATACGCCCATCAACGCCCAGGCGCTGCTGAACTGGTACGACACCCCCCATGTCAACACCGACAAGCCCTGGCACAACAAGCTGGCTAACGACGACGCCACGGTCAACGGCATCCTGTATACCATCTGCTCCGACCTGGCTACTACTTCCATGACATATACCCACGCCATCTTCACCAACCTGGATCTGGCCGCCAACTACGGATTCTCCGCCAGCGATCTGTACGGCATCGTGAACGAAGGCAAGTGGACCATCGATTACGTCTCCGAAATCATCCAGGATATGTACGTGGATGTCAACGGCGACGGCAAGAAGGACATCAACAACGACCAGTTCGGCTTCGGCTATCAGGTCACCAACCCTGCGGACGTCTGGTTCAACGCGTTCGGCGGACACTACACCGGCCGTGACGAGAACGGCAACGTCATCGTCACCTTCATGAGCGACCAGACCGTCTCCGAGCTGGAAAAGCTCCTGCAGTTCCACTATGAGAACCCCGGCTTCGCCAAGCTGACCACCCAGTACGACGAGCAGAAGTGGTTCCTTGACCAGAAGCTGGTCTTCGCCCCCATGCGCTTCTACGCCGCCTTCGCCACCCTCCGCGATATGGACGCCTCCTACACCATGCTGCCTTATCCGAAGTGGAACGAAGAACAGCAGGAGTACTACACCAACGCGGACGACAAGTTCACCGTCTTCGCCCTGCCCACGCCTTCCTATAACGCCATCGACTTCATCGGCGTCATTTACGAGGCTCTCTGCGCCGAATCCTACA
>CACWLT010000337.1 GCA_902761695.1 uncultured Ruminococcus sp.
GTCGACCATTTCCCCGGCGGGAATGTCCGTTCCGGGCTTCACGGTCAGATCGGAGCCGATGACGGTGATGCCGCTGCCGCTGGATTTGGCGCGCCCCGCCACGGAGCCGGCCCCCAGCGTGGTGTTCTCGTCGATCATGGCGTAGTTCACCGTGGCGCCTTCTCCGATGACGACGCCGGACATGATGACGGAGTCCTTGACGTAGGCGCCCCGGCAGACCTTGACGCCGCTGGCCAGCACGGAGTTCTCCACGATGCCCTCGATGGTGCAGCCCTCGGTGATGAGGGAATTGGAGATCTTGGCGTACTCACCCACGAAATGGGGCGCCTCGGAGGTGTTGCGGGAGTAGATGCGCCAGTCGCGGTCCCGGAGATCGAACTCCGGCTGCTCGCCCACCAGGTCCATGTTGGCTTCCCACAGGGACTGGATGGTGCCCACGTCCTTCCAGTAGCCGCGGAAGGGATAGGCGTACATGAGCCGTCCGTCGGAGAGCATCTTCGGGATGATATTCTTGCCGAAGTCCTTGGAGGAATTGGGATCCGCCTCGTCCGCCTCCAGATAGTCCCGGAGGGTGGCGGTATTGAAGATATAGATGCCCATGGAGGCCTTGGTGCTCTTCGGATGCTTCGGCTTCTCCTCGAATTCGGTGATCCGGAGGTTCTCGTCGGTGTTCATGATGCCGAAGCGGCTGGCCTCCTCCAGGGGAACCTCCAGCACGGCGATGGTGCAGTCCGCGCCGGTTTCCTTGTGGGCCCGGAGCATCTTTTCATAGTCCATCTTGTAGATGTGGTCGCCGGAGAGGATCAGCACGTAGTCCGGGTCGTAGCGGTCGATGAAGTTGAAGTTCTGGTAGATGGCGTTGGCCGTGCCCTTGTACCAGTCCGCGCCGGACTTGGCCTGATAGGGAGGCAGCACCATGACGCCGCTCTGCCCGCGGTCCAGGTCCCAGGGCTGTCCGTTGCCGATATACTCGTTCAGCTGCAGGGGCTGATACTGGGTCAGAACGCCCACGGTGTAGATGCCGGAGTTGACGCAGTTGGACAGCGGAAAGTCGATGATGCGGTATTTTCCGCCGAAGCGGACGGCCGGTTTCGCGGTCTTCTCAGTCAGCGTGTAGAGCCGGCTGCCCTGACCGCCCGCCAGAAGCATGGCGACGCATTCCTGTTTCTTATACATATTGACCTCCGTCAGATGAATTATTCTGCTGCTTGCGGAAAATCGCGCCGCCCAGAGGGGGCAGGGTGACGTCGATGACCGCGCGCTTTACCCCTTCCGCGTCCACCTCGCTTCTGGTGCGGATGGGCGCCTCGTTCAGCACGTTGCGGCCGCCGAACTCATACCGGTCGGTGGAGAGGACCTCCTCGTACCGGCCCATCTTCGGCACGGCCAGCGCGTATCCGTCACGGCGGACCGGCGCGAAGTTGAGGACCACCACGATCTCCCGGCCCTTCTTGTCCCGGCGGCGGTAGGAGATGATGTTCAGGTCCCGCTCGTCGGCGCTGATCCACTCGAAGCCGTCCCAGCCGTCGTCGATCTCCCAGAGGGAGGGGCAGTTCAGGTAGAAATTGTTGACGGCCTTCACGAACCGCTGCATCTCCACGTGACGGGGGTAGTCCGTCATGAACCACTCCAGCTGATTCTGATAATCCCACTCCCGGAACTGGGCAAACTCGGTGCCCATGAACATGAGCTTCTTGCCGGGCAGGGTCATCATGTAGAGGATCAGCGTCCGCATGTTCGCGAACTTGTCGTCGTACTCGCCGAAGCACTTGTCCACCAGGGACTTCTTCCCGTGCACCACCTCGTCGTGGGAGATCGGCAGGATGTAATTCTCGCTGAAGGCGTACATCATGGGGAAGGTCAGCTTGTTGTGGACATACTTCCGGGCTACGGGATCCGTGGCGATGTAGTCGAACACGTCGTTGGCCCAGCCCATGTTCCACTTGAAGTTGAAGCCCAGCCCGCCCTCACCGACGGGCTTTGTGATCATGGGCCAGGCAGTGGATTCCTCGGCGATCATGAGGGCGTCCGGGAACTCCGCGAAGACGGCGGAATTCAGCTTCTGGAAGAAGGCGATGGCCTCCAGGTTGTGGTTGCTGCCCTCAGAGTTGGGGATCCACTCCCCGGGCTCGCGGTCGTAGTCCAGATAGAGCATGGCGGCCACGGCGTCGATGCGGAGCCCGTCCGCGTGGTACTCTCTGAGCCAGAACAGGGCGTTGGACACAAGGAAGGACTGCACCTCGGGGCGTCCCACGTCGAAATAGCGGGTCCCCCAGCCGCGGTTCTCCATGCGGTCCCGTCCCTGATATTCGTAAAGGGGCTGGCCGTCGAATTCGTAGAGGCCGTGGGCGTCCTTCGGGAAGTGAGCGGGCACCCAGTCGAGAATCACCCCGATGCCGTACCCGTGGAGGGTGTCCACGAAATAGCGGAAGTCCTCCGGGGTGCCGTAGCGGGAGGTGGGGGCGTAATACCCGCAGATCTGATAGCCCCAGGAGCCGTCGAAGGGATGCTCCATCACGGGCAGCAATTCCACATGGGTATAGCCCATCTCGCTGACATAGGGCGCCAGACGGTCGGCGATGTCCCGGTAGTTCAGATAGTGCTCGCCGTCCTCGGTGGAGAGCCCGTCCTCCGTGCGCCAGGAGCCGAGATGGACCTCATAGATATTGAGGGGCGCGGAGTAGAAATGGGTGACTTTCGGCTTGAAGCCCCGCTGCTTCGGGCAGACCGTGGCGGAGCGCTTCGCCATCCATTTCGCGTCCTGCCAGACGTGGCCGGAGATGTCCCGCACGATGGAGGCGGTCTTCTTCAGGGTCTCGGACTGGAAGGCGTAGGGGTCGGCCTTGAGGAGGATTTCCCCGGCCTTCGTCTCCACCGCGAACTTATAGCGGTGAAATCGGACACGAGGGACACGGCTTTGGCGTTGGGGGCCCAGGTGCGGAAGGCGGTCCTCACGGGATCCTCTCCCTCCAGCCGGTGGCACCCCAGATAATCGTAGGCTGTATAATTAGTTCCCTGATGGAAAAGGTATGCGGGAAGGTTGTCCTCCCCGACCATTCCGGGAACGGTTTTTTCTGTCATGGCAATACCATCCTTTCCCAGGATCATTATACAATATTCAATGGTGTTTTGCAAGTACATTTTGCCGGATTTGTGAATTTTATTTTTTAGGAATAGCCATCTTTTGGAGAAAAACACAAGAAAAATGTCGCAAAAAAGGCGGAGGGAGAGGGCTCAGCGCCTCCATCCGTCCGCCTCCGCGTTCCAGACAAACCTCCATGGCTTCTCCCGGTCCTCCCCGGCGTAGTCGATGCCGATCCGTGGTCCGCTCAGAACCGTCTCCGGGCAGATCCCCGCGTCCGTCAGGAAAAAGCCGGGATCCTCGTACAGAATCCTCCCGTTATCCGCCCGGGTGATGCCCATGGCCGCGCAGAACCGCCCGGGACCCGAGAGACGCCTTATCCACTCCTTCCCGCTCCAGCCGTCCGGGGATTCGGGAAAGACCGCCTTCCTGGCCCGGGAGCTCCGACGCAGATTGGAGAGCAGCGCCTCCTCCCCGAAGGCGGGAAGAGCAGCCCGGAGCAGCACGGCCTCGGCGTTCCCCTCCCGGTTGGCGGTGATGTTCATGCAGGAATAGAGGCCGTAGATCAGATACACATAGGCGGCCCCCCCGGCCCGGTACATGGTCTCCGTTCTCTCCGTCCGCCGCCCGCCGTACGCGTGGGACGCCCGGTCGACGACGCCCATATAGGCCTCGGTTTCCGTGATGATGCAGGCGGCGGTCCGCTCTCCCTCCCGCCGGACGAGGACCTTCCCCAACAGGTCCCGGGCCAGGGTCAGCCCGTCGGACGCGTAAAAATCCCACGGAAGGGGGAAGCCTGTCCGCGGGGTATGGCGCTCAGTCAAAGCAAAGAGGGGTGGTCGGGATGGAGCGGCGGGGCGTATTTATCATGGGCGCCACGGTTTCCCGCCACTTTTTATAGTGTTCGGTCTCCTTGTGGGCTGCCGCGGCCGCCTCGTCCCGGTAGACCTCGTAAAGGACGAACTGGGAGGGATTCTTGTTGTCCCGGAGCACGTCGAAGCGCACATTGCCGGGTTCTTTTCTGGAATTCTCGTGGTTATAGGCGGTGATTTCGGCGAAGGCGTCCTCCATGCCGGGGACGACGTCCACGAAGACAAGGGTGGCAAGCATAGTTAAAATCCTCCTTATTCGGCGCTCAGGATGCGGAAGAACTCCACCTCTTCCCCGTCGGGGCCGTAGACGAAGCCGCAGTTGAGGGTCAGCTTCACGGGTTTGGAATCCAGGGGCACCACCTTCGGGGCGGATTTCGGCTTCGCGCCGGCTTCGAGAGCCGTGGCATAAGCTGCGTCCACGTCGTCCACCTTCAGGGCGAAATGGATATACCGCGGGTTGGCCTGCTCGTCCCCGTTCCCGCCGGCGAAGAGCTCCAGGATGCCGCCGTCGCCGAAGTCCATCATGGCGATGCGTCCGTCCCCCTCGCCCCAGGAGGTATAGAACTTCATGCCGAGCTTTTCATAGAACGCGATGGAGGCGTCCAGATCGGCGGTCTTGAGGGCCACATGATGAAAGCCCATGCCCTTGATGATGTCGTTTGCCATAGCAAAAACTCCTTTTCTTAAGGAAGGAAACCCTACGGGTTTCCGGATTATATGTCCCTGCGCGGGACGGGCGGGGAAAGCCCTGCTCAGGGCGGGAGGCACGGGGGGACACCATCTCAGGCCGAAGGTTTCCCCCCGTGCGGGGGTTTCCTTGGCCGGAGAGCATAATCCCTGCTGCTCACATCCGCATCGAAAATCAAATGTGTATCCCACATCCTCGCGCGGACCACGGTGCGTCAGCTGAAACATGCGATGAACTCCGTCGGAGACGAAGTTCATCGGTTTGCAGGGTAACCTGCAAACAGCGATCGAAGCGCGCATTGGGCAGGGGGCTGGACTTTGAGGTTCGCTTTCCTGTTCAAAGACAGACTTGAATCCGCGAGGTTGGCTTTTCAGTTTCGTCTTCTCTTTCACGCGACCGTGTAATGAAA
>CACWLT010000338.1 GCA_902761695.1 uncultured Ruminococcus sp.
GGGCGAATCCCAGTACGGCGACTGGCGCGGGATCGGCATCCTCTTTGCGAACGCGAAGGATTTCTCCATCGAGAACCTCCGCATCGTCGAATCCCACGGATGGGGCATCTCGCTCGAGGCCTGCTCCTACGGCCGGATCGAAAAGATCGACTTCGACGCCCGCATGTCCAAAGAGATCGATGGGATGCTCATGAACATGGAAAACCAGGACGGGATCGATATCCGCAACGGATGCCATCACATCACGATCTCCGACATCACGGGGGAGACTGGCGACGACGTGATCGCCCTGACCGCCATCGTTCCGGACAAAGAGACATACCGTCCGGGCGGCTCGCTCCGCTCCACCCATGTGATGCACAACGACTGGTCGCGGCGGGAGCGTGATATCCACGACATCATCATCCGGAACGTGACCGCGTTCTCCTATCTCTGCTGGCTGCTGCGGCTGCTTCCGGCCAACACGAAGATCTACAACGTCGTGATCGACGGGCTCATCGACGCGCGGCCGGCGGGCCATCCGAACGGCGGTACGTTGCTGCTCGGCGACGGAGGCGGATATGGGGCCAATCAGCCCGAGAGCATGTCGGGGATCGCCATCTCGAACGTGATCTGCGCAAGCAGCACGGCCGTCACGCTGGCGGGGTACATGAAGGACTCCGTCATCACGAACGTCGTCAACCGGAACCCGAAGACGCCGGTGCTGAACGTCGTGCGGGAAAACGGCATGGAAAACGTGATTACATTCGGCCTCGTAGAAGCGTGATACTGCGGTCTTTTTCCTTCCGGTTCCGGGGTGTTTTGCGCCGACACCGATGGTGTTTTACCGTTTGGTGGGCATTTGCCGTTTCCTTTCCGGGGGCAATCGCCCCTCTGATTATGGGATTTTTGCGCGTGCGAGGGGGCGGCGGTCTATAAAATTTTGCACAATAGAGATTCGGACCGCCCCTCCCCCTCGGCAATCAGTACCGGTATTCGGGGTACTCGTCCTCGCGCCGGGTTTTCTCGCTGTGACACCGATGACAGAGCGCCTGCCAGTTCCCGGTGTCCCAGAACAGTTTCCGGTCACCACGATGCGGAACGATGTGATCCACATCCGTCGCCTTCGTATATCTTCCCTGCCTCATGCACTCCGCACACAGGGGATGCGCGTCGAGGTACGCCTTCCGCGCTTTCCGCCATGCGTACCCGTAGCCGCGGTTGGCGGCGGGACGAACTTCCTCCGGATGCTGTCCGAGGTGTTCGTCACAGTATTTCTTCCCGCGTGCTACCAGCCGGGGACAGCCGGGGTGTGCGCAGGGGTGGTCGGGTATTCTCGGCACGTCCGTCCTCCCAGCAGAAAGCCCCGTGGACTTGCGCGCCCGCGAGGCTCATTTTCATTTTTGCCGATTATACTATACCACAAATGGGAGTGTGGTATCTTGTTGCAAAGTGTTGCAAACTGTGCAAGTTCAGATCCTAATCGGTTTTTCCGGCAGAATCACGTGCCGCAGAGCCAGATTGTGCCACCGGTAAACCGTAGTTCTGTCCGCGTTCAGTTCGTCCCCGATCTGCTCCCAAGTCAGGTTGTGGATGTAGCGGTAACGCAACACCATCCTCTCGTCTGTGTCGGAGACGGCGGCAATCACATCGCGCATCTGGCTCTTGAGGTCGACCAGTGTGTTGATCTCCCGGTTTATCTTCTCCTCCAGTGCTAGAATCTTCTCTACAACGCGGACGAAGGGCGCGTCGCCGCTCCGGGACGTCTGTACTTTTTCTCCCAGTACCGGCGAAGAAATGCTCCCTGCCATTTCCCTCAGCCGGGCCACCTCCTCAATGTCGCTGTTGATTTTCTGATCCAGCCGATAGGCCTGACGCAGATACTCTTTACTCGTCATAGATTCCCTCCTCCTTTTTGAGCTTCAGCAGGATATAGCTTCCGTTGGCTCCGGTTAGCGCCATAAACCAACCGGACCGGAAGAACCGTTCACACTCGTCGCGCATTTCGCGAGCGGGATCATATATCGGGCGCTTTTTCAGTTTCCGCACCGAAGAACGCCAGTCTCTTACCGCCTGCATGACTATCGCAACGGCAAGCTTCTCGTAGACTTCTTCCATCAGACTCCCCCTTTACTTTTGAATCCTTGCTTTGACCGCGGCGATCAGGTTTCGCTGCGTTGTGTCTTTCCGTTCCAAGGCATCCATCACGTCCTCGTCCACGGTATCTCGCGTAACAATATGGTGGATCGTCACGACCTCCTTCTGTCCCTGCCTCCACAGACGCGCGTTCGTCTGCTGGTACATCTCAAGGGACCAGACCATCGAAAACCAGATCAGGATATGGCCGCCCTTTTGGATATTCAGCCCGTGTCCCGCACTCGCGGGGGAAATCAGCCCGATCTGGATTTCGCCTGAGTTCCAGTCCTCAATATCCTCATCCGCTCGAATATCCCTCGGCGTATAGCCCAGGGCAGTCAGATGCTCGATGATGCGCTGACGGTCATGCTGGTACCAATACGCCACGAGGACGTTCTGCCCGTTCGCCTGCTCGATCAGGTCCTCCAGCATCAACAGTTTCCTGTCGTGAAGCTGTTTTACCTCGCCGTCCTCTCCATACACAGCCCCGTTCGCCATCTGCAGAAGCTTCCCGGTCAGGACGGCTGCGTTGGCGGCGTCTATCTCTTCCCCGTCCAACTCCGTCACAAGATCTTCCTTCAGCCCATCGTAGACTGCCCTCTCCGCCGCGTCCATATAAACGTGGTGGACGACCGGGACGCATTCGGGCATATCAAGGAAGTCCAATGCCTTCATGGAAACCGTAATATCGGAAATGCGTTCATAGATCTGCTTTTCGGCTCCGGATTTCGGCGTGTACCCGTAGACAACGCCCGTGTATGGGTTAGCGTCCAAGGCGCTCTCCCCTGTCAATCAGACACATTTCTGCCCACAGATCCATCAGCCCGTTGGACGCCGGTGTTCCGGTCAGGCCTACGATCCGCCTGATCATAGGTCTAACCTTCCGCAGAGCCTTCCACCGCAGGCTCTGATGATTTTTGAAGGATGAGAGTTCGTCTATCACGACCATGTCGAAGGGCCAGCGGATTTTCTCCGTTTCAAACCAGCGAACCAGCCAGCAGACGTTTTCTCTGTTGATCACATACACATCGGCGTCGGCGCGGACGGCGGCCTCACGCTGTTTCGACGTTCCGGTGATCACGGACATTCTCAAAGGTCTGGTGTGCTCCCACGACGCACGCTCCTCCGGCCACACGTTCTTCGCCACGCGAAGCGGAGCGATCACCAGCACCCGGCTTACCTCGTATCGGTCATATATCAGATCCGCGATGGCGGTCAGGGAAATCACTGTTTTCCCGAGACCCATGTCAAGCAGAAGCATGGATTCGGGGTGGCTTTTGATGTAATCAACGCAGAAATTCTGGTAACCGTGCAGATCCGCTCTCTCCATCAGCCGCTCACCGCCCTTCTTGTTATACCATCGATCTTTCCGGTTTCATGCAGTACCGCGCCGCGGTCGATTTCCTCGTCCATTACAAGGCCAGAAAGCCTCTCGGCGCATCCGCGTAGCTCCTCCATTGTCTCACGGCAGTTTTCCCGGAATTCCGCCTCGTCCGCATCCCTCTCCCGGAGATACGCATCCAGCCACCGCCGCGCGTCTGTCCCGAGCCACTCCTCGATCAGCCGAAGCAGGTCCTCTGTCTTCGGGGTCACTCCCCTCGGGCTGTCATCCGCCGCATTGAAACAGTGCCGGCACCGAAAATCACAGCTTCCGGTAATGGCGATATTC
>CACWLT010000339.1 GCA_902761695.1 uncultured Ruminococcus sp.
ACGGGGACCTCCGTCCCGAACCAAAGAAAGGAAATCCAATCATGAAAAGAATCATGCTCACGCTTATCACGCTTCTGCTCCTGTCCGCCCTGATTCAGCCCGCCTCCGCCCTGAAAATCGGCGACGCGGTGGGGCAGGTGCTTTACACGGACATTGTGGCCAAGATCGACGGCCACCCCATCCGCGCGTACAACGTGGCGGGAAATATGTGCGTCGTGGCGGAGGATCTTCGGGCCTACGGCTTTGACGTCACGTGGTACGGGGACGAACGCCTTCTGACCGTGGATCCGTCGAAAACGGTCAATCCCGCCGCCTTCCCGGAATACGTTCCGGAACCGCCCAAGGGACAGATCGGAGCCCCGGCGTTCCCCATTCTTTACACCGATATTGTCACCTATGTGGACGGCCGCCCGGTCGAAAGCTACAACATCGACGGGCGGACGGTGATCTATTTCCAGGATCTCAGAAAGAGCGGCGTCGTGCACTATGACAACGCCGTCCGCACCACGTCGTTCACCCACGCGGACCCGTGGAGCGTGTCGCTCGCGAAGACCGATTTCCCGCGGACCGCAAACGGCATTTCACTTGAGGCGGTCGTCCGAATGAACGGAGGCAAGCCCGTCCTCACCCTCGCGTCCGATCCCGGCGGGCAGTTCGAGCTGCATGTGTCGGAAAGAGGCCTCCGGCTGGCGCACTATACCTACAGCATTCCGGAGGGCGATCCCTATTACGAGACGAATTTCTACAAGTCCTTCCACGCTCTCGCGACGATGGGCCTGCCCGACGTCGATACGAACTATCTGCATTACGACAACACCGACGGGCAGAAGGCGGCGGTCTCTGCCTATCTGCGGGTCACGCTGAACGGCGAACCGGTGAAGGGCGACTGCTATCTCTCCTGGGGCAACGGACACGCGGACGTCAACTTCAACTTCGACAAGATGATCGGGCTGAATAACGGGGACCTTCTCAGGATCGAGATCGGAACGGAGGACGCGTTTGCCGCAACAGCCGGACAGCCTGTCCCCGCGGCCCGCACGCCGGAGGAAGAGCTGAACAACCTGCGGCAGAGACCGCTCTTTTACGAGACGGAGACCGTCGAAAACGAGCTCTGTTACGTGCTCCGGGGAGAATTTCGGGGGACGCCGCGCGGGAATCAGAAAACCCTTGACGTCGTTTACAAATCCGGCGGGACGAAAAGCCTGTACAACCCCGTCTGTCTGAGTTTTCAAGCCATCGATTCCATCGAATTCTCCTCGGATCCGAAGATCCTGATCGTCAAGGGCAGGGTCCTCTCGGCGGACAGGCAGACGCTTCTCCCGTCGACCCTCGAGGTGAACATCTATACCGGGGAGACTGTGAAGGGGTAAAGATGCCGTGTGCGTCATGCAAAACCCGGAACTATTGCAAGGTTTTCGGCGTCCAAAGCAATGAGGTGATGACAATGAAAATCGCAAAGTGTCCCAAAATCGCCGGGCTTCTCTGCGCCGCCGCGGTGATGCTTTCCGTGCTGTCTGCCTGCGGTGTCACGTCCGCGGTACAGGATCCCGAAAGCGAAGGAGAACCCGTCCTGTGGGCCGAACAGATGAGCGTGAGAAAAACGGAGACCGTCAATCGGACGATGAAGGCGAATCTCTTCGACGAAAAGCTTCTGGAATTTCTCTCCCGGAACGCGGAGGGGAACTATATGGTCTCGCCGCTCTCCTTTCGCTACGCGCTTGGTCTTCTTCTTGCCGGGGCTGAGGGAGAAACCAAAGCCGAACTCTTCGACGCGCTCGGCGTCTCGTCCGAAGAGGAGTGGACCGCGTACTGTCTCGACTTCAACGGCTTCGTCGAATACTTCGCTGCCGATCTGGAAAGAGACATTGCCGATTTTGAGGAAGGGGTCGGGCAGGGCTGGATACCGGCCGACGCAGCGGAGCCTTTCCGCGCGCTCCGGGTCGCCAATTCCGTCTGGAAAGCAGACTGGATCCCGGAGAGCTTCAAGGACGCCTATCATCAATCCATCGAGCGGAATTATGCGGCGGAATACCGCTCCTTCACCCCGGAAAACGCTGTGGAAAAGATCAACGAGTGGGCCGACGTCAAGACGGAGCACATGATCCAAAAGCTCCTTCCGGAGGATTATCCCACGGATCAGCTGGCGGTCGTCCTGATGAACGCCCTGTACTTCAAGGATTCGTGGCAGAAGGAATTCCCGGGATACCGGACGAAGGAAGACGATTTCCATACCCGCGGCGGACGGACCGTCAAAAAGGAGTTCATGACGACGGAGGATCACTTCTCCTACTATGAGGACGAAGACACAAAGCTCGTCATCCTGCCGATGAAGGGCGGCGTTTCGATGGCTTTTGTGCTCGGCTCTCGGGAGGGGATCGCCGGGAAGATCTCAAACGCAAGGTCGGAGAACGTGAGAGTCAAAATCCCGAAGATGGATCTGGAAACCGACTTCTCGAAGGGGGAGTTCGTGGATTTCCTGAAATCTTCCGGCGTCAGCCTCGCCTTTAGTGCCGGATTGGCGGACTTTTCCGCGATGATCGATCACCCGGTCTATGTCAGCGATATCATTCAGAAGACCCGCATCAAACTGGACGAGGAAGGCGTCGAGGCGGCCGCGGTCACGGCGATCATGGAAAGAACGGCTGGCGACGTCGGCCCGGTTGAACCGAAAGAATTCACAGCGGACGAACCCTTCTCGTTCTTCATTTACACGACTTGCAACGACACGACGGCGATCCTGTTCGCCGGAGAGATCGAAGAGTGAGGGCGGTACGTTATTCAAACACGATGGACGCGATGATGGCCTCGGCGTAACTCAGCGCCCCTTCCCCCATAAACATCAGCGCCAGCGCCGTGCGCC
>CACWLT010000340.1 GCA_902761695.1 uncultured Ruminococcus sp.
TCATCGACTTCCTGACCGGCGTGGCCTACTCCATCGGCGGCGACCTCAGAAACATCGCCACCAACGCCTACGTCATCACGCCCTCCAACGTGGATGTGGAGAACGCCAAGATCCGCACCACGCCGCGCCAGCCTCAGCCCGCCGAACCGGAACCGGAAGATCCCGCTCCCGCCGGCGATTTCAACGACTTCAACTGATCCGCTTTGACCCGGAGCGCCTGTTCCGGGGCGGACTGCGGACGGGATGATTGATATACAAACATAGAACCGGAGAGTACGCCTCTTCAGGTCTTGTTTGTTTACTCTGAAGAGATCGGAGTTCCCTGTTTTGATACAGATTGCCTATATCCTGGCGGCCACCGTCCGGGCGATCCTGGTGGTGCTGCAGCTTCTGATGCTGGGGAGGGCCGTAATCAGCTGGCTCCCCATTGAGGAGGATTCCCCGGTGGAGAACTTCCTCTTCGGCGTGACGGAGCCCTTCATTGTGCCGGCCCGCGCTCTCTGCGACCGGTTCGGGTGGTTTGAGGGGCTGCCCATCGACATGCCGTTTTTCCTCACCTTTATTCTGCTGTCGGTTCTGACGGCCGTTCTGTAGCGGCGGGACCGGATGAGAGGTCGTATGAAAAATCAGAGCGACACGGTTTCCCGGGCATTTGAAATGTGGCGGGCGTCCGACTACCGGTGCGCGGTCACGGATTTCCTGTCGCCCGGCGAGAAGTTGGAAATATATACGGAGTTTTGCGCCCGGAGCGGAAACGGCATGGAGAGATGCTTCTTCTGGGGCGGATGCCGCGGTACCGAGCGTGGGGCCGCGGTTTTTTTGCCGGAATGGTTCATGCCGGAGAACGCCCCCCGCCACGTCATGCCCCTGGATGAGGAGCGGACGGCGTTCTTCGCGGATTTTCTCCGGGACAATCCCGCCGTGCTTCAGGAAATCCCCATCGTCCCCCTGTCGGTGCGGGGAAGCGGGTTCCGCTCTCTCGGCCACCGGGATTTCATGGGGGGTATCCTGTCCCTGGGGGTGGACCGGGCGGTGATCGGGGACATCGCGGTTCTGTCCGAATCGGAAGCTTTGGTGTTCGCCGCAGAGAGGATCGCGCCTTTTCTCGAGAGTGAGCTGACGAAGATCGGCCGGGACGGAGTGACCTGTACGCGGCTGGAGTCCGATCCGACCTTCAACATCCCCCGCCGCTTCGAGGATCTGCCCGTCACAGTGGCCTCCCTGCGGCTGGACGGCATCGTCAAGGCCCTGACGGGAAAATCCAGGGAGGACGCCGCCTCCGCCGTCCGCCAGGGGCTGTGCGAGCTGAACTATCGGGAGTGCCTGGAACCGGCGGCCGATGTGGCGAGCGGCGACGTGGTGTCCGTGCGGGGGTACGGCAAATTCATCATCGGCGATGTGACCGGATCCACCAGAAGCGGCAGGGTGCGCGTCCTGTGCCGGAAATATCTGTGAGCGGAAAAAAGAGGTCGGAGAGGGACTATGGCTGTCGATTTCAAGAACAAACTGTTTCAGAAAGCTCTCTGGGGCTATGTGCCGGAGGAAGTGGACGAATACATCGCCTACGTAGCCGGGGAATACACCAGACTGGAAAAGCGCCTGGCCGCCATCCGGGCCGAAAACGCAAAGAAGCAGGGGGAGAACAAGGCTTCCCCGCAGGCGGATATTCCCGGCGTGACGGGCGGCGCGGCAGCGGATAACCCGGGCGGGAGCATGGAAAACGCCTTTGCCGAAGGGGAGCGGATCCTGTCCGAGGCAAGAGAAAAGGCGGAGCAGCTGCGGGAAGAGGCCGCCTCCGACGCGGAATCCCTTCGGAACGACGCAAAGGCGGACGCGGAGAAAACGCTGGCTGAGGCGAAGTCGGGAGCGGAAAAGCTGCTGGCTGACGCGCAGACCGAAGCGGAATCCGTTCTCGCCGATGCGCGGGAGGATGCGGACCGGATCCGGGCGGAAGCGGAAAAGCGCGCCGAGGAGGAGACGGAGGCAGCACGGGCGGAAAGAGAAAACCTGCTGACCGGCGCCCGCGGCGAAGCGGAAAAGCTCCGTGCGGAAGCGCAGGCAGAGGCGCAGGCGGAAGCGAGGTCCGAGGCTGAGCGGCTGCTGTCGGAAGCCCGGGCAGAAGCCCGATCGGAGGCGGAGAGAATCCGTTCCGAAGCGGAGAAGAGCGCGGAAGCTCTTCTTGAGAATGCCCGGAGGAGCGCGGAGCCCGTCCCGGAGCCGTCCGCCGATGAAGATGCTGAAAATCCGGCACTCATGCGGGAGGAGGCACGGCGGCAGTTTGAGGAGAGCGGACGGATTCTCACCGGTCTGCGGGCCGCGTCGGAGCGTTTCCGGAGCGATCTTAAGGCGTTCTCCTCTTCCATGCAGTCCCTGGCACGGACGCAGCTCAGCGCCGCCGAACGGTTCGGGGAGGATGCGGAGCGGTTCCTTGCCGAGATGGACGCCTATGCCGGTGAGGATGAGGGATCGGAGGACGCGGGGGAAGAGGACGGGGATCTCTTCGGATTCGCTTCCGCCGCCGCCATGATCGGGGATCTCTTGAAGGATCTGCCCGAGGAAGAAGGCGGCAAAACGCCGGACGCAGCGCCCGAACCCGCCGAAGCCCTCGCCGAGTCCGACGCAGACGCACAGTCCGACACGTCTCAGAGCGAGGCCGACGTTCTCATGGCGGAGAGCGCGATGGCGGGACACATCGAGGAGGAGGCCGGCCGTCTTCTGGCCCAGCTGCTGGAGCTGGACGAGAACACAGACAGCACCCCGGACAACCGCCGGGAAGAGACGCCGGAGAGCGGGGAAGACCTCGCGGAGGAGAAGCCGGACATTGAGACAGACACGGTTCCGGATATCTCCCCGGATGAG
>CACWLT010000341.1:0-5063 GCA_902761695.1 uncultured Ruminococcus sp.
CCGGGCTGATCCGGGAAGCCTTTGATGAAAAGATTCCGGCTGTCCGTCTGGCGGAGGAGATCGGGACGGAGGAATGACCGCTCCCCCTCCCCGCAGAACGCAAAGATAAAGACCCTCCCGCCCCTGATCCCATCAGAGGCTGCGGAGGGTCGTTTTTCATTGCGGTGGGATTATCGTTTCCGGTTCGCCGCTTTCCGCCGGGGGAATTCAGTTTCCATACACCAGGCATTCGTTCAGGAAGGCCTCGATGTTCTCAAGCGGCGTGCCGCGGACGATGCCGTTCCCGGCCGCGTAGAGGAAGCCGCCCGACGGGGAATCGAAGGTGTCCCGCATGAGCCTCACCTCCCGCCGAACGTCCTCGGGGGTGCCGTTGATGAGGGTATCCTGCACGTCCATGCCCACCCAGAAGGCGATCTTTCCCTTCCACGCGGCGGCGATCTCGTCCCAGTCCATGGTGTGCTTCTGGATGGGGTGCACCACGGAGAGGCCGCACTCGATCAGGTCCCCGATGATCTCGGAGATGTTCCCGCAGGTGTGGAGCCACACGTCCACGTCGCAGTTCCGGATCCGGCCCCACATGTCCCGGTAGTAGGGCTTAATGAACTCCCGGAAGGTCGGGGGGCTCATCATGAGGGATTTCTGGGTGCCCAGATCGTCGCTGATCATGTATCCGTCCGGTTTTACCTCCCGCATGGCCCGCTCGAACAGCTTCATCTCGACCTCGGCGTTGGCGCGGTGGAGGGCATGGACCTCGTCTGGATAGTCGTAATAATCCATCATGAGGGTCTCCATCCCCCGGAAGTTCCAGATGCGCTCGTACATCAGGGACCAGTGGTGGATCAGCACGTACTTCCCTTCCCGGTGGGCTTGCTCCGCGACCCGGGCGGCGTCGTCAAACAGACCCGGCGCGTCGGTATCCGGCAGGGTCTCAAGCAAGGCGGGCAGATCCTCCCAATCCGGAAGGGCGGCCTGAGCGTCAAGGCCTCCCCGGCGGGTGCGGTCGACATCCGGGAGACGCCAGTAAAAGCCGTCCGGCCGCGGGGAGAACGAGGGACACGGAAAGGGGACCACCACCACGTCTTCCTCATACCGGTCAAAGCGGGACAGCTGACTGCCGTACTGCTCCCCCAGTCCCTCGCCCCACCATTTGGTAAAGGCGCGGGGAGGACGGGGCGGACAACCGAAACGGATAGCGGCGCGCACTTCTTCTCTGGTCAGCATGGGAGATCCTCCTTCCGCTCCGGTCTGCGGCTGTTTTCGGAACGGACTGCCGGAGCTGTCTTCATTGTACCATGCCGGGGCGCGGTTGTCAAGGATTGAGGATGGTCCCCGTGTTATACCGTATAAAAACCCCGCTGCGCTCTGAGTAAGTCAGAGGAGCGGGGAAGGAAAGAACAGGGTTGATTGCCGGGTGAGTTACTAACCTGGGCGAGATTGGAGGGATTTATTCTCCCAGGTCCTCATAGGCCTTGACGATCTTGTCGTAGACCTTGACCGTGACCTTCATGTTCTTCTGGAGGTTGGAGGCCAGGTCCGTGCTCTTCGCCCTCATGAGGTCCGGGAGGATATAGAGGAAGTTGGCCTGATTGGAGAAGTTCATGCCGAAGTCGTAGACGCTGGTGTCGAAGATGATGTCCAGCATCTGCCTCGTCTCCTCGTGGCGGGCGATCTTGCCGTCTAGCAGGTTCTCGAAATAGGCGGGCAGGACCTGCTTTTTGCTCTCATAGCCCAGCTCCTCGGCCACCATGCCCACCATCTCCTTATCCCGGCAGGACACCGGCACGCACTGGAGCCCAGTCCAGTTCAGGGATACGTATTCCTCCTGGTTCTCGTCGTACTTGGGGAACGGGATGATGCCGTAGTCCACCTCCGTGGTCCGGTACTGCTCCATGGAGCTGAGGGACATGAAGTAGAACAGGGCGTGGTAGGTCTCAAAGGGGATGTAGCGGTCGTTCACGGAGGAGTTGACCAGGGCCCGGTCTCCCTCGCAGAAGAGCTTATAAAACTTCTCCACCACCCCGGCGGCCTTCTCCGTCTGGAGCGCTACCTGGGGTCTGCCGTCCACGAACTCCGCCACGTACTGGTCACAGCCGTACATAAAGCTGATGACTGGCCAGCCGTCATTTCCGCAGACGCCGTACTGGTCCTTCGCCGTCATCTTCCCGTCGCCGTTCAGGTCCACGATCACCCGGTCGCACAGATCGATCATGGTGTCCACGGTCCAGGTGCCGTTCAGCACGGTCTCGTAGATGTTCCCGATATTGGATTCGGTCGCGATGTCGTTGTTGAACCAGATCACGTTGGGGTCCGCAATAAGCAGGTCCCCGGCGGCAAAGGGCGTCTTTCCCCCGATGGTCAGCTGCTCCAGGATGGACTGATTCCAGTAGGGCTTCGTCAGGTCCACATAGGGAATCTTGTTCCAGTCGTAGATCAAGCCGCCCTGCAGAAGTCCCTGCAGGCCGTTGATGCAGTGGGTCACGGCCATGTCGTAGGTCCCGTCGCCGGCGGACACCGCGTTCTTGACCTCCGTGAGGATCGTGTCGATATAGCCCTTGGTGATGAAGGTGATGTTCACGCCAAGGAGGTCGTCCACGGTCTGGTTCCGGTTGACCATGGCGTCGTTGACCACCTCTCCGTTCAGCTCCTCCGCGCTGAGGTAGTGCTCGTAGAGGGACCAGTTGGGATAGATGACGGTGAAATCCGCGCCGCCGAAATCCGCGTCTGCCGGGATATCGGGGGCGGGAATGGCGTCCTCCTCCGCGGCCGGTTCCGCGTCCTCAGCGCCGGGCTGACCTTCCTCCGTCGTCACGGCGGGGATGGGGGAGGAATCCGCGTTGAGGAGCATGAGCAAGGAGAGAAGAATGCTGACTGTCCGTTTCATAATGCCTCCTGAAAATGTTGTTGAGGTTCTGAATCTGAATCGCGCGGGGGAAGAAGCTGAGGGAGGAGACCGGTATGCTTAGGCAAATCAGCGCACCCGGAAGGTCCCGCTCATGACGGAATGCTCCGCGTCTTCGGAAAGGAACACCCGGAACTCTCCAGGCTCGATCCGCCAGACATAATCCCGGCCCAGGGTCCGCATCTCCCGGGGGCGGATCGTCAGGGTGACGCGCTTTGTCTCCCCGGGCGCAAGCTCCACCCGTCCGAAGGCCGCTAAAGTCGTCTGTGGCTTGACCGTGGAGCTGACCATGTCCCGGAGGTAGATCTGCGGTACGGCGACGCCCGCCCTCTCCCCGGTGTTGGTGACCGTAAAGGACACGTCAACCGGCTCCCCGGCGTCGATCTCCCCGGCGTTGAGGGCCAGATCCCCGAAGCGGAAGGATGTGTAGCTCAGCCCGTAGCCGAAGGGATAGAGGGGCAGCCAGTCCGTCTCCACATACCGCTTTCCGCCTCCCGGACGGCGGCTGTAATGGCAGGGGATCTGTCCCACATGGCGGGGGAAGGAGATGGGAAGCCTGCCCGCGGGATTGTTGTCCCCGAACAGGGTCTCCGCTATGGCATGGCCGCCCATTTCCCCGGGGAACCACGCTTCGAGGATCGCCGCAAGATGGTTCTTTTCCCACTCCGCCGTCACGGGCCGTCCCGTCTGGATCACAAGGACCACGGGCGTCCCGGTCTCTGCCACAGCCTTCACGAACGCGGCCTGATTCCCGGGCAGATCCAGGGAGATCCGGTCCAGATTCTCGCCGCAGGTGTCCCTGTTGTCACCGACCGCCACAATGGCCACGTCCGCCTGCGCCGCCAGCTCCACGGCCCGGGTGAAGTCCTGAGGCGCTCTGTCCCAGCCGAAGAGGACCCGCGCGCCCTTGCGGTCACCGGAATACTCGATGCGGACGTTATGGCTGCGCCCCTTCTCAAACCGGAAGGGCACCACCCGTCCGGCATCCCGGGTCTCGCCCCAGCCGTCCAGGATCAGATCCCCGTCGATGTAGAGGCGCATGCTGTCCTGGGTGCGGAAGCCGATCATGCCGTCGAAGGTGTCCCAAGGAACCAGCTTTCCCGTCCAGACCACGCTGAACCGCTCCTCCCTGATGGGCGAGCCGTTCATCAGCCAGTTGAAATCCACGGAGGGATCGTTCTTTGTGAAGAGGGGCTCTCCCTCCGGCACCAGTCCCCGGTAATAGCGGCCCGTCAGTCCGGGCTTGCCCTCCTCGTCCGTGAGAGCGCCCCGGGGGAAGGGCTGCGCCATGTCGCCGAGGATCTTACAGCCCTCGTCGTACAGGATCCGGGTGGTGGGCGAGACTGTCTGCCGGATCCCCTCCAGCAGGGAGACGCCTTCCTTTCCGCCGGGCGTGTAGTCTCCCAGCACCGCGTGATTGGCGCAGGGCCCCAGCACGGCGACGGTGCCGATGTCCTTGCTGAGGGGAAGGATCCCGCCGTCGTTTTTCAGCAGCACCATGCTCTCCCGGGCGATGCGGAGGGCCAGGTCCAGATGCTCGGGGGAACGGAGGGTCCACTTTCTCCGTCCCTCATCCGCATAGGGACGCTCGAACAGGCCCAGCAGGAATTTCACCCGCAGCACACGCCCGCAGGCCTGCCGGATCACTTCTCTGTCAAGGCGTCCCGACTCCGCCAGCTCCTTCAGGCCGTTCTGCCATTCCGCGTGGGGGAAATCGAAGAGCTGCAGATCGACGCCGGCTTCCAGACCCATGGCCATGGCTTCCTTTCGGTCGTCGGCTACGTAATGGTTGTCGTAGAGCCGCTCCACCGCCGTCATATCCGACCGGACGAAGCCCCGCATGCCCCAGCGGTCCCGGAGGATCTCCGTCAGAAGCTCCCGGTCAGCGGCAACGGGGATGCCGTCGATGGCGTTGTAGGAGCACATCACGTTGACCGCGCCGGCCTCCTTTACCGCCTCCTCAAAGACGGGCAGCGCGTCCGAATACACCTCCCGCCGTCCCAGGGCGCAGGGAGCGCAGTTCAGACCGCCCACGGGAGCGCCGTATCCCACGTAATGCTTCGGCTCGGCGGCGACGGAATCCGGAGAGGAGAGGCTGTCCCCCTGCAGGCCGCGCACCGTCTCTCCGGCAAAGGCGGAACAGAGGAGCGTATCCTCGCCGTAG
>CACWLT010000341.1:5075-7301 GCA_902761695.1 uncultured Ruminococcus sp.
AGATGCCCATGGCGCGGGCTTCCTTCGCGATGGCGCGGCCCATTTCCCTGCCCAGCGGCGGGTCGAAGGTGGCGGCCAGTCCGATCTGCTGGGGGAAGGAGGTGGCCGCGCTGTGGCTCAGTCCGTGGAGAGCCTCCTGGCTGATGAGAAAGGGGATGCCGAGCCGGGTCTCCTCCACGGCGTACCGCTGCAGCTCGTTGACCTGCTCCGGGCTCATCTCATGGACCTGCATACTGCCCACGCTGTTCCCCTTCAGCACATCCCGCAGCTTGTCGAGATCCACGGAGACGGTGGTTTCCCTGCCGTCCGTCCTCTCCCGGATAGTAAAATCGCTGCTGGAATACTGATCCGTCTGCAGGATCATTTCCTCAAGCGTCATTCTGTCAAGCAGATCCTGTACTCTGTACTCCACAGGCAGTCTGCTGTCGCGATAATCGTTCATACTGTTTCCCCTTCTTCCATGCGGAATGATACGGTATATCCGGTTCCCCGTTTTCTGAGGGGCTATCCCTTCAGAAATCCGATATACTCGTTGAACACGTTGAAAAGCATATCCCCCGAACAAACCGGGAGCACCGCGTCGCCGGAGGAGATCGGCACAAATTCGTAGAGGTCCGCGGCCTTCGTCAGCACCAGCGCCGGGATGACCTCATAGTCCGGCCCGAAGACGATCTCCAGATAGGGGCTGTATTTCGCCGCCTGGATCACCTCGTCCGGATCGATTTTGTCCTTCATTTTGAACTCCAGGGAGAAGACCCGGTTCTCCGTGATTACCAGCACATCGGCGTAGATCCGGACATGCCGGGACTTCTTCAGCCGGAACTCGAAGACCAGCTCCCAGGAAAGGCACGCCTCCCCCAGCATCTCCCGGAGGTCGGAGAACAGGGCCGCCATCACCGCCCGGCAGTCCCGGAAGGAGTGGAGCAGGCCCCGGGTATCGTTCAGGTTCCGGCCGATGTCGGCGCATCCCTCCTCCATGGCCCGGAGCCATTCTTCCTCGCCGAGGGTGAGGAAGTTTTTCACATAGTCGTAGTAGCCGGAAAACTCCTGCAGTCCGGTGTGAGGCCAACTCTGCCGCAGGATGCCGTGCCAGCGGTAATCGTCGTCCTGCCAGCACAGCTCCCGCAGAAGGGGCGAGCGGGCAAGGATCCGGTTGACGGCGGTGTGATCCAGTGAGAGGATCTTCGCGATTTCCCTGGCCTTCAGGCCTTCGCTGCCGCAGATGACGGAGCAGATCCGCCTCTCCATTTCGTCCGCGTAATCCATAGGGCGCGCGGGAATCATCCCCTCTCCGCCGGTATCCCGGTTTGTTTTTCCCATTATAGCACAAAAAACGCGCCGGGGTCAAGGGCGGATTTGTCTTTTCCGACAAAAGCAGCCGGGAGATCCGCTTTTTTCGGCGGCGGATTCCTCCCGGCTGTGCGTTGTTGATTGATCAGTTATAAAGCCCCTGGAGCTTTTCCATGTCCTTGCGCACCATCTTCTCCCTGGTCTGGAGGAAGGAAGCGAAGGTGTTCTGGCCGGTGGGGAAAATCAGGTTGCTGAGGCCGCTCATGACGCCGCCCACGCTGAAGAGATTCCCCATATCCACCGTCCGGCGCTCATAGATCAGATCCAGCATGGCGGCGGATTCCTCGTCCCGGGAGATCTTGGTCTTCAGGGAGATCTCGTAGTAGGCGGGGGTGTAGTACCGTCTGGACTGGTAGGCCAGCTCCTCCATGAGGATGGTGGATTTTTCGATATCGCCCACCAGGATCGGGACTGCCGCGCAGCTGGCCGCCCAGGTGTTGGCGTAGGAATAATAGTTGTCCTGTGCCTCGTCCGCCTTGGGGATGGGCAAAATGCCGAAGTCCGTCTCCATATCGCGCATGGAGGCCACATTGTTCATGGTTCCCATGAGGAAGAGGCAGCGGCCCTCGGAGAAGGTCTTCTCGCCGATCTCCACGTGGCCCATGGAGGCAACCTCGGGGGAGCGGCGGTTGGCATCGGAGGGACAGAGCACCACGGATTTGTTCTCGTAGAGCTGATAGATCTTCTCCAGCACCTCCAGGCTTCTTTCCTCATCGGCGGCGAAGACGAAGCCGTCGTCGGTCACGTGGATCAGCTTTTCCCCGGAGGCAGTGTACATGCACTCTATCTGATTGTTCAGCACGATCAGGCCCACGTTGTCCGCGTCGTTGATCTGGCCGTCCCCGTTCAGGTCTCCGGCGAAGGCCGCGCCCATCT
>CACWLT010000342.1 GCA_902761695.1 uncultured Ruminococcus sp.
CCCTTCAACATCATCTGCACCTCGGACGGCTTCGTGGGCAAGGAATGGCTCATGCGGCACATCGGCTGCATCCCCACGGCGAAGTTCGTTCCGGACCTGACCCTTCTGAAGGATATGTCCCTGGCCCTGAAAAAGCAGGGGACCTCCGTGCTCATGTATCCCGAGGCCTCCTATACCTTCGACGGCTGCGCCACTCCTCTGCCGGAATCCGTGGGCGGCGCGGTGAAGCTGCTGGGCGTCCCTGTGGTCATGATCCGGACCTTCGGCGCCTTCGCCCGGGATCCCCTCTATAATAACCTCCAGCTGCGGAAGGTGAAGGTTTCCGCCCGGATGGAATACCTCCTCTCCCCGGAAGAGCTCCGGGAAAAGAGCGCGGATGAGATCAACGCGATCTTGAAGGAGCAGTTCACCTTCGACAATTTCCGCTGGCAGCAGGAAAACCGCGTAAAAATCGACGAGCCCTTCCGCGCCGACGGCCTGAACCGCGTCCTCTATAAATGCCCCTGCTGTCAGGCGGAGGGAAAGACCGTGGGAAAGGGAATCCTGCTCCGGTGCGAAAACTGCGGAAAAACCTGGGAGCTGGACGAATACGGGTACCTCACCGCTGAGGACGGAGACCCCGTCTTCACCCATGTGCCGGACTGGTACCGGTGGGAGCGGGACTGCGTGCGCCGTGAGCTGGAGGCGGGAACCTACCTGCTGGACACCCCCGTCACGATCTGCGTCATGACCAATATGAAGCATATCGCCCGGGTGGGGGAGGGAAGACTGCGCCACGACGCGGAGGGCTTCACCCTCACCGGCTGTGACGGCGCGCTCTCCTACCGCCAGCCGCCCCTGGCTTCCTACGGCCTCTACGCCGATTATTTCTGGTACGAGCTCGGCGACATGATCTGCGTCGGCGACAACCGGATCCTCTACTACTGCTTCCCGAAAGCCGATACCGACGTGGTGGCCAAAACCCGCATCGCCGCCGAAGAACTCTATAAAATCAAGCGGGCGGAGAAAAGAAAAAAGACCTCCCCCTGACAAACCCATCCCGGACGCCTCCCTGAAAAGAGCCGCCCGGGATGTTCGCTGTCCGTCAGTCCTCAGCTCCCGTTCCCCGTGATCCGGAGCAGATCCTCGTACGTCACGGACCCCGCCGCGTTGCAGAGCACCTCTCCTTCCGGCGAAATCACCACCGTCCGGGGCAGCACGTCCCCGCCGCCCAGCATGTCCGTCAGCACCCGGTCCTCCGCAACAGCAAAGGGAAGATGATAATCCCGACCCGCCAGCCAGGCCTCCACATCCTCCGTCACCAGATCGGAGTGAAGCGCCAGCACCGCCGTCGTGTCCCCGTGCTCCGCCAGAAGCCGATCGAAATGGGGCAGCTCCGCCACGCAGGGCAGGCACCAGGTGGCCCAGAGATTGATGACCACCGTTTTCCCCCGCTGCTCCGACAGGGTGAAGACTGATCCGTCGAGGCATTTCACCTTGAAGTCCGGCAGAAACTCCCCCGGAGCGGATCCCGCCTTGCCGCCCGACGCCGCCGATCCGTCCCCGAGAAAGCTCCCCGGGATGTTCACCGCCGCCCCGACGCCGAGCAGAAGCAAAAGCGCGGCCAGCCACACAGCCGTCCTTATCCTCATGCGCGCCTCCCTTTTTCCGTCCCCTTCGCCGCGGATCCCGCCAAAACAATCTTCCCGGCCCGGACGGAGATGGCCCCGTACCCGCAGGCCTCCACGCACTTCCCGCAGTGCACGCATTCCCGGTCTCCCACGGCTTTTACGTCCATGGGACATACCCGGACGCAGGCCCCGCAGTCCACGCACCGGTCCCCGTCCAGCTTCACACCCAGAAGCGCCAGCCGCGCCAGCAGACCGTACAGCGCTCCCAGCGGACAGAGGAACCGGCAGAACGCCCGGAAGATAAACACGCAGGCCGCGAGAATCACAATCATGACGCCCAGCTTCCAGAGGGTCAGTCCCCCGGCCAGCGCCCGCAGATCCCCGTTGTTCGGATGGAGCATCAGCCCCAGCGCCCCCTCCAGCGTCCCGGCCGGACAGATGTACTTGCAGAAGGCCGGCAGAGGCACCCGGCGGAGGGCGTAATACCCTGGAATCAACAGCACAAAGATAAGAAGCACCGCGTATTTCACCCAGCTGAGCCCCCGGGTCACGCGGCCTTTTTTCACCTTTTTCCCGGGAATCTTATAGAGCAGCTCCTGAATCAGCCCCATGGGACAGGCCCATCCGCAGATCACCCGCCCGAAGAGCAGCCCGAAAAGAATCAGCGTCCCGATCACGTAAAACCCCGGCCGGGATGCCGAGGCCGCCACCGCGTTCTGCAGCGCCCCCAGCGGACAGGCCCCGACGGCGGCGGGACAGGAGTAGCAGTTGAGCCCCGGCACGCAGACCGTCTTGAGCGGCCCCCGGTAGATCCGCCCCATGACCCATCCACGGACGTGGGCGTTGTATAAAACCGCCGTGTAGACCTGCACCATCCGCCTCGTCAGGGAGAGCCGGGGACGGGGTTTTTTTGTCCTGCCGTTCATAGCCTCTCCCCTCTCAGCCCAGCCCGATGCATTCCGAGCAAACCGCCGCGGCCTTGGCGAATACGTCCCGGGCCCCGCCGTTCAGAGCGCCGAGAACCAGCAGCAGAAGGGACAGCACAAGGAGGCAGATCCGCGCCGCCGCGATCCCGCGCCCCTTCATGATCCCGCCTCCGTGACCGTCACAAGGATCCGCTCCGCGTGGGGCCCGACGGACAATCCCTCCGGCAGGGATACAACGACTCCCTCCGGCGCGCTCAGCAGCTTCACCG
>CACWLT010000343.1 GCA_902761695.1 uncultured Ruminococcus sp.
CCCCCCGCGACTTGCGGAAAGGAGAATACCATGCACATCGCAAAACCGACCGATAAACAGCTTGTCTGGCAGGATCTCGAGCTGGGCGTGCTGATCCACTACCTTCTCGACAACTATAAGCCAGACTGCCACATGAAGGAGAAGATCATCGCCGAGGAGATTCCGCCCTCCTCCCTCAATCCTTCGAAGCTCGATCCCGAGCAGTGGGTCAGGGCCGCGTATGAGATGGGGGCGAAGTACGCCGTCCTCGTCGCCAAGCACGGGACCGGATTCGCCCTCTGGCCGACGGACGTGAACGATTATTCCTGCAAATACATGAAGTGGAAGGACGGGCAGGGAGACATCGTCGGGGAATTCGTCGCCGCCTGCCGGAAGTACGGGCTGAAACCCGGCCTGTACTATCACCCCACCTGCAACGGCTATTACGGCATCAACAACGAGCTCACCTATGACTACAAAGGGGAGATGTACCAGAGCTATGTCCGCTGCGTGGAAAGGCAGGTCGAGGAACTGTGGTCCCGGTACGGCGATCTGTTTGAAATCTGGTTCGACGGCGGCTGTCTCTCGGTAGAGGACGGCGGGCCGGATCTGTATTCGATCCTCCGACAATACCAGCCGGACGCCGTGACGTTTCAGGGGCCGAAGGAGCATCCGCACAACCTACGCTGGGTAGGAAACGAGGACGGTCTGGCACCGGAAAACTGCTGGGCGACGACCAACGCCGGGGAAGCCCGCTATGACGGCACGGTTCCGCACGAGGAGACCGGTGTGGGCGATCCGGACGGGAAATACTACTGGCCCGCGGAGACGGACATGCCGAACCGGGATCACGCCGCGTTCGGAGGAGGCTGGGGCTGGCAGCCGGACGAAGAGAGCCATACCTATTCTCCCGACTATCTGCTCGACTGCTACGTGCGCTCCGTGGGGCGGAACTCCAATCTGCTCGTGGGCATGGCGATCACCACGGACGGCGATTTTCAGGACGAGGAACAGTTCCGCGCGTTCGGAAAACTGATCCGCGACACCTTCGGGACTCCGCTGACCCTGCTCGACGCGCCCGTGCCGGATGAAAGCGGCCTCTTCACGCTGACCGTGCCGGAGGGGAAGATTGCCAGGTATCTTGTGATCCGGGAGGACATCCGGGAGGGACAGCGGATCCGGGGATTTGAGGTCTTCGCCGACGGGGAGAAGATCTATGCCAGTCAGTGCGTCGGCCACAAACGGATCGTCCCGCTCGGGGAGAATGGATACGGGACCGTCTCCTTCCGCGTGACCGAGGGGGCGGAGAACTGGGCCGTGCGGGACATCGCGCTCTTGTGAGGGTTCGTCCGGGCGAAGGATTTTCCCCTTTCCGTCGCCAAGGCACGAGAACAGAGGGAGCTCTCAAATTCAAATCAACACCGGACAGAGGCGTGTGCGGATACGGGACCTCTGTCCGGTTTGTTTTCCGTCGGCGGAGACGTTCAAATAAGGCTCTGCCCGCTCAACCGCCCCTCCGTTGACTCCCCTGCGGGACTATGGTAGAATAGGGGCAAAGCATAGGAGGTTTTTTCTATGAGTATTTCGGATAAAATCGCGCAGTACCGCAGGCTGCGCGGCCTGACGCAGGAATCGCTCGGAGATGCGCTCGGCGTGACGGGACAGGCTGTCAGCAAATGGGAACAGTCAGCTGCCCTCCCCGACCTCTCCCTTCTCCCGCGGCTCTGCGAAGCGCTCGACGTTCCGCCGGACGAACTGCTCGAATTTCCCAGCGATTCGCGCGTCCGGTTTCTGAAAGCGGGGATCTCCGCCGCAACCCGGATGCAGTATGAGAAGGGAAGCGCCGAAATCACCGCTCTGCTGCTCGATCTGATCGGGCGGACCTTTGATTCGAACGGCGTGAATTGCGACGGAAACTGTCTCAGAATGTGGGACGAGCATATCCGCCTCCGCGTTCAGGGACCTTCTGCCGACGGTTCTGACGGTGAAGCCGCGTTTCTGCTCTGCGGACGGGATTTGCAGAACGAGTATCTCTCCGCCGATCCGGATTCCCTCGACGCGTTTCTCGGTCTGTTCCGGAACCGGCAGACCTTCGCCATCCTGCGGGAAACCGGCCTGACGGAGGCGGTCACTTCCGCAGAGCTGGAACAGCGGACGGGCCTCCCGAAGGACGAGTTGAAGACCGCTCTTCTGGATCTTTTGGAAATGAGTGTTCTGGAGATCGGAGCCGATCCCGCGGGGAAACGGGGGTATCGGCACGGTACCGGATTTCCGGCCTTCATGATGGTCCTCTGCGCCGCAGACGCCTGCGGTTGTCTCGACGGTCCGGGGATCAACGCGGTCTGGCTGATGTGACGGAGGGAATCCATATGCGCAGAAAAGCGGCCCGGGAAGGAATCGCCCTCCTGAGCCGCTTGCCATCTTGCTTCCGTGTCCGACGTCATTCGGAGATTTTCTCCATCGTCTTCTGCATGGACTTGATCAGAATCTTTTCGATCTTTTCCATGCTGGAGACGAAGGTCTCGCCCGCTCCGTCAAGGCCTGCGCAGATCGTGCCCTCGACGCCGCCCCAGTTGTAGACGTGGCCGATCTCAAACCGCCCGTTGCCGCCGTAGAGCATCCGCAGAATGTCGATGGCGTCCTGGTCCCGGACATACTTGTAGTTGACCAGCTCTTCGAAGTATCTCTCCCGGACAAGCTTGTACGATTCGGCCCCGATGTTTTCGAGCACAACGCCCGCCCGCTCCGTGTCCGCCACGGTGATCGGGACCAGCATCGGCTGGATCTGGTTCGTGATGA
>CACWLT010000344.1 GCA_902761695.1 uncultured Ruminococcus sp.
CATTGTCTCAAGCAGGGATTCGTCCAGATCATCGATCTCCCCGAAGAGGGGGCGCTCCCGGTAAGCGTAGGTGTCCCACCATTCGCCGTGGTGCCGCCAGACGAGGCTCTCCCCCATGGTGGTGACCCGCTGCTCCTCCGGGGGAAGCACCGACCGGACCGCCGTCGGATTCGACATGCCGTCCGCGCCGAATTCGCTGTGAAGCAGGATGGTGGACCGGTTGTAGAGCGCGTACTGCCCCCGGACCCCCTCGTATTTCCAGGGGCCGTGGATGTCCTGATTCCGCTCCGGCCGGTCCGGGTCGAACCATTCCGTGGGACCGGAGGCGGAGGTGGGCAGCATCAGGATGTCCGGGGCAAGCTCCGCAGAGATCCTCCGCAGAAGGGCGATGTTCTCGTCCTCGTAGGTGGAGGGGATGCCGCGCTCGTCCATGAGCTCGTTGCCGCCGCTTAAGAAGGTGAGGGACACGTGGTTCCGCTTCTCCGGAAGGGCGGCCCGGGCGGTCTTTTCCAGCAGATCCAGGAATTCCGGCCGCTTCGAGGGGATGTTGTCGATGCCGGAGGAGGACTGGATGAACTCCTGCCAGATCATGAGGCCGTACCGGTCGCAGAGGTCGTAGAAATCCTCGCTCTCGATGACGCCGCCGCCCCAGACCCGGATCAGATTCACCCGGGCGGATCTTGCCAGGCTCAGGAACCGGTCCGCCCTCTCCCGCGTCGCCGTGCCCAGCATGTGATCCAGGGGCACCATGTTGACGCCCTTGATGTAGACCGGGACGCCGTTGACGACGGGAACATAGGGGAGTACCTCCGGATCGGCGCAGTCGGGTTTGCGGTATTCCACGGTGCGCAGGCCCACGGAGAGGCGCTTTTCGTCGTCGGAGGTCGAGACGGTGAGATCATAGAGCGGCTGCTCCCCGTATCCGTTCGGGTACCACAGCGCAGGCTCCGGGACATGAAGGGTAACAGCCCCGTTCTCCGCCTCCCCCTCCGCGACGGGTTTCCCGTCAAAGGACAGGATGGCGTGAAAGGCGGGATTGTCCGCGGTGACCGTCAGGATCCCCTCCCCCCGGTACCGTGTACAGACGTTCCGGACGGGATCGGCGCAGAGATCGAGATATGCCTCCCCGTCCAGGCCGATGTCAACGAGCCGGGTGCCGAAGTCCCATTTGTAGCCGAAGCGGGCCTTCTGGGTCCATGTGCGGCTGGTGAAGCCGATCTGCCCCATCTCGTCCGGCGCGCTCTCCAGCACCACGGTCAGGGTGTTCTCCCCCTCCCGCAGGCAGTCCGTCACGTCAGTGACCGAGGGGCGGTACATGCCGGTGTGCTCCGCGATTTTTTTGTCGTTGAGGTAGATGTGGGCGTGGTAATCGATGCCCCGGAGCACCAGCCGGACGGGGACTTCGCCACACTCGGGCTTCGGGAAGGCGGTCATGTAACTCCAGAAGCGGTTGGCCACCCACTCCGTGAGCAGGGAATTGCACGCAAAATACGGATCGGGGATCAGGCCCGCCCGGCGCAGATCGTCGTATACGCTGCCTGGAACCTTCGCCGGAATCCGGGGCGTGACGGCGGAGAACTTCGCTCCGGTCTCCACGGACGCCCCCTGCATGACGGTCCAGGGCCAGGAGCCGGCCACCGTCCAGTCCCGGAGGGGAATCTTCATGCTGCGATACCTTCTTTCGTCTTTTTCTTTCTTCCATTATAGCAAAAATCCGCCCCTCTGGCAAGGGCATCCGGAAGAAAGAGAGGGATTGGCAAAAAATCGAGGAAAATCCGAAAAAATTGCGTCCCCCCTCTTGACAGATCGGCAGGGCGGTGCTATAATGTGTAAAAATTCAGCACAGGGGATACTTATGAACTGCTTCGTGTTTGCATACGCCTATTATTACTATTACTTCACCAGAAAGTAATAGTGATTTGCGCTGCAAGCAGGGAGAAGGAACCGATATACTGACAGGCTGCACGGAATCACACCCGTTCAGCCTGTATTTTTTATCAGCTCCCCATGGTTCCGCATTCGTCTGCGCGGATTAAAAATCGGAGGCCATATGGTTATCAAAATCCTGTTTCTGGTTCTGTTTTTCGCCGTCATGATCACGGTGGGCTTTCTCTGCCGCCGTCAGGCAGACAGCGTCCACGGCTTCGTTCTGGGCGGCCGCAACGTGGGTCCGTTCGGCTGGCGGTTCGGCATTTCCACCACCTGGGTCGGCATCGGCAACGCGGTGATCGGCTCCCTCCTGGCCTGGGTCATCCTGGGGCGGCGCACCCGTCTTCTCACCCAGAAGCTGGACTCGCGGACCATGCCGGACTACTTCGGCTCCCGGTTTGATTCCGGCGCGCTGCGGATCGCGGCTTCCGCCATCGTGTTCATCTTCCTGATCCCCTACACGGCCTCCCTCTACAACGGCCTCTCCCGGCTGTTTGAATCCGCCTTCGGCATCGACTATGTGTGGTGCGTCCTCATCATGTCCGTGCTGACCGGCGTTTACGTCATCGCGGGCGGCTACATGGCCACGGCGGTGAACGACTTCATTCAGGGTCTCATCATGCTGGTGGGCATCGTCCTTGTCATCGGCGCGGTGCTGAAGGACAACGGCGGCTTCATGCAGGCCATGAATTCCCTGTCCGTTCTGGAGGCTCCCTCCAATCCCGGTCTGAAGGGCGCCTTTGCCTCCTTCCTCGGTCCCGAGCCGCTCGCCCTCTTCGGCGTGGTGCTCCTGACCTCCCTGGGCACCTGGGGCCTTCCCCAGATGGTGGGCAAGTTCTACGCCATCAAGAGCGAATCCGACATCTCGAAGGGCACCCTGATCTCCACGCTCTTCGCCATCATCGTGGCGGGCGGATGCTACTTCCTGGGCGGCTTCGGCCGGCTCTACGGGGACGTCATCGAGTACGGCGCGAACGGCAATCCCGTCTATGACTCCATCGTCCCGAAGATGCTGGAGGGCCTTCCCGCCATCGTGGTGGCCATCGTCATCGTGCTGGTGCTCTCCGCCTCCATGTCCACCCTGTCCTCCCTGGTGCTGACCTCCTCCTCCACCCTGACCCTCGATATGATCCTGCCCATCCGCTCCAAGGCCGGGAAGAAGACGGAGCAGAAGACCCAGATGCTGCTGATCCGCCTCCTCATCGTGTTCTTCATCCTCGTGTCCGCCGTGATCGCCATCGTGCAGGTCAAGTCCTCCGTCACCTTCATCGCGCAGCTCATGGGCATCTCCTGGGGCGCGCTGGCCGGGGCGTTCCTGGCTCCCTTCCTCTACAGCCTCTACGGCAAGTGGGTCACCAAGGCCTCCGTGTGGGTCAGCTTTATCTGCGGCGTGGGCATCATGGCGGCGGATATGTTCTGCAACTTCACGGGCCGGGTGTTCATCAATTCCTTCTTCGCCTCCCCCATCAACGCGGGCGTGCTGGCCATGGTAGCGGGCCTTGTGATTGTTCCCGTCGTCAGCCTTCTCACCCCGAAGCCGGACGGCAAGAAGGTGGACGAGATGTTCTCCTGCTACGACCGCACCGTTGTGGTTCATGCCACTACTGCTCTCGGCGAGGAGCAGAAGGAGGACTGAACCTAATATCACTCTAAAAGGGAGACGCGGCTTCTTGAAAGAAACCCAGAGCAGCAAGCTGCTCGGCAAGAACTTTAAAAAAACACTGGTGCAGCTTTCCTCTCAAAGTGCAGCACGGGGTAATGTACACCGCATCGTTTCAGGTTCTGTTTTTTACATGCCTTAATCAATTTCCTTTTTAGGCTGAGAATAAATGAATTGCATTTCAATCTCCAGACGGGGTCTTCGGATCCCGCCTTTTTTCATTTGTCAGGAAAATCCGGGAACTTTTTCCCGCGCATGGCGTCTAAAGGACAGAGAAGAACGAAAAAGGAGGCGTGGCCATGCGGAGAACGCGGATTTTTCTGACTCTTGCCGCCCTGCTCCTCGTCCTGTCCGCCGCGGGATGCGGGACGGAAGCGCCGAAGGAGCCGCCGCAGCTGACGGTGGGATGCATCGCGGGAGATTATCAGGCCATGCGCTTCGGCTTCAGCTGGGACGTGATGAAGAGGGGCTCCGAGGTGGGAAGCGGCGTGATTGCCGACGGGGTGGATCCGCTGACCTATGACGGCTTCACACCCATCCCGATCCGGGAGAAGGAGAGCATCCTCTTTGTCTTCCCGGAGGGGATGGAGCCGGACGGGATCATGACCGGGTACTTCTACCCCATGAAGGACGGGGAGATCGACCGGAACAACCCGCTGGGCGTGGGCATCCGTACCGGCCGTGGCGAATACGGGCAGTACGGGGAGAAGGTGTGGGGATATTATCCCCAGGACAACGGATATCCGACGGAGGGCGTCTATGTGCTCGAGGCGCAGTGGAACAGACCCCGGTGGCGCGGCAGGTGCATCTACTCCTTCGCCGTGACCGGGATAGACTGAAGACAAAAACGACTGACTGTTTGAAAAAGGAGGCGCGGTGATGAAGAACAGATGGTGGATTATCCTCATGATCCTGGCCTGCCTGCTTTGGGCGGTGAGCTGCGCCCAGAGGGGAGCCGCGGAGGTGATGCAGATCGGATCGCCGGCGGCCGCGGAGGGACCGGTGACCGTGGAGGACGAGGTCCCCGCAGCGGACCCGGAGAATAACGATGCGGACGACTCCCCCGCCGGGAGACCGCCCCACGGAATGCTCCCCTTCACGGTGCGGGGAGAGGGGAAGGACCTGGCGGCGCTGGGTCATGCTCCGGAGATGACCGCGGCGGGATCCGTGAAGGCAGTCCGGCCGAGCTGTACCTGGACCAACGATGGCTCCACCATGATCGCCTGCGGCATGGGAGCGCTGGATCTGGTGAGGGCGGATCTTCTCGAAACCGTTCCCTCCGATCTTCCGGACGCGGAGGCGGAGCTGGT
>CACWLT010000345.1 GCA_902761695.1 uncultured Ruminococcus sp.
ATCTCCTTGGTCTTCTCGGCATCGTCCTTGTTGGCGATCCACTCAGCAGCCAGAGCCTTGTACTCCTCTGAAGCCTTCTCGTCCTGAGAAGCCTCGGCGGCCGCTCCGCTCAGGGCGTAGAGCGCTTCGAGGAAATCCCCGCGGGTGACGGTCAGAACCTCGGTTTCCGCCGTTTCAGCGGCTGCGTCTTCGTCCGCCGTTTCCTCCGGGGCTGCCGCTTCTTCCGTTTCAGAATCTTCTTCCGCCGGTTTCTCCGGGTCCGCCGTTTCGGATGCGTTCACACCCGCCGCCATGGCCAGGATCACAGCGAGTCCTGCGGCGACGGAAATGAGTCTTTTTGCTCTCATAGTCTCCTCCTGAGATGAAATGATACAGTATAGTGTTTTCGCTTTTCCGCGCGGTGCGGCGCCTGAAAAACGGGAACAGATAAGAGGGTACTTTTTCCCTTTTCAAAATAACAATTATATCACATTTTTATGAACAGCGTATGAAAAAAACAGATAATCCGTTTTCCCCCTGTATTTCTCCAGCACCCCTCCCGCCTTCCCCGACGGACGCACGCCGGATCACGGGAAACGCCGGAGAAGGGGACCGTCCCGCGCCGCGTGTATTTATGGTTCCGCGGGATGTGTGGAACATCCATAAAAATCTTGCGCTTTTCCGTTCTTTTTTGGTTAATGCTTCTTGACAGAACCCGGAGATTAGGTTATACTGATGCTGCCGGGGAAGGGCTTCTCCGGTGTGCGCTTTCCGGATTTAAAACCACGGGGCGGCCTGCCTTTGTACGGCTGCTTCCCGACAGGAGGATACCATGAAGACATCACTCAACGCGTGGACCGTGGAGGGCTCCCTCGGCATGGAGGACATGTTCCGGGCCGTATCGCGGGCGGGCTTTGACGGAATCGAGCTGAACGTGGACAAGCCCGGAGCGGCGCACGGCCTGTCCATGAACACCACGGAGGAGGACTACGCCGCCATCCGCTCCTATTCGGAGAAATACAACCTTCCGGTGGTCAGCATCTCCACCTCCCTGTCCGGCGGCATGAGCGGCCACCCGGAGTGCTGGGAGGACTACCGCAGCCTCCTCCGCAAGCAGATCGAAGCGGCGAAGGCCCTGGGCGCGAAGGGGATCCTGACTGTCCCCGGCGGCATGGACGCGAACACCACCCTGAAGGCGGCGCGGGAAACCAGCATCGAATTCTATAAGACCGTAAAGGACGAGATCGAGGCCTCCGGGATCCTCGTGGGCCTGGAGAACGTGTGGAACGGCTTCTTCCTCTCCCCCTACGACATGACCTCCATGCTGGACGAGATCGGCTCCCCGGCCATCGGCGCTTATCTCGACGCCGGCAATATGCTGGCCTTCTCCGTTTCCGAGTACTGGGCGGAGATCCTGGCCGGGCGCGTGGTCTGCGTCCATGTGAAGGACTACAAGCGGTACGGCGGGCTGAACTCCGGCGGCACCTGGGAGGATATCACCGAGGGCTCCGCCAACTGGGCCGCCATTATCCCCGCGCTGAAGAAGGGCGGCTTCGACGGCTACCTCACCGGCGAGGTGGGCAAGGCCGATCCGGATCTCCCCTGGGACGACTACTACAAGCGCGTCGCCGGCCAGATCCGCGAAATCATCCGGTACGAATGATCCCCCGGGAATCTCCCGGACATAAACCGAAATCATTATTCTCACCACAAGGAGAACCGATATGAAAAAACTTGCCATCATCGGATGCGGCGGCATCGGCAGCTATCACCTGGGCCACTTCAAGCAGTTCACGGATATCGTGGAGCTGGCGGGCTTCTGCGACCTGATTCCCGAGCGCGCGGAGAACTTCGTGAAGGAAGCGGGCAGCGGTAAGGCGTACACCAACTACATCGAGATGTACGACGAGGTGAAGCCGGACATGGTCTTCATCTGCATCCCGCCCTACTGCCACGGGGAAATCGAGTTTGAGACCATCCGCCGAGGCATCCCCTTCTTCGTGGAAAAGCCCCTGGCCCTGGATCTGGACCTGGCCCGGAGGATCCGCGACGCCGCCGAGGCGAAGAACCTCATCACGGCATCCGGCTTCCAGTGCCGCTATTCCAAGCTGGTGGAGCCCAACCTGAAGTTCTGCCGGGAAAATGAGATCGTCTTCATCGACTGCACCCGTATCGGCGGCGTTCCCGGTGTGTTCTGGTGGAAGGACAAGGATCTCTCCGGCGGCCAGATCGTGGAGCAGACCATCCATCAGTTCGACATCATCCGCTATACCTTCGGCGAACCCGAGGAGGTCTGCACCTACGGCACCCGGGGCTTCGTGAAGGGAATCCCGGACTACAACACCGACGACTGCTCCGTCACCATCGTGAAGTTCAAGAACGGCACCATCGGCACCATCTCCACCGGCGACTACGCCACCAGCGGCAACTCCTTCGATTCCAAGATCATCTTCTCCTCCCGCGACAAGAGAGCGGAGCTGAAGATCCTCGGCACCTTCGAGGTGTTCGGCGAGAAGCCCGCTGAGCCGGAAGAGGGCAAGGACGGCTTCGTCATCAAGGGCGACGGCGCTCTGGGCGCGGCGGGCGGCAGCATCGTCTACCGTGAGGAGGGCGACGCCGGTATCCTCTGCGACCGCACCTTCATCGAAGCGGTCATCTCCGGCGACGGCTCAAAGGTCCGCTCCCCCTACCGCGACGCCTTCAAGTCCGTGGCCTTTACCATGGCCTGCAACGAATCCATGGCCACCGGCAAGCCCGTCTGGAATAAACTCCGCCTGACCGAAAAACCGAATAAAACGGGATCCGCCGCGTCTCTCCCTCTTCCGGAAGAAAACACGGCGGATCCCTTCTGCCTGCGGTCCGGATCAGTCGTCCATCGGCAGGATCTTCTCGTAAAGAAATTTGGCAAACTCGCAGCTGGAATAGGCGGCGAAGCGCTGGTAATCGTCGGACTTACCGGCGTCCGCGAAGTCGCATACGCTCTTGGCGATGATGGGCGTCGGCTTCGGATCGCTGGCGTGGTTGGCCGC
>CACWLT010000346.1 GCA_902761695.1 uncultured Ruminococcus sp.
CCAGATGTTCTCCGACGTCGTGATGGAGGTGGGCAAGAAGCACTTCGAGAAGCTCATCGACGAGATGAAGGCGAAGAAGGGCGTGAAGCAGGACCTCGAGCTCACCGCCGCCGACCTCAAGGCGCTCGCCGGCAAGTTCAAGGCCGAGTACAAGAGCGCGATCGGCAAGGACTTCCCCGACGACCCGAAGGAGCAGCTCGTGGCGGCCATCAAGGCCGTGTTCCGCAGCTGGGACAACCCGCGCGCGAACGTCTACCGCCGCGACAACGACATCCCCTACAGCTGGGGAACGGCAGTGAACGTGCAGATGATGGCGTTCGGCAACCTCAACAACCAGTCCGGCACGGGCGTCGCGTTCACGCGCGACCCGGCGACCGGCGAGAAGAAGCTCATGGGCGAGTTCCTCATGAACGCCCAGGGCGAGGACGTGGTGGCGGGCGTCCGCACCCCGATGCCGATCGCGAAGATGGCCGAGGTGATGCCCGAGGCGTTCAAGCAGTTCCAGAAGATCTGCACGACGCTCGAGAAGCACTACCGCGACATGCAGGACATGGAGTTCACGATCGAGAACAAGAAGCTCTACATGCTCCAGACCCGCAACGGCAAGCGCACGGCGCGCGCCGCCCTCAAGATCGCCTGCGACCTCGTGGACGAGGGGATGCGCACCGAGGAGGAGGCCGTCCTCATGATCGACCCCCGCAACCTCGACACGCTCCTCCACCCGCAGTTCGACGCGGTCGCGCTCAAGAACGCCAAGCCCGCCGGCCGCAGTGAGATCCGCCTTTGCTGTCCTGCCGTTTATAACCTCTCCGGCCTCCGCATCCTCCGGGAGCCCGGTTCTCTTTAAGATTTTCCGGACCGGCACCATGCTGTAGGAAAGGCTGTTCTCCATAACCAGCACCCCGTCCGCCGCGAGTATCCCTGTGAGCGCGTGGAAGTCGGAGAGAACGTCCCCGTAATCAAAACTTTCGTCCAGGTCATAGAGACCGGTTCCCATGTTGCGCTCGTGGTACACCGCCGTACCGCCATCCGCAAACTTCAGGGCGAGATTCGCCCAGTAAGCGTCGGTTTCATCACCGCGCAGGACGCCGATCAGTCCCCGCGTCGTGTCGGACAGCATCGAACTTCCCACACGGGATTCGAGACGGGTCAATGCTGCTTCGTAGTTGCCGGACCGCATATCGGCGGCGGTGATCTCCGTGGTGGTCATCTCGTTGGGGGCGGTCATCCCGCCGGAGGGGGCCAGGAGCTTGCCGCCCTCCACCCGCTTCTCAGGCATGAAGACGTTCATCCCGGCGTGCATGAGCTGGAGGATCAGCCGGCCGCCGGCGGCGTGGACCGCGTCCAGGACCTCCTTCTGGCTGGCCCGCTGCTCGGGGGTGGCGAAGCCCACCTGGATGCCGGTGGACCGGGCCTCGGGGGAGATGTAGCTGTAGGCGGTGATGATGGCGCCCACGCCGCTTTCCGCGATCTCCCGGTACAGGGCGACCTGCTTTTCGTCGCAGGTGCCGTCCCGGTGACCGAAGGGGTCCTGGGTGGCGGAGCGGATCAGGCGGTTGGGCAGGGTCAGGGTGCCGATCTTGCCGGCGGTAAACAGGTTGGAAGCCATGGAATACTCTCCTTTTTCTTTGTTCGTAGGTATCCTGTGATACATTGGGTTTATTATATCGGACGGAGGAAGAAAAAACAAGGGGGATGTCGATGTGTGGATATTTGCAAATCGGAGTTTGTGGAGGTGTCTCGTTAGTCGCTCTGTGTTGCGGAGATGAATACCGAAGAGCCTTCCCCCTGGGGGGAAGGTGCCCCGAAGGGGCGGATGAGGGGAAAACGCAGATGTTTTTATCTAACGCAATTTGAAAATGCAGAGTTTCCCCCTCATCAGTCACGCTTCGCGTGACAGCTTCCCCCCAGGGGGAAGCCTCTTGTGCTCACCTGCAACGTAATACAATTACCTCGACAAACTCCGATTTGGCGATGAGAAAGAATTGACATCGGCCCTTTCATCTGATAACATAGACCGGAAAAAAAGAGGAAAAGGAGGAACTGCCGATGAAGCTGCTGCTGGATCAGATGCCGGTGTTCCGAAAAAAGGAGAAAACGTCGGTTCTCATCGAGAACGGTCGTATTGTTTCCCTTTCCCCGGAAGCTGACCAGGTTTCCGGCGCCCGCGTCATTCATTTCGAACACGGCATTTTGTTTCCGGGTTTCGCAGACGTTCACGTCCATCTGCGGGAGCCGGGTTTTTCGTATAAGGAGACCATCTCCACGGGCACCCGGGCGGCGGCCCGCGGGGGCTATACCACCGTCTGCCCCATGCCCAACCTGAAGCCCGTGCCGGACAGCCCGGCGAACCTGGCCCCGGAGCTGGAGACCATCGAAAAGGACGCCGTGGTCCGGGTCCTGCCCTACGGGGCCATCACGGTAGGGGAGAAGGGTGAGACCCTGGCGGACCTGGAGGGCCTGGCTCCCATGGTGTTCGCCTTCTCCGACGACGGCAAGGGTGTTCAGCGGGATGAGATGATGAAGGAAGCCATGCTGCGGGCCAAGGCCCTGGGGAAGGTCATCGTGGCCCACTGCGAGGACGAGACCCTGCTCAACGGCGGCTACATCCACGACGGGGCCTATGCCAAAGCCCACGGCCACCGTGGAAATGTGTCCGCCAGCGAGTGGAAGCAGGTGGAGCGGGACCTGGCCCTGGTGAAGGAGACCGGCTGCGCCTACCACGTCTG
>CACWLT010000347.1 GCA_902761695.1 uncultured Ruminococcus sp.
TTCTTCTTCTGTGAATGTATATTTCTTCACCTTGCATCACCGGAATTATTTTACCACAATACCTGCTCTATTTCAATCTTTTTAATTGAAGATCAGTATAAAATGCAGGAGAAGGCGAAGTGTCTTCGGCGTCCCTTGTTCTATCCGAGGATCATTCCTCCGTTTTTGGGATGAGATCGATCACGACGATCTCCGGCGGGTTGTTGACGCGAGGGAAGCGGGAATCGTTTCCGAGGCCCGCCGAAAGCACACAAACGGCCTGCGTTCCGGAATACACGCCCTTTGAAAACGGGGGGAACCAGCCGACATAGGGCGCGTACAGGCCCTGATCGATGATCGGGATGCGCATGACGCCGCCGTGGTAGTGACCGCTGAAAACCACGTCAACCGGATAGTTGTTCACATAGTCCCAATCCACCCAACCGGTGGGGATGTGGTCGATGAGAAGCTTTATACGCTCCGTGTCCTCAAAGTCCCGGAAGAAAGCCTGTTCCCGTTCCTGCTGCGATTTGTCTGCGGTTGTCATGTGGGGCAAAGGATAATAGCCCATATAGCCGCCGATCCGAAGAGGATTCCCGTTGAGGTCCAGATCCACATAGTCATTGTCAACGACAATGGCACCGGCCGCCTCCAGCAGCGGCTTGAGACTGCGGCCGCAGCGCTTCTCCCAGGTCTTTTCGTGGTTTCCGTAGCCGTAATAAACCGGCGCCGTCGAAGAAAGAGCGGAGATCAGAGAGGTAACGATCTCGGTGTTTTCCTCATCGCGGTTGAGCATATCGCCGCACATGAAAATCAGGTCTGGCTCCTGAGCGGCTACCAAGGCAATAAGCTTCTCGTTGCGTTCTCCGTATTGCGTGTTGTGCAGATCTGTAAGCTGTACGATGCGAACGGGGGAAACGGCTTTCGTCTCCAGAGAGAGAGTCTCTACGGAGAGAGACAGCGAGCTCAGAAGATAGTAAAGAAAGATTGCCGTCAACAATGCCAGGATCGAAAAAAAGACGCGCCAAAAGACGCGCCAAGCGGCGCGCCCTTTGCGCGATTCTCGCTTCTCCTGAGCCATGGTTCTCCTCTTTGAATCCTTGCGAAGGAACAGGCTTGCCCGAATGGACGGACGGATTAGTCCTGCTTTCTCCATACAAAGCGGTCGACGATACCGGTATAACTCTGGATGAGTTTTACGACCTTGACGCTGACGTTTTCATCCGTATAATCGCGGACGGGAAGGCCGAGATCGCCGTTTCGGTTCATCTCCACCGCGGTGTCCACCGCCTGCAGGACCTGTTCGGCGGTGATGCCCGCGAGAATGAAGTTGCCACGGTCGAGAGCCTCGGGCCGTTCGGTACTGGTGCGGATGCAGACCGCCGGGAACGGATGACCGACAGAGAGGAAATAGCTCGACTCCTCCGGCAGCGTACCGGAGTCGGACACCACGGCAAAGGCGTTCATCTGCAGATGGTTATAGTCATGGAAACCGAGAGGTTCATGCTGGATCACGCGCCTGTCGAACACAAAGTTCCGGGCCTTGATGAACTTTTTGCTGCGGGGATGACAGGAGTACAGGATCGGCAGATCATATCTCTCCGCCATGGCGTTCACGGCGTTCATGAGAGAGAAGAAATTGGCCTCGGTGTCGATATTCTCCTCCCGGTGAGCGGAGAGCAGGATGTATTTGCCCGGCTCCAGACCCAGGCGTGTGAGGACGTCGGAAGCCATGATCTGCTCCAGATTCCGGTGCAGCACCTCAGCCATGGGGGACCCGGTCACATAGGTGCGTTCCTTCGGCACGCCTGCGGCGTTCAGGTAACGGCGTGCGTGCTCGGAATAGCAGAGATTCACATCCGCGGTCACGTCCACGATCCGGCGGTTTGTCTCCTCCGGCAGGCATTCATCAAAGCAGCGGTTGCCCGCTTCCATGTGGAAGATGGGGATGTGCAGCCGTTTCGCCGCGATTACGGAAAGACAGGAGTTCGTGTCTCCCAGAACCAGCACAGCGTCGGGTTTCTCCCTGGACATGAGTTTGTAGGACGCCGCAATGATGTTTCCTATGGTCTCGCCCAGATCCGCGCCTACAGCGTCCAGATAATAATCCGGCGCCCGCAGGCCCAGGTCCTTGAAGAAGACCTGATTGAGTGTGTAGTCGTAGTTTTGTCCGGTGTGGACGAGGATCTGGTCAAAATAGCGGTCGCAGGCCTTGATCGTCTCGCTCAGACGAATGATCTCCGGCCGCGTGCCGACGATGGTCATGAGTTTCAGTTTTGCCATGGGCTTCCCCCTCCTGATCTCTTAACCGGAAAGAATCAAACTTCCTGGAAAAATGTGTCCGGCTTGTTCGGATCGAATTGCTCGTTGGCCCACATGAGGGTCACGAGGTTTTCCGTCTCCGACAGGTTGATGATGTTGTGCGTATAGCCCGGCAGCATGTGCACGGCTTCGAGCTTCTCTCCGCTGACTTCAAACTCGAGCACTTCTTCCGAGCCGATCCTGCGCTCCTGAATGAGCCCGTGGCCGGAGACGACAATGAAGAATTCCCATTTGGTGTTGTGCCAGTGCTGGCCTTTGGTAATGCCGGGTTTCGAGATGTTCACGGAGAACTGACCGCAGTTCGCGGTTTTCAGGAGTTCCGTGAAGCTGCCGCGCGGATCCGTATTGCTCTTCAGCGGAAAGGCGACTTTTTCCTTCGGCAGATAGGAAAGATAGGTGGAATAGAGCTTCTTCTCCAAGCTTC
>CACWLT010000348.1:0-2719 GCA_902761695.1 uncultured Ruminococcus sp.
ACCAGATCGCTGACCAGACTCCACTGCTTGTCGGTGAGCTTTATCTCCGGAATGCCGTCGCCGCCGTTCACCCAGACCAGATTTGCGTCAAACTGGTTGTCTGCCAGATACAGGGTGGCGGAGTCCATGTCCAGCGTGTCGTTCATGGAGCGGCCGAAGAAGTCGGAGGACCCCATGAGGGAGCCGAGAATGGAGCCGATCATGTCCGCGCTCATGCCGGAGGCGGAGGAAGAGGAGGAGGTCGCCGCCCCGCCCAGAGAACCCAGCAGGGAACCCAGAGGAGAACCCGCGGAGCCGAAGGAGGAACCGGAGGAGCCGCCGGAGTAGGCCGACTGGGAGATGGCCTGACCGCCCGCGCCCATGGAGGCGAAGGCCTGGATGCAGCGGTTGTATTCCGCGTCCATGCCGATGACCTCGTTGATCTTCACGGCGTTGGACACCGAGGAGGTCTTCCGGTAGGGAAAGTAGATGGAGAGGCCGTAGGCGTTGTTGATGGAGGTGGAGGTGCGGTTGTATTTCACCGCGTTCAGAATGGCCTCCGTCATGGCTTTGCCCTCGGCGGAACCGATGTTGGCCGCCAGATGCACAAGGTCAACCTGGTCGATCTTGGAGGACGTGGCGAACTCGCGGGTGTTGCCTCTCGCGTTGGAAACGGTTTTGAAGTTGTCGTTCTGAATCAGGGAGATGGTGTTCTGAGCGAAGGACTTCAGCTCGGCGGGGAAGGTGTGCTCCAGCTCCGCCAGATCGATGACGGAGAGCGTTGCCAGCTGATTTCCGCAGGTCTGGCGGCAGACGTCCACGAAGTCGTCCACGATCCGCTTGCCCAGCTCGATGGTGGGCATGGAGGGATTGGCGGCCAGAGCGGAGAGCCAGTTGGTGTAGTACCAGCCCACGCCGGGCTCCGTCTCCTCGGAGGCCACCATGTAGTCGCCGTAGTCCGCGCACATCAGGGCGTTTTCCGCCGTGGCCATCAGACAGCAGTCAAAGCCGATCATGTCGAACTTCACACCGCCGTCGGCGAGCGCCTTGTTGACCCCGGTCAGGTTCATGGAGCCCGCGCGGGAGTTCTTCTCGTCGTAGCCGTAGCCGGAGATGGATCCGCCGCCGTGGTCCCAGAAGACCAGCATGTTCCGGTTGGCGGGATAGTTCTTGGCAGCCCACCGGATGAAGGAGGACAGGGTGTTGGGATCCGTCATGGCCCCGGTGCCGTCGTCCTTCACCAGGCACTGCAGGCCGCCCTTCTCCACCTTGTAGATCTGGTTCTTCGAGGAGGAGATGATGGAGTTCTTCCACTGCTTGCATCCGCCGGTGTAGACGATGATGCTGACGTTGGAATTGAGATCGGCCTTGGTCATTTCCAGAAGGTCCGCCGTGGCCATGCCGTTCTTGGACTCCAGGTCCGTGCCGCACATGTAGACCATCATGGTGACGGTGTCCTGCCCGCCTCCCTTGATCGTCGTGTATTTGGCCCGCGCGCCGGAGTCAACGGCCGTGTTCAGCTTGCCGGTGTTGGGCGTCATGGCCCAGCCGTTCGTGGGCACGTTGGCCGTGGCCGTGGTGTTCGGCGAGGTGTTCCACCCGCTGGCTGCGGAGGACGCGGCCTGGGAAGCGGAAGAGGCGGAGGACACGCCCGATCCGGAGACCTGGGAGAAGGAGGAGGGCGCCGCGAAGGATCCGAACATACTGAACAGATCCAGCCCGCTCATCATGGAGGACGAGGACATGGTGAGCCCGTCCGTGGAGGAGGTGCCGCCGCCGCCGGTCAGACCGCCGAGGAGCCCCTTGCCGCCGAGGACCAGCGCGGCGATGACGGCGATGATGCCGATAATACCGCCCGCTCCGCCTGCTCTCGTTCCCGTCGAACTCTGGGGACGATTGCCGGATGTACCCGGTCTGCCCTGATAGCCGGACTGGGACCCGACCTTGCCGGTGCCGAGCCCTTCGCCCCGCTTGTGTACATCCTGACCCTGAACGGTGGTGTCGGTGCGTTTCCGTCCCCGGGGCGCGTTGTTGTCTGCCATGTTTTTCTCCGTTTCTTATGGAAGGATGAATGTTCTTTCCTTATTATACGCTCATTTTCCCCTGATTGCAATGGGATGCGCGCTTTTTCCGCCGAATTTACAATTCCCGCCATATCTTTCCTGAACGGCAGCATGGTTCGCCTTGTCCCGGAACCGTCAATTCGCCCCCTGATCCCCGCTCCCGCGCCCCCCGATTCCGTCAGATTCACCCTTGCAATTCCCGCCCCGCCGTGGTATAATCACACCAGTTGAGCAGCCCATGCGCGTAAGTCCGGACTATCCCGGATTTGCGCGTTTTCTTTTTGCGAAAGGACAATACGATCATGAATGCATCCTCCCCCGACTATCTCGCCAAAGCCCCCCTCGGACGCCTCATGCGCGCCTACTGCGTCCCCTGCATCATCTCCCTCCTGGTGGGAGCCCTCTACAACATCGTCGATCAGATCTTCATCGCCAACGCCCCCTACCTCGGCTCGGCCGGGAACGCCGCCAACACCGTGGTCTTTCCCATGACCGTGGTGGCCCTGGCCGTCGCCGTCATGATCGGGGACGGGTGCTGCGCCTATGTGAGCATTCGCCTGGGCGCGGGGAAGACAAAGGAGGCCGGGGCCAGCTTCGGCGGATCCGTCACTCTGTCCGTCCTCTCCGGCGTTATCCTCTGCGCCCTGTATCTCCTCCTCGCCGAACCCATCCTCACC
>CACWLT010000348.1:2739-5415 GCA_902761695.1 uncultured Ruminococcus sp.
AACCCATCCTCACCTTCTTCGGCGGCCGGGTCAACCCGGAGACCTGGGCGTTCTCAAAGGAGTATTTCTTCTGGATCACCCTCGGCATCCCCTTCTATATGTTCGGTCAGGCCATGAACCCCGTGATCCGCGCCGACGGCAGCCCCCGCTTCGCCATGATCTCCACCGTGGCCGGCGCCGTGGTCAATATCATCCTGGACCCCGTCTTCATCTACGGCTTCCGCTGGGGCATGACGGGAGCCGCCGCAGCCACCGCGGCCGGACAGATCCTCACCGCCGCCCTGGCCGTGGGATATCTCTGCCGCCTGAAAAGCGTCCGCCTGACTGCCCGGGACTTCATCCCCTCCCCCCGGATCATGCGGGATACCGTGACCCTCGGCCTCTGCTCCTTCCTGTCCCAGATCTCCCTGGTCGCCGCCATGGCCGCCATCAACAACATGGTCGCGAAGTATTCCGCCCTGGATCCCGTGTTCGGACAGGAGCAGTATGCCCAGATCCCTATGGCCGTGGTGGGCATCGTTATGAAGTTCTTCCAGATCGTCATCTCCATCGTGGTGGGCATGGCGGCGGGCTGCATCCCCGTGGTGGGCTTCAATATGGGCGCCGAACGGCGGGACCGGGTGAAGAGCCTGTTCCTCCGTCTTCTGGCCGCGGAGGCCGCCGTGGGAGCCGTGGGCTTCGTCATCGTCGAATTCATGCCCGGCGCCCTCATCCGTATCTTCGGAGCCGCCAATGAAAGCGCGTACTATACCGAATTCGCCCTCCGCGCCTTCCGGATCTACCTCTGCATGATCGTCTTCGCCTGCGTCAATAAGGCCGCCTTCATCTTCCTCCAGGCCATGGGGAACGCCGCCGCCTCCACCGCCCTGTCCATGCTCCGGGAGATCGTCTTCGGCGTGGGATTCGCCCTGCTCCTGCCCCGCTTCTTCGGCCTGAACGGCGTCCTGTACTCCATGCCCGTCTCCGATATCCTCACCGCACTGGCCTCCCTCGCCGTCATCCTCTGGACCCTCCGCCGCCTCGCCGCCGGGGAAGAGAAATCGTATTTTCGTGTATAATGGGAGCACGCTGTCAAAAAACACGATCAATTTACGGAAGGACATCCCATGAACCAGAAGGAACTCAACGAAATCAGAAGACGCTTCAACCCCGAAAAGACCAATATCGGCAAGGTGTACGGCTGCTACGTCAATACCGCCGGGAACGTCGTGGCCCGCACGGAGGTCCCACTCAGCCTGGAGGCGGACTCCGAGAAGGAGAAATACCTCGCCATCCTAAAGGGCGCTCTCGGCGGATCTCTCGGCAAAAACCTCGTCTCCATCCCCTTTTCCACCGCCGACGCCGCGGACAACGAGAAGCATAAGCTCCTCTGCGAGCTGCGACGCACGTCCCTCGCCGACCCGGAGCTGCGGGAAAAGCTGTTCTCCGCCATCATCGCCGGATTTTCCATCGAGGACGCCAACCTCCTGATCCTGCTCTGCGACGAGGTCTACGACGTGCCCCGCCGGAGCAAAAACGACGATGACGACGGCTCCGATTCCGTCTATCACTATATCCTCTGCGCCGTCTGCCCTGTGAAGGACGGCCGCGCGGACCTGGGCTACGACCATCGGGATTCCGCCTTCCATATCACCGTTCCCAGCCAGCTGGTGGGCGCGCCCGCCGTGGGATTCCTGTTCCCGGCCTTCGACGGCAGAACGGCTAACATCTATTCCGCCCTCTACTTCACCAAGAACGCCGGGGAGATCCATGAGGACTTCGTGGACGCCGTTTTCGGAACCCCCGCCCCCATGTCCAGCGCCGAACAGAAGGATACCTTCTGCGAGGTCCTGGCGGAGACGCTGGAGGAGGACTGCTCCTTCGAGGTGGTTCAGGCCGTCCAGGGAGAATTGCGGAACCGCATCGCCGCCCATAAGGAAAGCCGTGACCCGGAGATTCTGGAAATCACCCCGGAGGAGGTGGGCGACATCCTCGCCACAAGCGGCGTGGAGGAGGAAAAGGTGGCCGCCTTCCGGACAAAGTGCGGGGAAAAGTTCGGCGGCGATACTCTCCTGCCCGCCAACCTTGTCCCCCAAAACCGCGTCACCCTGGAGACCCCGGACGCCAAAATCACCGTGGCCCCCGACGCCGCCGTCCAGGTGGAAACCCGCGTCATCGACGGCCGGAAGTATATCCTCATCCCCGCCGACGAGGACGTCGAAATCAACGGCATGAACGTCCATGTAAAGTAAACCGCTCCCTAACCCCCGCCCCCCGTATCTGAAGTTCCCCCAGCCCCCCGCGCCCCCTCCAAGAGGAAGCCGAGCCCCGCCGCCCAGCTTCCTTTTTTCATCCCTTTCAAAAAAATCTCCCCCTGCCCCCTCAACTTTGTGCAATACTCCCCGCCCCACCGGATTGAATTTTTATAAGGAATAGTGTAAAATAAACGCAGGAAAAGTGAAACCCGGCGGACCTGCAAACATCATCTTCGGTTATATATTCAGACGCAAGCACAAACGTAAAACCACCTCCCCTTTTTCATGCGCGTTTCGATCGCTGTTTGCGTCGCTCCCACGGGTGCGCGACTGCGTCGGCGCGGCAAACCGATGAACTTCGTCCCCGACGGAGTTCATCGCATGTTTCAGCTGACGCAACACAGTCCGCCGGAGTTGCGGAGCAACTCCCGAAGAATGCAGA
>CACWLT010000349.1 GCA_902761695.1 uncultured Ruminococcus sp.
GCGTTACGAAGTAAGCCAACGCGACGCGATACCTCGCTTGCCAACGCGACGCACGGGATGCGTGGCCCGATATATTCTCATCGGGTCTGCTGGTTGAGTGTTCCTTGCTCAACCGGCGCGACGCGATACCTCGTTTGTCCCGTACATTCCGCCGCAGGCGGCGCGCCCGCAAAGCGAAGCGTTACTTGATCCGAGTTTTCTTTCTTCTCCCATTCTTTCTTTTGCAAGAAAAAGAAAGAATGGGAAAAAGATCCGTTCCTTTTCAATTAAAGATTTCTCACCAGTTTGATAACTGGTTCGAAATGACAGGACAGAACACGCCTTTGTCATCCCGAATCCAGTTCTCAAACTGGTGAGGGATCTTGGCACTCCCGGAAATGACAATCCCCAACGCGACGCGCGGGAAGCGTGCGACGCGATACCTCGCTTGCCAACGCGACGCGCGGGAAGCGTGGCCCGATATATTCTCATCGGGTCTGCCGGTTGAGCGTTCCATACTCAACCGGTGTGACGCGATACCACGCTTGTCAACGCGACGCGGCAATCCGCTCTCTTTGGCAGCGACAATCCCCCACCGCTCCGCGGAGCCCCCCTTTGCACAAGGGGGCCTTCACAGGGCGGGGCTGTGTCATGTCTGTAGGGGAGGGTCCTGGCCCGCCCGTCATTGCGAGGAGCACAGCGACGCGGCGATCCGTTCTCCCCTCGGGAGGGGCAAGCCCCTCCCGCTTCACCCCGCGGCCTTCAGCAGCTTGGCGGATACCCGGGCGGTGACTTCCAGATAATAGGCCAGATCCGCGTTGGACAGGGAGTCCTCGTCGATGGCGTCGATCTCCTCGGCAAATTTGGAGTAGTCCGAAAGAATGCTCAAATACTGCATCATCTGTCCGGCGTCCATGCTGTTGTAGTTCTGCATGAAGTCCACGTACTTGTCCATGAACGCCTCGTACCGGTCCATGGTGGCCTTGAACTCCGGCGTGACGCCGGCCGTGTCCGCCTCTTCCCGTTCCGCCGCGGCGATCATCCGCTCAAAATCAGGAAAATAGTCGAATTTGCCGGCGGGATCCTGGACCACCATCACCTCCAGGAAGGTCCCGGTGTCCTCCCGGAAAGTGAAGGCCAGCCGGGCCGGAAGATTTTTGTCGGTGGTGAGATCCAGCAGCCGGCCCTTGCCCCCGGCAAAGGTGATCTCCCGAGCGCCGTTGAGAGTATATCCGCTCAAGCCGCTCACCACCTGCCTCGTCACCTCGTCCAGATTGCCCTCGTAGTCGGACTGGGCCCACTTCACCGCCGCGGGGAGGAAGACCAGGGCAACCTTGCCGCTGTCGCTGACGGTGGCGCTTGTCACCCGCAGGCGATCCCCCTTCTCCGAAAGATCGTCCTCGCCCAGATACTCGGGCACGGAAAACCGCACTCCGGCAAAGGACAGAACCCGGTTGGCCGCCTCGTCAAAGCCCTTCCGATCCTCCTGGACCAGAGGGGTGGGGGTCGGCGCCGCCGTGGGCTCTGCCGCGGGGGTCGCCGTGGCTGCGGTTTCCGCTGTCGGAGCGGGGGCCGACTTCGTCTTCGCGCCGCCGCAGCCGCTGAAAAACAGCGCGGCGCAGAGCAGCAGGACCGGCACAGAATGAGTTCGTTTCATATTCATCTCTCCTTTTCACTGTCGATACGATTTGCATTTACAAATGTATCATATTGTAATTAGAAGTGCAATAAGTATTCACAGTTTGTTTTCGAACAGCCCTTTCTTGGCTACAATATCCGCAGTACCCGGAAGAAAGGGGATGTGACGCATGCCATCCGAGGTGGATTACGGGAAGATCGGTCGGCGGATCCGCCGTCTGCGCACGGAAAAGGGGCTGACCCAGGCCCAGCTGAGCGACATGGCGGGCTGCTCCAACAATTATCTCAGTCATGTGGAAACGGCCCAGACCAAGGTGTCCCTGGGGGTGCTGATGAACATCGCTTCCGCCCTGGAGACCAGCATGGACTATTTTCTGCTGGACACGCCCTACGCCCGGCCGGACGCCATCATCGAGACGGAGATCGCCCAGAAGCTCCGGGGCTGCAGTGCGGAGACCCTCATTGCCGTCAACCAGATGATCGACGTGCTCAGTGAACAGGAAATGCGCCTCCAGAAAGAGGATTGATCCGTCGCCTCCCCCGCGGCGGCAGGGGAGGCGGTTTTTACGACTTCTCCCGTTCCCGGCGGGCCAGGGCGGTCACCGGGCGGAGGAACGCCGCGGTGACCGCGTCGTCGGCCCCGGCGGCCCGGAGCGCCTCGCCGCCCCGGATCACGGCGTCCAGAAACGGATCGCTCTCCGGTGTGCACTTTTGCAGAAACAGCCGCCGACGGGCGCTCTCCTCCGGGGAACAGCCCAGCCGTCGGACCAGCACCCGCTCCATGACCGCCGCCGCCCCGCCGCCGCCCGTCCCGTTTTCCCGTGCCCAGGCGCGGAGAGCGCCCCACACGCAGGCGGCCAGGATCTCCTTTTCCGTGTCATCCGGCGTGCCTTCCCGGCAGCGAAGGATCCGGTCCGCCGCTGCCATGCCGTCTTCCAGATACGTTTGAATGTCCATTTTCAAAACTCCTTTCCAGATGCGGACGGGTGTGCCCGTCCCATAAGGAGCCTTGTAAAAATTGCGAGGGGAAATCGCGGCCGCTTTGCCTCCCGGGATAAAAAAGATCTCCTGTCGGAATTCGACAGGAGATCTTTT
>CACWLT010000350.1 GCA_902761695.1 uncultured Ruminococcus sp.
TGCCGATTTTCACCCGGGTCATGTCCTTCGCCTCGTCGGTGAGCTCCTCCTGCATTTTTTCGTACAGCGCCCGGGCCCGTCTGGCATACCGCAGGACAATCTCCCCCTCCGGCGTCACAAGGAGCCTGTTTTTACCCCGCTGGAACAGCCGGACGCCCAGCTCCTCCTCCAGGGACGAGATGTGATGGCTGACGGCGGGCTGGGTCAGGGAAAGCGCCTGGGCCGCCTGTGTGAAATTCTGCTTCTCCGCCACCATGAGCAGCGTCTCCAGTCTGGTGCTGAACATATGTCTTTCCCCCCAAGCGAATCCGATCATAACGGTTCTGAATGGCTGTCTATCGAATCATAATTTGACTTTATGCCGTGCCGGTGATATAGTATAACATATTTACCCGATAAACGCAAGCCCGGCAGCCCGCTTTTGTTCAACCTTCCGAAGGGAGCTTCAAAAACGGCCGCCGGTTGCCGGGAGGACAGCATGGATAAATCTCTGAAGCGGGAATCTCTGTTTTCATCGGCCCCTGTCTGGGAGGCGGTGGCGCGTCTGGCCCTGCCCACCATCGTCAGTCAGGTGATCCTTGTGCTCTACAACATGGCGGACACCTTCTTCATCGGCCGGAACGGCACGGACGCCATGATCACGGCGGCGGCGGTCTGCATGCCGGCCTTCATGATCCTCTCCGCCATCTCCAACCTCTTCGGCATCGGGGCCGTGGGGGTCATCTCCCGTGCCAACGGAGCGGGCAATCCGGAGAAAGCCCGGGATGCCTCCTCCTTCGCCTTCTGGGGATGTTTCGCCGCCTCTGCTCTCTATGGTCTCCTCTGCCTCCTCTTCCGGAATCCCTACGTCAATCTCCTGGGCGGAAGCAGTCCCTCGGTCCACGGCTTCGCGGCAGGCTATCTCTTCTGGACCGTCACGGCGGGCGGCATCGTCACGGCGGAGAACACACTGATGGGCCACCTGATGCGGGCGGAGGGCCGTTCCCTGGCCGCGTCCGTGGGCATCGGCCTGGGGGGTGTATTGAACATCCTGCTGGATCCGCTCTTCATGTTCGTGATCTTCCCACGCGGTGAAGAGGTGAAGGCCGCGGCTCTGGCCACCCTGCTCTCCAACCTCTGCGCCTTCCTCTATTTTCTCATCGCCCATTTCGTCGTGAAAAGCCGGGGGGAGACCCGCCTGACCCTGAAGATCCGGAAAGCGGGAAGCGACACGGTCCGGGAGGTTCTGGCCACCGGCGCTCCCGCCTGCCTCATGACCTTCTGCGAGAACCTGTCCTACGCCATCCTCGACAACCTCATGGCCCGAAACGGCGTCCCCGCTCAGGCCGGGATCGGGGTGGCCAAGAAGATCAACATGCTGGCCCACTGCATAGTCCGTGGCATGTCCCAGGGCGTTCTCCCCCTGATCGGCTTCACCTATGCCGCCGGAATGCGCAGACGGATGCGGTCGGCGGTGCGGATCTCGGCGGGAGGCTCCATCGTGCTGGCCCTTCTCTGCACAGGGGTCTCCTTCACCTTCGCCATACCCCTTGTCCGTCTCTTCAACCAGAACGGCGGGGAATCCATCGTGTACGGCGCGGAATTTCTCCGGATCCTCTGTCTGGGCGGTCCCTTCTCTGCCTGGGCTTACGCCTGCATCTCCATTTTCCAGGGGGTGGGACGGAGCAAATCCTCCCTGGCGCTGGCCCTCATGCGGAAGGGCGCTCTGGATATCCCCCTGATGTTCCTCCTCCGCCTCGTCTCCCCGGTCTACGGCATCGTGGCCGCCACACCCGCCGCCGACATGGTGGTCTGTCTGGCCGCCGCCCTGCTCTACGCCCGGTTCGTCCGCCATCACGGAGCGGACAAGGCGAGGACTGCCCCGGCGGAAATCCCGGATCCCGCGGACGACTGAGCCGATCGGGCCTTGACAAATCCCCCATGGGGGCGTATCATAGGGTATGAAAACCGCTCCGCGCAAGGAGGACACCCATGAAGACCATCATCACCGCCCATTCCGGCTGCGAGGGAACCGCCCCCAACAGCATGGACCACATTCTCACCGCCCTGTCCTGCGGATCCGAGATGCTCGAGATCGACGTCCGGGAGCAGAACGGCGCGCTCTACCTCTCCCACGACCTGGGGAATCCGGAAAAATGCGTCGCCTTCGGGGATTTTCTGGACGTACTGAAAAAAAGCCCCGCCGTCCGGGTCAACTGCGACGTAAAGACCGACGGGCTGGCCGGAGCCGTCATGGAGGAAGCCTGTCGCCGGAGCATGGCGGAGCAGATCGTCTTCACCGGCAGCTGCATGGGGGAGGAAACCCTCATCGGCCGGACCGGCGGCGAGTTCTGGTACAGCATCTGGGACTTTGGGGATTTCGAGCCCGCTCTTGCCTCCATGGTGAAGACCGGCGCGAAGGTGCTGAACCTCCCCCACGGCTTCGTGACGGAGGAGGTCAAGGCGCAGACGGACAGCCTGGGGATCGGCCTCTCCTGCTGGACCGCGGACAGCGAAGAGGTGATCCGCCGTCTGCTGGCCCTGGGCGTATACAACATCACCACCCGCAAGCCCGTGCTGGCCCTGAAGCTGCGCCGGGAGATGCAGGGATAATACTAATCTCAAGCTAAAAGGGAAACGCGGCTTCTTGAAAGAAACCCAGAGCAGCAAGCTGCTCGGCAAGAACTTTAATAATTTCCACTGGTGCAG
>CACWLT010000351.1 GCA_902761695.1 uncultured Ruminococcus sp.
CATATCGTCCTGTCCCTGAATCTCGAGCGTGGCGGCGAGCGGCTGTATCTGGTAACGGACAACGAACGGAACCTTCCGGACGAGACGCCGTTTGTGCCGAACGGGAGGATGACGCTCCCGGAAGAGTGGCGGTACCGCCTTACGGAGAAAAACGTCTGCGTTCTTGACCGGGCGGAGGTGCGTTCGGAGAAGCACGGAGCGATCGAAAAGTCCGAGGTGCTCTTCGCGGACCGGAAGCTCCGGGATCTCCTCGGACTCTCCCACCGGGGCGGCGAAATGCTCCAGCCCTGGTATCAGATCAAGTATTTCGGCGGGGACACGGAGATCCTCGACCGCGTGACCGTAACGCACCGGTTCGGCGTCGAAGTCCCGCCCCGAGGCGCATCCCTCGTTCTTGAAGGACTTGACACCGTGGACAGCATCCGGGTCAACGGTCATGACATTCCCCTCGTCAGCGCGGGAAAATGGGTGGATATCTGCTATGACATCCTCCCGATCCCGGACGAGTGCTTCGTCACAGGAGAAAACCGGATCGAGATCGTCATGCGGTATTACCGGACCTCGGGGCTCGAGGCGTCCTTCCTCATCGGGGACTTCGGCGTGCGGGTCGACGGGGATTCCGCCGCGCTGACCGCCCTGCCGGAAACCCTCAGAATCGGGGACCTTGTGCCGCAGGGCCTGCCGTTCTATTCCGGAGGAGTGATTTACGAGCTGCCTGCGGAATACCGGACGGGGGGCGTCTCCCGGGTGACGGCGGACGGGTTCGGCGGCGCGCTGGTCAAGCTGCGCGGGGAGGAGACCGTTCCCCTGCCCTTCCCGCCGTTTAAGGGCGAGGTGAAGGGACTCCGTGAGATCGAGGTCGTTCTCACCCGGCGGAACACCTTCGGCCCGCTCCACGAGGTCCCGAAGCGCGCGTGGGCCTACGGTCCGGGCAACTTCCTCACCGGCGGCGAACACTGGAACGACGCCTATCAGCTCTTTGAGACGGGACTGCTCGCGGAGCCGGTGATCGAGGCGTGACGTCAAACGGACGTCAGCCGGCAGTCCGGTTTGTCTCCCCCATGGTTTCATCCTTGACAACGCGGCCGTTCCATGCTATCATGGGGGCAGAAATCCATAGCAATGAGACAAACCGAGGTTCCCCGCCGCTTTTTCCGCGATCAGCCGTCGGCGGCGTGCGTACCCGAAGAGGCATTCCGTCCGCTTCACGGCAGAGGAAGGATCCTATGGCAAAAAACGCAAACGACACCTGCACGAAAATCATCCGGGCGGCCTGGGAGCTGTTCTACGAAAACGGCTACGACGACACCACCGTGGACGACATCGTGGCCCGGTCCGGGACCTCGAAGGGCTCGTTCTACCACTATTTTCCCGGGAAGGACGCCCTGCTCGGATCCCTGTCCACGCTCTTCGACGAAAAATACAGAGCCCTCAGCGATGCCCTCGATCCGGAAATGAACAGCTTCGACAAGCTGATTTTTCTGAACAGGGAGCTGTTTTTCATGATCGAAAACACCGTCTCCCTGGAGCTTTTGACCCGGATGCTCTCCACCCAGCTGACCACCGGCAGCGAGCGGCATCTTCTCGACCGGAGCCGCTTCTATTTCAAGCTCCTGCGCCGGATCTGCACGGAGGGGGTACAGCGGGGAGAGCTGCGGGACGACATTCCCATCACGGAGATGATCCGCTCCTACGCCCTTCTGGAACGGGCCCTGATGTACGACTGGTGCATCTGCGGCGGGACCTATTCCCTCTCCCAGGACGCCTCCGTCCAGCTCCCGCGCTATCTGGCCTATCTGAAAAATAATTTCCGCCTATGACAATCCGTACAGACTCCGGTTCAGTGCGGATTTTCCTTTTGTCCACACGGTTTTCCGCGTGAAAATACGGAGGTTCATCGACCTTTCGTACAGACTTCGGTTCATATTGCGTTCTCCTCCTTTGTGTGCTATACTGTCCACATTCCAGGATACAAAGGGGACTATACAATGAGCACGCAATACGTTCTGATGATGGTAGCCATGGCGGTCTATCTGATCGGCATGATCGTTCTCGGGATCCTGTTCTCCGGAAAAAACCGTTCCACCGCAGATTTCTACCTCGGCGGCCGGAAGCTGGGGCCTTGCCCAGTACAACTATTGGAAGCAGGACCAGGAGAACAAGAAGCTTGCGACGTATGCGAGCGTGCCGACGAGGGAGTCGGAGGCACCCACCGTTGACTGGGAGGGGCTTAAGGCGGTCAACGGTGACGTCGTCGGCTGGCTCGAGGTTCCTGGCACTACGGTCAACTATCCCGTTTACCAGGGGGAAGACAATACCTGGTACCTGAGGCACAGTGCCGAGGGCTACTGGACCATCGGCGGACAGGTGTTCATGGACTACCAGAACACCGCTCCTGGCCTGGTAGACAACCAGACCATCCTGTACGGGCACCACCTCAAGGACGGGTCGATGTTCTACCCGCTCTTCCTCCTGAACGACCAGGCAACCTTCGATGCGACGAATACCGTCTGGTACGTAACCGAGGGCGGCGCCGTCGAGCTCGAGCCGCTTATGGTCTACTACACCGACCCCAACGACCAGAACGTCCGTCGCTTCCAGTTCGCTTCTGATGATGAGTTCCGTTCCTACCTTATGGGTCTGCTGGGCAAGTCGGTCACCCGCCGCGCCGACGCCG
>CACWLT010000352.1 GCA_902761695.1 uncultured Ruminococcus sp.
GAGCGGCGGAGATCTTGAGACGGTCGCACTGAGATCCTGCGGCATGCTGCTGGATATGCTCGGCTTCGAGGACGAGCTCAGCTCGATGTTCGCAGAGAAGCGCTTCGACATGCTCGTCATCACGGCGATGCCGCTGATCATGCTCTCTGTGCTGAACCTCGCGTCCGCCTCGTACATCGTGTTCATCTGCAGGGGCAGCTTCAGATCCTCGATCACAAGAGGCGTATCCCCTCCGTTGCGCACGGTGATTTCCCAGATCAGCTCCTCGTCGTCCGTCTCCGAGAAATGAAACTCCGAGCTTACCTCCGCCGCGTCCGATGCCAGCCCGTCCGGGTTTACGGCTGTCAAAAAGATGGTTCCCAGATCCCTCCCTTTGGAGGAAGCGAGGTAATTCATCCCGTCTCCGCTCCGCCGAATCGCCGCGAGACCGTCCCCGGCTTCGTTCCATGCAAGGGTGAAATACGGATTTTCCATAATCTGGGCTGCTCTGTGCATATCCTGTCCTCCCTCCGGCCCTTTGTACAAGTACGGCAAGTTCCTTCTTCTCCCGCTGACGGTCAAGGAAATGTCCGCTGCCGGCCTGGTCGTCTTTCCGAGCTCTTCGGTCTTTGTGAGACGGGGATATTATAGCATGAAAAGGGGGCTGGCGTCAAGGGTGCGGCTCCGGGGATGCCGGGCGATGGCCGTCCGGATACGCAGGGACTGGGCCATGGCAGATTTCGGCGCATCCGGCTTTTTTATTGACACAACCTTTCGGGGCGTGGTATAATCACGTATGGAGCGAAGGCCCTTTTCGTGCCGATCGGAGGATTGTATTCATGCGACAGCAGACTGAACGCCGGTTTTCAACCGTGCATCTGCCGGAACCCTTGACCGGCTTGGTTTTCAGCTGCAGGATACCAATTCCGGCAAGCTTTTGTTTGTTGGCGGAGCAATACAGACGATTCCTCCCGGCGCCCCGACACTTGAAACCATAAGGGAGGCTACAGAAATGACAAGACGAGAAACCGCGCTGAAATACTTTCTGGAGCAGAAAGAATCCGTCCGGGCAAGAGTACAGGCCGGAATCGAGCAGAACCGGAAGCGAGATGCCCAGATACGGATCGTCTCGGAGGATCCCCTGCCGGACGACGTGACCGTCACGGCTGAACAGAAAAACCACGAATTCCGGTTCGGCGCTAACCTCTTCATGCTGGACGAGTTTGAGAGCGGGGAGAAGAACGCCCTTTACCGGGAGAAGTTTCCCGAGGTGTTCAATCTGGGGACGGTTCCCTTTTACTGGAGCGATCTGGAGCCGGAGGAAGGCCGCCCCCGCTTCGCCAAGGATTCTCCCCGGGTATACCGCCGTCCCGCGCCGGATCTCTGCGTGGAGTACTGCAAGGAAAAGGGGATCGAGCCGAAGTGCCATTGTCTGAACTACGACACCTTCACCCCGTCCTGGCTGGAGGGAGCGACGGTGGACGAGCACAAACGCAAGCTGGAGAAGCGGTTCCGGGAGATCGCGGAACGGTACGCCGGGGACATTCCGAGCTTTGAGGTGACGAACGAAACGCTGCAGAGGGCCAAATCCGCGTTCTTCTACGAGCCGGACTTCGTCGAATGNNCTGGACTGGAGCTTCAGAATGGCGGACCGGTATTTCCCGGCGAACCGCCTTGTCATCAACGACTACAACGTGTGGTGGCCGGAATCCTACAACAACCGGCACGCGTACTACATGCAGATCGAGCGGCTGATGCAGAACGGGATCCGCCACATCGATTCCGTCGGGATGCAGTTCCACAGCTTCTTCCCGCTCTCAAGCGAACCCTCCGTCGCCGCGCAGCGCTATAATCCGGAGACGCTTCTCCGCCTGATGGATACCTACGCGCCTCTCGGGCTGGCGGAGCAGATCACGGAGATGACCATTCCCGCCTATTCCGGCTCGGAGGAGGACGAGGAAATCCAGGCGGATCTGATCGAGGGCGTTTACACGACCTTCTTCAGCCATCCCTCCATGGAGGCGGTCATTTACTGGAATGTGGTGGACGGATACGCCTACAGGGCAACTCCGGGAGACATGACGGCGGGCGAGAACGTCTATTACGGCGGTCTTCTCCGGTTCGACATGAGTGAAAAGCCCGCCTTCCGCCGTCTGAAAAAGCTGATCCGCGAGGACTGGCACACCTCCGCCCGGGTGAAGGCTGCGAACGGGAAGGCGTTCTTCCGCGGGTTCTGCGGGGAGTACGACATCACCGTCCGCGCCGGGGAGAAGGAGGTCCGCTCCACGTTCAGCCTGTCGAAGCGCGGAACCAACACGCTGACCGTGCGGCTCTGAGGGGGATGCGGATATGGACAAGGAATGGATCCCCGAATCCGTGAACCGAGCCTCCGCGCCTCCGCGCCGAGCAGCCTGAAAATCACGGATCTCCGGGTAACCAACATCAACGGTCTTCCCAAGCACTGCATCCTTGTAAAGATTTACACCAATCAGGGCATCGTCGGGTACGGGGAGGTCCGGGACGCGTCGTCGGCCACCTACGCCCTGATGCTGAAAAGCAGGATCCTCGGTGAAAATCCCCTGAACGTGGAAAAGCTGTTCCGCAGGATCCGGCAGTTCGGCGGTCCGTCAAGACAGGGAGGCGGCGTATCCGGCATTGAGATCGCCCTCTGGGACATCGTCGGGAAAGCGTACGGCGTGCCGGTCTGGCAGCTTCTCGGCGGGAAATACCGCGACCGGGTCCGGGTCTACTGCGATACGGACGTCGAGGGCAGGCACACCGGTCTCGACATGGGCCGCGCGCTGAAGGCCAGGATGGACATGGGGTTCACCTTTCTGAAGATGGATCTCGGCATCGAGCTTCTGTTCGGTGAAGAGGGCTGTCTGAAAGCGCCGGACTGCATGCTCCGGGAAATCGAACAGTACTCCATGAAGGCCATCCGGCACCAGAAGGGCTCCATCGACCGGGAACTGATGCTCGGGAAGAATTACGAGGTATTCACCATCCCCCATTACGCGACGGGGATTCACATCACGGAAAAAGGGCTGGACGCGCTCGAGGCCTATGTGCGGGACGTGCGGTCGGTGATTGGCTATAAGATCCCGCGTCATGGAGTGCCTGTCCTATTTCGGCTATACACACGTCAGTCCGAAATATTACGAGGTCGCACTGAAGGAAAAATACGCGCGGGATCAGGAGATCCACGAGATGCTCGACATCATCCGCGACGGAGCGACGCTGGACTTCTTATTCATGTACGGAACCTCTCTGGGCAGCGCGCCGAACACGCTCTTCCGCAGCTACAGCGACAAGCCCGTTGCCTCCCAGTTCGCCTCCATCGGAAAGACCTTCGCAAAATCACTGGAAAAAATCGTGGCGGCCTATCAGAGCATAGTGCACTGAGACTGGCCGCCGTCCGGAGGCTCCGTCTGTCCGGAAAAAGCGGCTCTGCCGCGCCGGCTGGGTATCTATAAAATCTCATTTTTATTTCCCAAAATCAATATTTTTTCTATTTTGGGAAATAGAACGCTAGATAGTCTTCTGATATCTCGTTCGTAATCACGGAATACTTTATCTTCAGTTCAGGTCATTAATTATATTATATGACCAATTCTTCCCTGCGCGAACGCTTTAAAATCGATCCAAAGAACAGTTCAATGATATCAAGATTGCTAAATGATGCTTGCGCAATAGGCCTTATAAGGATCTCGGACGATTCTACATCTGATAAAAAAACGGAAATATGTCCCGTTTTGGGCATAAATTTTACTTGACTGTTACTTGATAATATGGGGCTGGAATTATTTGGTATTTCGAATTTGGCATCCGCTGGTGCCAAATTCAATGGATCTTTGTCCGACAATGCAGATGTTTTGTTTGCGTGTAGGGAATTTTTTACTATAATTGGCACGAAAAAATTCCCTACAGAAGAAGGGGCAGCATGAGTGAATCGCACACAAAAGCCCCCCGACGCATTGAAACGTCAGGGGGTTTTGAAACCGTTCGATAAAAATTACTTGCTCAGCGCCTGCTGAACCGCCACGGCCACCGCCACGGTCATACCGACCATGGGGTTGTTGCCGGCGCCCAGGAAGCCCATCATTTCCACGTGGGCGGGCACGGAGGAGGAACCGGCGAACTGCGCGTCGGAGTGCATACGGCCCATGGTGTCGGTCATGCCGTAGGAGGCGGGGCCGGCGGCCATGTTGTCGGGATGCAGGGTACGGCCGGTGCCGCCGCCGGACGCGACGGAGAAGTACTTCTTGCCGGCTTCCCAGCGTTC
>CACWLT010000353.1 GCA_902761695.1 uncultured Ruminococcus sp.
TAGGTGATGGCGCCGTAGGGGCAGACGTTGGCGCAGTTGGAGCATCCGTTGCACATCAGCTCGTCGGAATGGGCCACGCAGGGATTCCCCGTCAGCTTGTTCTTCAAGAGCAGTCCCACCACCTTCGCCGCGCAGGCCGACGCCTGGGAGACGGTGGAGGGGATGTCCTTCGGTCCCTGGCAGACGCCGGAGAGGAAGATCCCGGCCGTGGGGGATTCCACCGGTCTCAGTTTCGGATGGGCCTCCGTGAAGAAGTCGTTGGTGTCCATGGAGGCGGTCAGCATGGTGGCGAGAGGCCGGGCTGACTTCGAGGGCTCGATGGCCGCCGCCAGCACCACAAGGTCCGCCGAGATGTGCAGCTGCTCGTTCATGATGAGGTCGGAGGCCTGCACGTCCAGCGTCCCATTCCTCCACCGCCCGCCGGTAGAACTCGTCGAAGTTCTTGCCCGGGGTCCGCACGTCGATGTAGAACACGTAGACCTCGGTGTCCGGATACTTCTCACGGGTCAGCATGGCGTGCTTGGCGGTGTACATGCAGCAGATGCCGGAGCAGTAGGGCTTGCCCTTGTCCGGCGTGCACCGGGATCCCACGCACTGGACGAACACGACGGTGTGGGGGTGACGACCGTCGGAGGGCCGGAGCAGGGTGCCGCCCGTGGGACCCGCCGCGTTGGTGATGCGCTCGAACTCCAGGGAGGTGATGACGTCCTTCGACTGGGAGTAGGCGTATTCGTCGTACCGGCTGATGTCGGCGATTTCAAATCCCGTAGCGGCCACGATGGCGCCGTATTTCTCCTCGATGAAGGTATCCGTCTGCTTGTAGTCGATGGCCCCGGCAGTGCAGACCTTGGAGCAGACGCCGCATTTCCCGTTCTTCAGCATGTTGCAGTAGTCGGGATCGATGACGGCCACCTTCGGCACGGCCTGCGCGAAGGGGATGTAGACCGCCCGCCGGTTGTCCATGCCCAGGTTGAACTCGTTGGGCACCTTCTTCATGGGACATTTTTCCGTGCAGAGCCCGCAGCCCGTGCACTTGGTCTCGTCCACGTACCGGGCCTTGCGCCGGATCTTCACGGTGAAGTTCCCCACGAAGCCGGAGACGGACTCCACCTCGCTGTAGGAATAAATGGTAATGTTCTCGTTCTGGGCGCAGTCCACCATTTTCGGGGTCAGGATGCAGGCGGAGCAGTCCAGGGTCGGGAAGGTCTTGTCCAGCTGGGCCATTTTGCCGCCGATGGTGGGCTTCGATTCCACGATGTCCACCGGGAATCCCGCCTCGGCAATGTCCAGGGCTGTCTGGATCCCCGCGATGCCGCCTCCGATGACCAGAGCCCGCTTGGTGACGGCGCTCTCCCCGGCGATGAGGGGCGTGTTCAGCTGGACCTTGGCGATGGCGGCACGGCCCAGGATGATGGCCTTCTCCGTGGCCTCCGCTTTGTCCTTGTGGATCCAGGAGCACTGCTCGCGGATGTTGGCGATCTCCACCATGTAGGGGTTGAGCCCTGCCTGCTGAGCCGCGCGCCGGAAGGTGGTCTCGTGCATCCGGGGGGAGCAGGAGCAGATGACCACGCCCGTCAGCCCGTAATCCCGGATGGAGTCCTTGATGAGGTTCTGCCCGGACTCGGAGCACATGTAGGTATAATCCTGCGATACGACGACGGAGGGTTCCTTCCCCAGCGCCTCGGCCACGGCCTTCACATCCACGGTCGCCGCGATGTTGGTGCCGCAGTGGCATACGAATACGCCGATTTTCTGCATTGATCGGACCCTCCCTTCACTTGGTATATTTCCGGAGCGCGGTCACCAGCGCCTGACCCGGCAGATCCGGATCCAGCAGCGCGGGAATGTCTCCGGGCGTCAGACGGTTCTTTCCCTGCTCCCGCTCGGCGATCAGGCGCACGGCCTCCACCACCTTGCCGGGCTCCACGCCCCGGGGACAGCGCTCCACGCAGGCAAAGCAGGTCAGACATTTATAAAGCGATTCGGAGGCCGCCAGCTTTTCCACGTCCCCCCGTTCCACCATGTAGACAAACTCGTGGGGATGGTATTCCATCTCGTCGTAGGAGGGACAGGCCGCGGAGCACTTGCCGCAGCGCATGCACTTGATGACGGCGGATCCGCTCATTCGCAGAACCCGGTCCTTGAGATCGTTCATGCGTCAGCCTCCTCTCCGTCCGAAATCAGCCCCATCGCCTCCGCCATGACCTCCGTGAAATACCGCACCGGAAGCCCGTTGTCGGTATTCTTCGTCAGGTTGTAGAGGCAGAGGGGACAGGCCGTGATCATGAAGTCCGCGCCCATCTCCTTCGCGGAGGCGGCAACGGCATTGCTTCTTTTCCGCGCGGCGTCCCGGTCCTCCAGGGTCAGATATCCGCCGCAGCATTCGTTCCGCATGGGATAAATCACCGGTTCCCCGCCAAGAGCCCGGATCAGATTCTCCATGACGGCGGGATTCTCCGGATCGTCAAAGGCCAGGGCGGCTGACGGCCGGAGTAGAAGACATCCGTAGTATGCGGCAATCTTTTTCCCCTTCAGGGGCTTGGTCACCTTTGCTTTCAGCGCGTCGAAGCCGATCTCGTCCCGGAGGAGCTCCAGATAGTGGATGACCTTCCCTTCCCCGTGGTATTCCGGCTCCCCTCCCAGATAGTTGTTCACCTTGAGGTCGAAATCCGGATTCACGGAAAACTCGTGGTTGGTCTGCTTCAGCACGTTGTGGCAGGCAGAGCAGACGGTGAGGACCGCGCCTCCCATGTCCCGTCCCGCCGCCAGAGCCCGCACGGAGGCCAGCTTGGTGGCGATCTCGTAC
>CACWLT010000354.1:0-2245 GCA_902761695.1 uncultured Ruminococcus sp.
AGGGGACAGACCAGGTTCCCTTCTTCGATAATCAATCCGCCGGGGGTCCCGCCGTTGGAATCGTAGTTGGGACCGTCCACAAAGCCGCCTCCGTTGATCCCCGCCACGGCTCCCGCGGTGGTCACCATGGTCATGACGTTCTCCCCGCATTCGTACTGCATGGAGGTATCTCTGAGCCGGACCCGGGTGGGGTCGGTGACCAGCATGACATAGCCGCGCCAGGTGAGGCCGGACACCGCCTTGAGGTACAGCCCGCCGTCCAGCCGTTCATATCCCTGGGCGATATATGTGTCCCCTGAGACCGCCCGCTTTGCCGCTCCGAGGGCCGCTTCAGCCGCCGCCGTATTCAGCGCGGGAACCTGCTTAAGTATCTCGTCCACGGCGGGGTACTTCTCCGGTGCCTCGTCTTCGGGATCCGTTTTTTCTTCGTCCCGCGCCCCGTCGGAACCTTCCGGTCCGGTCTCTTCCCCGCTCTCCGTCTCAGAGGTACGGAGGGAGCTCAGGACCTTTCCGATGATCCACCCGGCCCCCTCACCGTCGTCTATGGGTTCGGGTTCGGGAGGGACAACGGCGGCCGGTGCGGGTTCCGTTTCAGGTTCCGGCTGTTCCGTGATTTTCTTAAGGGCGTCCGCCGCCGCGTCTCCGATGGTGACGGAGTGCTCCGAAAGGTCCGCTTCGGAATCGGAGGGGAGCGCAAAGGACAGAAGCTCCGAATCATGGCCGCTGTCGTCCACCTCGTTTTCCTTCATGATCCGGTCGATGGTCTCGTCGGAGAAGAAGGCTGTCGCCAGGTATTTGTGGGACATGGTCCGCATGGCCGAGCAGATCCATATGGTCTGCAGGCGCGGCGACAGTCCCGCGACGATCAGCAGATAGAACAGCAGGACCGCGAGAACCGCCAGCCCGGCCGCCCCCGCCCCGATCCACGCAAAAACGCGGAACACCTTTTTCATCCGCTCCCACCGTTCCTTTCCGCGCCGCTCCCGGAGGATTCAGGCGCATATAAAGTTTAGACGACGGGGATGGCAAAAAGTTCCCGCGTTTTCCGCATTTTTACTGTTTCTTCAGAAATTCAGGCCGATCCGGCTGTCAGAGACCTTATTCCGCTTTTCCGGACTGAATATACCGGTCCATGGCGGCGGCAGCGGTCTTTCCGGCTCCCATGGCCAGGATCACCGTAGCGGCTCCCGTCACGGCATCCCCGCCGGCATAGACGCCCTTACGGGAGGTGAGACCGTTCTCGTCGGTGATGATCCCGCCCCATTTGGCGCATTCCAGGCCCTCCGTTGTGGAGCGGATCAGGGGATTGGGGCTGGTTCCGATGGCCATGATCACGCAGTCCGCTTCGATGATGAACTCCGATCCCTCGATGACCACGGGACGGCGGCGTCCGCTTTCATCCGGCTCGCCGAGACCCATGCGCACACAGGTCATCTTCGCCGCGTTGCCGTTCTCGTCCGGCAGGATTTCCGTGGGATTGGAGAGCAGGCGGAAGATGATCCCCTCCTCCTTGGCGTGCTCCACCTCCTCGGCTCTGGCGGGCAATTCCTCCTCGCCCCGGCGGTAGACGATATAGACGTTCTCCGCTCCCAGACGCTTGGCGCACCGGGCCGCGTCCATGGCCACGTTGCCGCCGCCCACCACCGCCACGTTCTTCGCGTGGGAGATGGGGGTGTCCGCGCCGTCCCGGTAAGCCTTCATCAGGTTGATCCGGGTCAAAAACTCGTTGGCGGAGTAGACGCCGCAGAGGTTCTCACCGGGGATCCCCATGAAGCGCGGCAGTCCGGCTCCGGTACCTACATACACCGCCTCGAAGCCCTCCTCCTCGAACAGCTCGTCGATGGTCAGGGCCTTTCCGATCACCGTGTTGGTCTCGATCTTCACGCCCAGGGCCTCCAGCGTCTCGATCTCCCGCTTCACGATGGCCTTGGGAAGGCGGAACTCCGGAATGCCGTACACCAGCACGCCGCCCGCCGTATGGAGCGCCTCGAACACCGTCACGTCATATCCCATTTTCGCCAGATCCCCGGCGCAGGTAAGGCCGGAGGGACCGGATCCCACCACGGCGACCTTGTGTCCGTTGGGAGCGGGCTTTACGGGAGCCTCGGTGCTGTGGGCGTTGTGCCAGTCCGCCGCGAACCGCTCCAGACGGCCGATTCCCACGGGATCCCCCTTGATGCCGCGGACGCACTTCGCTTCGCACTGGCTCTCCTGGGGACATACCCGTCCGCAGACCGCCGGCAGG
>CACWLT010000354.1:2329-4980 GCA_902761695.1 uncultured Ruminococcus sp.
AATCCCCCTCCGCGATCTTCTTTATGAAGCCGGGGATGCGGATATTCACGGGACATCCGGACACGCAGGGCATGTTCTTGCAGTTCAGACAGCGGGCAGCCTCGTCCAGAGCCAGCGCTTCCGTATAGCCCAGCGCCACCTCGTCATAGTTGTTCCTTCTGATCTCGGGGGCCTGAGAGGGCATCTCGTTCTTTTTCAGACTCATGTTCGGCATATCAGTTTTCCCCTCCCTTCAGCAGATTGCATTCGCGGGCGTTCCGCTCAAAGGCCTTGTACATGGCGCCCCGCTTCATGGCCTCGTCGAAATCCACCTCATGGCCGTCGAAGTCGGGACCGTCCACGCAGGCGAACTTCATTTTGCCGCCCACGCTCAGACGGCAGCCTCCGCACATGCCGGTGCCGTCGATCATGATGGGATTCATGCTGACCACGGTCTTCACACCGAACTCCTTCGTCAGCTGGCAGACGAACTTCATCATAATCAGGGGACCGATGGCGATAACCTCGTCATACTCTTCCCCGCTCTCGATCAGCGTCCGGAGCGCGGCCGTCACGAGCCCCTTCTCGCCCCAGGTACCGTCGTCCGACATGGGAACGAAGCGGTCCGACACGGCGCGGAACTCATCCTCCAGGATCACCAGATCCTTCGTGCGGAAGCCCGCGATGGAATGGACGGTGCAGCCCTCCTCGTGGAGCTTCTTCGCCACGGGATAGGCAATGGCGCATCCCACGCCGCCGCCCACAACCGCGACCTTGTGAAGTCCCTCCGTCTCCGTGGGCCGTCCCAGGGGACCGACGAAATCCTCGATCTGCTCCCCGGCTTCCTTCAGGGACAGCTTGTCCGTGGTGGCGCCGACCTTCTGGAAGATGATGGACACGGTGCCGGCCTCCCGGTCATAGTCCGCGACGGTCAGGGGGATCCGCTCCCCGTCCGCGTCCACTCTGAGGATGATGAACTGCCCCGCCTGCGCTTTTCTGGCCACACGGGGAGCCCTGATGTCCATTCTGATTACCGTGGGATTCAGAACGGTCTTTGATACAATTTCAAACATAGCCGTTTCTCCGTTCCGGAAGCGAAAGCCGCTAACCTGATGTGCTCTTGAAAATGTATTATATCACACTGTATTCCGCTTGTAAACCCTGATCTTTCACGAAAAATGAAAGTTTATGCAGAATCATTTGGCACACTGCCACAAAGGGGACGCCGTCAGGAATTGAACTCCTCGTCCAGCCAGAGGATCCGGTTCCCCAACCATTCCTTCAGGTAACCGACGTGCTCCTCGGTGGAACGGAGCGCCATGACCTGCTCGGGCTCCTGGTTCAGCCGCCAGCCGAAGATGGGCCAGCGCTCGAAGTTGTGCTCGAAGGACTCCCGGTTCATGGCGTAGGCCCGGTCCAGCTCGTCCAGCATTTCGTCGAAGAGTCCGGCTTCCCGGAGGGCGTTCCAGCGCTCAGTCACCAGCTTTTTGAACCAGTCCCGCTCAAAGAGCTCGATGTACCAGTGGTTCTGCTGGCCGAAGCCGTTGTTCTTTCCTGCGTAAAGCTTCTTATAGCTGCCGTTGTCCAGGCGCATGTCGTTGCCCATGGCCAGGTCGAAGTCCCAGGAGGGGCCGAGATACAGCTTTCCGTCCTTCCGGTAGAGGAAGAAGCTGGACCAGCCGCAGTCGATGTTCTTGGTGAGCTCCGCCAGGATGTAAGAATCCACCGCCGCGTCGATATCGATGACGTCCCGGATCTGGTCGTCGGTGCCGTCACAGACGATGTCCCAGGTCTTCGTCATCCAGTCGTCGATGTAGTTGCAGCGGTCCGGCGTCAGGTTGTCCTCGCCCCGGATCTCATAGGGATAGCCCCGGGCGGTGAACCAGACCAGACCCTTCTCCCCGGCCTTATAGGCGTAGTTGTCCAGCTCCACCATGAAGTCCGCGTCCGGTTTTCCGGTGTCGGCCATGGTTTCCACGCCGATACGGTTCTCCGCCATGGTCACCTTTTCCACCAGCATGTAGTCGCCGACATATTCGCCGTTCAGGTAGAGGTCCACCATCCGGCAGTCGGGACCCCAGGGAATCCCGTCCAGCTTTTTCTGGAGCCAGAAGGCGATGTAATTGCGCAGAAGAGACTGGTCGCAGTGATTGGAGATCAGCACCCAGTTGCGGCTCTTGCTCTCTCCCAGTCCGCAGAGCTTGACCTTCTCGTCGAACTTCAGGGTGTAGGACTTCTTTTCCCAGCCCAGGGAGGCGTTGCCGCGCAGCTTGATCTGCCCCGTGGCCCCGGTGACCTTGTACCGGCGCGGGAGGTTCTCCGCCGACAGGGTGAAGCCCACGGTACTTTGGTCGGAATGGATGCCGCGCCCGTTTTCCGTATCGATGTAGAGGGCGGGCGTGGTGTCGTTGGATTCCTCGAAGATGGCGTAAAGGGTGGTGTTCTCCTCATAGCTCTCCCCCCGGTGCACCGCCGTTTTTTCCCCGTCGCTCCATTTCAGGAAGGAAAAGCCCGCCGCCGGCACAGCCTCCACCTCAGTGGTCCGCTCGCCGCTGCGCAGGGTCTGGGAGACGACGCCGGAAATGGTTCCCGCTTCCAGGGGGGAGACGGCAAAGTGGACGATCACCTCGTCATCCGGAACGGCCGCTTCCGCCTCCGTGGTCTCAAAGGCC
>CACWLT010000355.1 GCA_902761695.1 uncultured Ruminococcus sp.
CGTAATCACATTTATAACTGATCTATGTTTTTCGGACCACTGACATGGTTTTTGTTTCTGCGCCTGCCTCCATGTCCTCCGCGCTCAACGCCGGAAATCATACACATTGCTCCATAGGGCGTTCTACTACCGCGGGCTGTCCGAATGGGACAACCAAAAGGGTTGGCTCACGGTCACCTGTCTCGACGGACAGGACACCTTCAAGCGGCTGCTCGCCATTTTCAGCGAAAACAACTGATCTTCACTGATGTCCCACTCGAGCCCTATCCCCCCTCAGATCGCAATCCCCGCTATGTATTTCACCGTTTGCTTATGCCGGTCCAGTATGCGGTTTTCCCGCTCGAAGACGGCTTTTTTCGTGAGTCGTACGGTTAACATCTTCTTGACCATCTGTCCGCCGATGGAGCCGGCTTCGCGGGAGGTCAGGCTGCCGTTGTCGCCGTCCTTCAGGGAAACGCCGACCTCGTTGGCCGCTTCCTGCTTGAACTGTTCCATGGCGTCCTTGGCGGCGGGAACGTTGAGCTTGCTGGTGTTCTTGGTAGACATGATTCTTTCTCCGTTCTGTTGATTTTCGCGAGACGCTTTGTCTCACGGTCATAGTATGAACGGCCTCTGCCCGATTATGACCGGTAAGTTCTTCCTCCGCCGGACCGGGATCATGTCAGCCCTATAATTATGATATGCCGGAATCCTCACTCCACTCTTTCCCCGTTGTTCACGCGTTCCGCCGGTTCCACGGGGATCATGGAGCCCTCCTGCCCGATCCCCATGAGACGGACCTCACGGCCGGAGGCAGTCATCCGGATCCCGCAGACCACCTGCTGGCCCAGAAGCCCCTCGGCTTCCCTGCCCGCCGACCACTTCGCCGCCGCACGGCCGTAATGGGAACCGAAATCCACCGTCACAGCCCAGTACCGCGCCCGCTTCTTCACCTTCAGCACCGTCCCGACCCGCATCTCCTCCCGGTCGTCCTCCGGTACCGCCATGGTCATCTGTATCCATCCGTTCCCTTCGCCCTTTGCCTTCTCGCGGGAAGCGGACGGCTCCGGTGCGGGAACCGCTTTTTTTGTTTCCGCCCGATCCGCTCCGTCTTCCCCGCCGATGGACGGACGTTCCTCAGGGTCGATCCCCCCGTCCATGCGGAGCTGCTCGCAGACCGGCGCGCTTTTTTCTTCCGTTCGGATCTCCGCCGGGCTGTCCGTCTTCAGGGAATGTGCCGTCACCGCAGGCTTCTCCGTTTCTGCCGCTGCCGCACCGACCGCTTCCCTTTGGATTATATTCGCAGGCCGAATGGCTTCCGTGCTCACCTCCGACGGCGGCACATACCGGTAGAACCCGTACTGCTGCACCGCCCAGGGAGCGTCCGACAGGATCCGCTGAATCTCCCCGTCCGCCGGATTGCCGCAGAGCCGCTTCAGATAGACTGCGGACACCCCGATCCTGCTGCGGGCTGTTTCCTTCTCCAGAACCCGCCTCAGCCGCAAAACCAGCGCGTCCTCCTCCTGTCCGTTTTCCCGGGTTTCCCGGACGGATGCCGGAGCCTGACGAGCGGGCTGACCGTCTTTGGCGGGATCCCGCAGGACATACCGGCCGTTCTCCTCCGCCGCCCAGTCCGCGCCGTCCAGGACCCGCCGGATCACCTCTTCCCGGGTGATGAACCCCAACGCCGGCACCAGTTCGGAGGGAGAGACGCTCTTCTCCCCGTTTTCCTGCATATAGGAGCGGACCTTCCGATAAACGGCAGGATACCGTTCCTTCACGCCCCGGTCGTCCATATGTCCCTCTCCCTTTCCCTGTCGGATCCCGGATCAGCCGCAGCCGCGCCGGTCATATGCGTCATTATACCACATCTTCCTCCCCGTTTCAACCCCGCGCCGCATGTTGACCGGTTGACAAAGCGCATCTCCCGTGCTATACTGACGGCGACCCCCGGACCCGATCCGGAACGGAAAGGAGAGATCGTCATGACAGCAAACGAGCGGATGTGGTGCATGCTCCTGCATCTCGGCGGGAACATGTGGAACGAAGAGGGCAACACCCGGCAGAGAGAGCACAACCCGGACGCCGTGGCCTCGCCGGTCCTGCGGTTTTCAAAGCCTCTCTGGGACCGCTATCTGATTAAGATGAAGGAATCCGGCGTCAACACCATCGTCCTGGACATCGGCGAGGGCTTGCGGTACGAATCCCATCCCGAGCTGGCGGTGGAGGGCTCCTGGACGAGGGAAGCCATGACGGCGGAGTTAAGCAAGGTCCGGGCCATGGGCTTTGAGGTGGTGCCCAAGCTGAATTTCTCCGCCTGCCACGACGTGTGGCTGAACGAGTACGGCCGCATGCTGTCCACCTCCGTCTATTACCGGGTCTGCGCCGATCTGATCCGGGAGGTCTGCGAAATATTTAAACCCCGGTACTTCCATCTCGGCATGGACGAGGAGACCGCGGGCCATCAGACGGCCTACGACTACTGCGTGATCCGCCAGCATGACCTCTGGTGGCACGACTTCTATTATCTGGTGGACTGCGTGGAAAAGGAAAACGCCCGCGCCTGGATCTGGTCCGACTACATGTGGAACCACCGCGATCTCTTCCTCTCCAAAATGCCGAAGACCGTCCTCCAGTCCAACTGGTATTACA
>CACWLT010000356.1 GCA_902761695.1 uncultured Ruminococcus sp.
GCGTTGTGCGCGTAGTCGATCATCAGTGTGAAGGAATCGGAGACCGGCACCATCTCGATGCGCCCGCGCACCCGGGCCTCCTTGAGTGCCCGCACGATGTCCGCCTCCCCGATCCGGAAATGCTCGCAGATCGCGATCGCGGTCAGCGCATTGTACACGGAAAATTCTCCCGGGATATCGAGGTCCACCGGGAAATGCAGCTTTCCGCCGAGGGTAAAGCGCACACCCAGATAACCGGGTTCGTGCACGTGTTCGATATTCTCCGCGGTGAGATCCGCGTCTTTTTTGTGAATGCCGTACGTCTCGACTTCGCAGGTATGTCCGGCGAGGATCTCCTCAAAATGCGGGTCGTCGGCGTTGAAAATGCCGGTCCTGCACTGCCGGAAGAGCAGGCTCTTGCAGTGCAGATAATCCGCGAAATCCTTATGCTCGGCGGGGCCGATGTGGTCCGCCTCGAGGTTCGTGAACACCCCGATCTCAAAGGGGATGCCGTCGGTGCGGTGCAGCATCAGGGCCTGGGAGGAGACCTCCATGACCGCGCAGTTCATGCCCGCTTCGATCATTTCCCGCAGATCTTTCTGGATCATGTAGGACTCGGGCGTGGTGTTGGCGGCGGGAATGTGCTTCTCCCCGATGACCGCCTCGATAGTCCCGATGAGACCCACGCGGTAGCCCGCGTTCTCGAGGATGGAGCGCACCATGTAGGTAGTGGTGGTCTTGCCCTTGGTCCCCGTGATGCCGATCACCGGGATCTCCTCTGCCGGATAGCCGAACCAGGCGGCCGAGGCGTACGCGAGGCCCACCCGGGTGTCCGGGACAGAGACGACGGTCATCTCTTCGGGAAATGCCAGTCCCTCCGGCAGCGGATGGCCTTCCTCCACCATCACAGCGGCCGCTCCCGCGGAAATGACCTGGGGAAGGTAGCTGTGGCCGTCGCTCACGGCTCCCGCGATGGCGATGAAGAGGCTGCCCTCTCCCGCTCTGCGCGAATCATAGACCACATCTTTGATATCACAGTCCGTGTTTCCCTGCACGCAGGTCCACGCAAGACGTTCCAGCAGTTTCTCTAATTGCATCCCGGCCTCCCGCCGCGGAGCGAAGGCGGTTCGGATCCGCCGCTCCGCATGTATTTTTTTCTGCGATTCCTTAACTAATCTAGTTTACAACATTTCTGTGCTTCCGTCAAATCGTACGCGTGTTCCGCGTTCCTTGCCCTTATGCGGAGCGGAACGCGGGGCGGGATTTTTAGATTTTCTTTAGAATTTTCACGGTTTCTTTCTGACAAGTACACAATCTCTCCACATTTTTTCTTTATAGTATGACTCAGATAGTTGATGAACCACTCACTATCTCCCCCCTCATTAAAAGCAGAAAGAACGAGGCCATTTGGTCTCGTTCTTTCTGTTTTTGTATTCCGGCAGACCGGACTGGGTATCAGTCTGTCTGTAATGAGCAAACAATCTGCACAAGGCGATGGAGCAGCTTTCGCTGTGAAAACGGGGCCTTGTGAAAGAAAAATCCAACTGTTTGAATCCGAAGGATGAGTTTTGGATTTTTCTGAACGGTTTTCGCCCCGTTGAGGAGCGATCTAGCTGTTCCCGCCGCGGAAGCCGTTTGCGGTTACAGACAGACTGATACCGATTCGATCTCAGCCGCCGAAACAGCCGAAGATGACGCGGCAGGAATCGTCAGGCTCACGCTGCCAGCAGGCGGGCGAAATACCAGACAAAGACGATCACGCCGAGGGCGATGCGGTACCAGCCGAAGATCTTGAAATCGTGGGTCTGGATATACTTCATCAGGAAGCGGATCGCCACCATGGAGACCAGGAAGGCCACCATCATGCCGACCAGCAGCACCATGATCTCCGAGCCGGAGAAGCCGCCGAACTTCACGAGCTTCAGCAGCGAGGCACCGAACATCACGGGGACGCCGAGGAAGAAGGTGTACTCCGCGGCGCATTTTCTGGAAAGGCCGAGGAAGACGCCGCCGAGGATCGTCGCGCCGGAGCGGGACGTTCCGGGGAAGACCGCCGCCACGAGCTGGAAAAGGCCGATCAGAAACGCCTCCGTCCAGCTGATCTGGCTGATCTTGCGCACGCGTGCCCGATGGCCGCGGTTCCGGTTCTCGACGAGAATAAAGAGCACGCCGACCAGGATCAGCATGAACGCGATGACCGGGGTCTTGTAGAGACGCTCCTCGAGCCAGTCGTCGAAAAAGACGCCCACGATCGCTGCCGGAATGCAGGAGACCACGATCTTCAGCCACATGATCAGCTTCGGTTTGCTGATGACACGGTAGATGCCGGTCTTCCGCTCATCCACCCGGTGGAAGGGCCAGAGACGCTTAAAATAGGTCACGATGACAGCGAGGATCGCCCCGAACTGGATCACGACCAGATACATTTCCCAGAAGGGAGTCGAAGGATCGATCCCGAACAGGTCATAGAGCAGGAGCATGTGCCCCGTGGAAGAAATGGGCAGCCACTCCGTGATCCCCTCGACGATACCGAGAATAATGGATTCCAAAAACTGCAGCATAATATCCTCTCCGTTCTCCTGTGGTAAAAAAAAGCCTGCACGTTCGTGCAGGCTTTCTTCTGCAGGGAATGGGA
>CACWLT010000357.1 GCA_902761695.1 uncultured Ruminococcus sp.
AGCAGTACAAGGCCCTTGGCGAGAAGGGCGCGGAGGCCCTGAAGCGGTTCGTCCGCGAGGGCGGGAAATACTACGGCGTCTGCGCGGGCGCCTTTATGGCGATGCAGCAGTCGCGCGCGGACTATCCGCGCCTCGGGCTCATCCCCTTTAAGGGCGACGACCCCGAGCACTACCGCGGCGACGCGCCGATAAAGGTGGCGTTCACCGAGGAGGGCATGGAGGCGCTCGGCACGACGAACAAGACGTGCACCGTCATCTACTTCGGCGGACCCGCCGCCATCCCCGGGGAACCGGTCGAAGACACGGACGTAAAGGTCTTCGGCAGGTACGCAGGCCGCACGATCAACACGAAACAGCCCGAACCCGTTGCGGAGATGCTGGGCAAGGGCGCGTTCCTCGGCGGACGCGTCGGCAAGGGGAGGGTGTTTGTCTCCTGCCCGCACCCTGAGAAGGAGGAATGCACCTTTGACATCGTGCGCGGCGGCATGAAGTTCCTGACGGGCGTCGAGCCCTCGGCGGCGCCGAGCCTCGACAGGGTGCGCGGAGCGGTGTCTGTGCGGTACCGCTCGTCGGACAAGGCGTCTGCGCAGTATCTCCTCGACACGCTCTCCCGTGACCGCCGCATCGACGTGTGGCCGGGCAAGGAGTGGGGGGACATGGCGCACGTGGACGTCTATGTCACGACGGACGAGGTGAAGAAGTCCTCCGTCGCTGCGCTTGAGCGGTACATCGCGCGCGGCGGACGGGTGGTTATCGTCGCCGATACGCCTGCGGAGCGCAAGGCCGCGAAGCAGGTGGATGGCGCGGTCGTCCTCGACTCCTACGACGGCGTAGTCGATGCCGTTCTGAAATAACCCCGCACGCAGCCAGGCAAAGGAAGGGAAGAGGACACGGCTCTTCTATGACGCCCTGACGACAATCGGCGCGTCGAGCAGGATTGTGCGCGGGGGCAGCGAAGGCTTTCTTATCCGCTGGAGGAGCGAGGCGACCGCAATCTCGGCGAGTGTCTTCACGGGCTGGTGGATGGTTGTGAGCGGCGGGGTGGTGAGGCTTGCGATCTCGCTGTCGTCAAAGCCTGCCCGGCTTCCGGCCTCCCGCTGCACGAAGACTTCGTTGCCGTCGTCGATGAGAGTAGCTACCTCACAGGGGGTGGCGATGACCCGGTATTCACCTTCCTTGATATCCTTCAGGATCCCGATCTTCATATATGGTAGTTCCTTTCTGAAATGGCAGCTTTTATACACTGCCGTGTGATAGTATCATTATGCTCCTTATTATACACAAGGGATGAGAGAAAACCCATCTTTTTTTCCGGAACCGCCGGGAAAAATATTTTTTCCCATGAAACCAGACTTGTATGGAATTCTCAGCCCGCAGAAGATATAATGGGACAGCAATGACGAACCTACGGAGGTACCACAGCATGAACACCGCTCCCATCCTGGAAAAGATGATCGCGTTTTCCCGGGGCAATCTTCATGATATCGATCACCTCATCCGGGTCTGGACCTATGCCAGGACCATCGGGGAACTGGAACAGCTGGACGGCGAGACGCAGTTCCTTCTGGAGGTGGCGGCCATCACCCATGATATCGCCTGTCCGCTTTGCCGGGAAAAATACGGGAATACCAACGGAAAGCTTCAGGAAACGGAGGGGATGCCTCTGGTGAAAGATTTCCTCCGGGATACCGGCATGAGCGCGGATCAGATCCAACGGGTGAGCTATCTCGTGGGTCATCATCATACCTTTGAGGATGTGGAAGGGATGGATTACCAGATCCTGCTGGAAGCGGACTTCATTGCAAATGCCTCCGAGAACGGATACAGTGAGGAAAAGATATGCAGCTTTCTGGACCGTGTCGCGCGGACGGACAGCGGAAAGCGCCTGATCCGTACCGTGTTCTGCCTGCAGTGAACGGAAAAGAACGGAGGAAACGGAATGGAAGAGAAACGTGTGGATATGCGAAAACGAACTCCGGAGGAAGCGGCCCTGTACGTCCGTCAGAACGAACTGCTGTTTCAGTTCAATCACACCTTGGGACGCACGGAGGAGAGCCGGGAGATCCTGAAGGAGCTTCTGGGAGACCGCATCGGGGAGAATACGGTGCTAGCACCGCCTCTCTACGGAGCGGCACTGGAGGAACTTCGCGTGGGAGACCGGGTGTTCATCAACAGCAACCTTCTGGCCATGGCCCGGGGCGGCATCACCATCGAGGACGACGTGCAGATCGCCGCCAATGTGCAGCTGCTGAGCAACAACCACGATCCCTATGACCGCCAGGTGCTCACCTGCAGGCCGGTGCGCATCTGCAAGGGGGCCTGGATCGGCGCCGGCGCCTCCATCCTGCCGGGGGTCACCGTGGGACGGCATGCCATCGTGGGAGCGGCCTCCGTGGTCACCCATGACGTGGGAGATTATGAGGTGGTGGCGGGAAACCCCGCCAAATGCATACGGAAACTGGATCCGGACCGGTTCCCGCCGGAAACGGAGAAATGAGAGGAAGACCTTTTTGAAAGAATACAACGCATACATTTTTGATATGGACGGCACGGTGCTGGACACCCTCCGGGATCTGGGGGATGCCATGAACTGGGCCATGAA
>CACWLT010000358.1 GCA_902761695.1 uncultured Ruminococcus sp.
GGGATCGGAGGCCACGTTCAGGCCCACCTGCTTCATGGTGACGAGGGTTCTCACTCCCGCGTAGGACGCCCCCGCCGCAGTCTCCAGAGCCGCCTTCTCGTTCACGGACCACTCCACGTGGACGCCGCCGGGATTGCGTTTGGCGACGGTTTCGAGAACCTCCGTGGACGGGGTGCCGGGATAGCCGGAAACGAGGCCGACGCCTGCGGCCAGTGCGCCGAGCGCCATGGCTTCATTGCCCATCAAAAACTCTTTATGCATAATTTTCTCCAAACGAAAGACAATATCGTGCATCCGCACGAATGGATGCCCCTGCGCGGGACGGGCGGGGAATGCCCTGCTCAGGGCGGGAGGCACGGGGGGACACCATCTCAGGCCGAAGGTTTCCCCCCGTGCGGGGGTTTCCTTGGCCGGGGAGCATAACTTGTCCTCTCATGCCTTCATCGAAAGCCGACTGCATATCCCATGTCCTCGCGCGAACCACGTTGCGGCAGCTGTAACATGCGTGAAATCCCATCGGAGATGGAATTTCACGGTTTTCTCGGGAGCCTCGAAAACAGCGATCGAAACGCGCATTGGGCAAGGTCGCGATTATTTTCAGCGATGCTTTTTTGACATCCCCGCGTTTATTTGTTCGGGCGGACATGGGGTGAGCGCCTGCTCCGGCCCTTCCGTGCGGATTAAAGTATATTATACCACATTCATCGGCGGGATGCAACGGGATTGGAGGAAAAAACGCATAAAAATACGGAGAAATCCGCATATCCGGGATTCCTCCGCATGTTTTAGCGTTTGCAGGCCGATGATTTGCCCGCCTTTGTTTCCTTAATCCGTCAGGCAGGCGTCGAGATGCGCTTCGATATCCGCTCTGTCCATCTTCCGGCCGATGAAGACCAGCTTGATCATGCGGTCGCCGTACTTGGGATCCCAGGTTTCCTTGGCCTCGGGATAGCGCTTCAGAAGCTCCTTCTGATCCTTCTTCGGGGCGGAGGCGATGAAGAGTCCCGCCTGCTGCTCGGTGATCTGCCGTCCGGCCTGCTCTAGGATATAGGCCATGTCCGGATCCTCGCGGTACCACACCATGCCCTTGGCCCGGATGACGCCCGGGAACCAGTCCTCGCAGAGGGCGTTGAGGGCGGGCAGGCTGAAGGGTCTTCTGCGGTAGTAGACGAAGGTCTCGATGCCGTATTCCAGCACCTCGGGATTCTCGTGCTCCTCCGGATGCTCCATGGCGTCCACCCAGGCGGCGGAGCCCAGGGCCTTGTCAAGATCGAAGAGGCCGGTGTTGAGCAACTGGGTGATGGGCAGGTCGCAGTTATTGGCCTCATAGATCACGGCTTCCTTCTGCAGGCCCCGCACGATGGCGCGCAGCTCCTTCAGGTTCTCCTCGGTGACCAGGTCCGCCTTGTTGAGGATGACGGTGTTGCAGAACTCCAGCTGCTGGATCAGGAGGCTCTCGATGTCGTCCTCGTCGATGTCCTCCTTCAGAAGCTCCGCATGCGGGCGGCGTCCACCACGGCCACGATGTTGTCCAGCACCATGGGGATCCCGCCGTCGGTGCTCTCCTCGCAGATGAGGGCGATGGTCTGGGCGATGGGCAGGGGCTCGCAGATACCGGAGGCCTCGATGATGATATAGTCGAACTTGCCGGAGGCGGCCAGTCTTCTCAGTCCCTCCGCCAGGTCGTCCTTCAGGGTGCAGCAGATGCAGCCGTTCATGCGGGGAACCATGTCGTTCCGCTCCACGGCGCCGCTCTTCTCCACCAGCTCCGCGTCAATGTTCACCTCACCGATGTCGTTGACGATGACGGCGGCGCGGATCCCGTCGGTATTGGCCAGGATATGGTTCAGCAGCGTGGTCTTCCCGGCGCCGAGATACCCGGTGATCAGAGCGATTTTCACAGGCTTTTTCATAGTTTGGATACAGTCCTTTCTGTCTCAATATTCCGCTATATTTTAGCACGGAGCGCCCATGTTGTCAAGAACGGGAGGGAAAAATTCTTCCTCGCCCCGGGTGGCCCAGAACAGCGCGAAGCCCTCCTCGATGCCCAGCCGCCGGTATGCCTCCAGCCGGTGGTTGCCGTCGTTCAGCTCCAGCCCCTCGGCGGTGCAGTGGACGAGCAGGGGAGGCAGGTCCCCGCCTCCCTCGATCTCCCGTATGAGAGAGGAAACATGCTCCTCAAACTGAACGGGATGCACGCGCCATTTCATGGTCTCCTCGGGCCCGCAGATCCGGGTCAGCATGGAGAGCGGGATCCGGAACGGTCCGCGCCAGACCCTGGGAGCCAGGCGCAGGCCGTCGGCCATGGGGACGTTTCTGCCGTCGGAGCGGAGATAGAGGTCCACCCATTCCGCGGTCTTCCCCTCCCGGGCAAAGGCCATGGCGTCGGTCAGGGTGCGGCCGTAGATCAGGTCCATCTCACCACTCCCTCCCCGCCAGATCCGCGTAGCCGTCCAGGATCCGCTGATAGGTCTTGCGGTTGACCTTCTCGATGGACGCAACCTTGGAGGCCAGGTCGCCGCCGGTGGATTTGAGGTGGAAGTCCAGAATCCAGACGATGTTGCCCGCGTCCACGGAGGAAAAGGTATAGCCGATGTCCCATCTCCGGCCCGCCGAGATATAGCCCAGCATCTCCACGGACTCCGGGTCCCGGGCGTACTTGTAGTTCATGATGGAGTTGAGGTATTCCGGCACGATGTCGTTGTAGTTGAGGCAGGACATGGCCTCCATCAGCAGTCCGGCGTTCTTCACCGTGTCGGCGTCCGCGTCGATGGGGATCGCCATATTGCCGGAGCGGGCGTCCATGTAGGTGTAATAGCCGTCCTGCGCCTCGTCGTACTTCGGGTAGGGGATGATGCCGTAGGGGCTCTCGCAGTCCCGGAACTTCACAAGGTCCGCCAGCCAGATGGCCTGCATGAAGACCCGGTCTGTGTCCCAATTGATTTCGCAGTCCTTGTCCCAGCCGATCTCGAAGGTCAGATTCCCGCCGTAGAGGATGCCGTAGAGCCACTTGGCCAGACTGTAGAACCGCTCGTCGTTGAAGCCCAGAACGGCCTCCCCGTCGACGAACCGCACGCCCAGCTCCCCGACGGCATATCCCCAGGTGATGGCGTGATAGCCGAAATTGGACGCGAAGCCGTAGGAATCCTCGTCGGTGAACATGCCGTCTCCGTTCACGTCCAAAGAGAATTCGGAGATCACCCGCTCGAAGGCGTCCAGGGTCCACCTGCCGTCCCGCACCAGGCCGTAGATATCCGCCGCTCCCCGGTCCTCTGCCATTTTCTTATTGAAAATCAGGGCGTTGGCGTACTGATAGGAGCTGATGAGGTAGTCGCTGGAAACAAAGGGCAGATAGCCTTCGATGGTATAGAGGCTGTTGACGTTGGTATGCCACCAGGGCTGATTGAAATTGATGTGCGGCACGGCCAGCATATTGTAGAGCAGGCCCTTGGTGATGAGGGCGCCGGAGGTGGCGAAGGGAAGCAGGAAGGCCATGTCGTAGTCCCGGGAACCCGCCCGGACGGAGGCCTCCAGCATGGACTGATCCGTGGCCCAGCCGTTGCCGGGGATCAGCTCGAAGCTGCAGTTGAAGCGCTTTTTGAGAGAGAGGTCCCGGTTGTAGATCAGGTCGTTGATGGTCTCCCCGGTCAGCTCGTAGGCGTAGATGGTGCTCTCGTCGCTTAAGGGATCGTGGTGGGAGAGGATCCGCATGGTCCAGCCGCCGAGGTCCGTCTCCGGCAGGTCGTCCTCCAGCCGTGCGGGCTCATCTGTCTCCGGCTCACCCCCGGCGGAGGCAGGCGCGCTGTCCCCGGCGGAGGAGGAAGGCGCGGCATCCCCGTCGGAGGAGGTTTTTTCCGAGCATGCTGCAAGGGAGAGCATTAGGGCGGCCAGAAGGATGCAAAGCGTACGTTTCATGTCTGAGCTCCTTTCCTGCATGAATCGGTTTTCCGCGGCTGTTTTTTCACCGCAGGCAGGCGTCAGCCAAATCGTCGATCTTCGCTTCGGCGAGGGCGATGACGGTATCGGCTGCGCCGTAGTAGATGCGGAGGGTACCGTCGGGCATGGGGACGGCGCCGGGCGGGATCCTCGAGGTCCAGGAGCATGGCTCCGGTGCAGTACCGCTTCTGCCATTTCTCCTCCCAGCCGTTCTTGCCCCGGCTCCGGTCGAGGTCCACGGCGTGGGTGATAACCAGCCAGCCCCGCTCGGTCTTCACGGGCGGCGCGCCGGGGCCGATCTTGTCGTTGGCGTAGGGGTAGTCCTCCACCCCGCAGACCAGCCGGGAATTGCCCCAGTAGATCATGTCCGGGCTCTCGCTGAGCCAGATATCGAAGCGGTCCCGTCCCCGGCTGTAGACCGGCATGGGGCGCTCCAGACGGACGAACTTCCCGCCGATCTTCTCCGGAAACAGGACGATATTCCGGTTGTCCGGCACGGTCATGGACAAAATCTCGAAGTGATGGAG
>CACWLT010000359.1 GCA_902761695.1 uncultured Ruminococcus sp.
GTCGCTGGCGGTGGAGGTGAAGCCGCTTTTGCAGTTCTGGGACGCCGAGGAATACCACCAGAAGTATCTCGAGAAGAATCCGGGCGGCTACTGCCACATTCCGGAGAGAATGTTTCACAGAGGGGAGGAAGTAAAATGACGTTCGACGTTTACAAGCGGTACTATGGCGCGGAATGCGTTTTCAACGAGGTGGAGCGGAAGGGCGCCGTCGTGACCCTGACCGTCACCAGCGAGGGCGGAGAGGTGAAGTACGAATACACCCTGTCCTTCTTCCCGCACACGGATCCGGAGGACTTCGGGATCTCCTATGACGCCTACGCTTCAAGGCAGATTTACGCCGCGAAGGGGAGGCGGTCGAAGAAGCGCGAGGCGGCTTATATCGGCATGCTGCGGCAGGAGATCGACAAGCTGGCCGAAAGCCTCGGCGGGACGGTGGACTGGGACAATCCCCTGGGACCGGAGGTGTTCGGCTGATGCTGTACGGGCTGTTTATGGACGGGACCCTGGCGGTGCGCTCCATGACCGGTGCGGACGTGGACGATTTCGTCCGGGGCGAGTGTGAACAAGGATGGCAGTCCACCCCGTCAAAGCTGCTGATGCGGCTGGAGCACGAGGGGGCGGGGAAGTGCGTCACCCTGACGGCTCAGCTGGGAGAAGAGGCGGCGGGGTATGTCTTTGTCTATCCGGACAGTCCCTGGGGCGCGTTCGGCGGCATGGGGCTTCCCGAGATTATGGATTTCGCCGTGCTGGAGAAGTTCCGGCGGCGGGGTGTCGGGTCCGCGCTGATGGATACGGCGGAGCGGATCGCTGCTCTGTACTCGGATACGGTGTATCTGGGCGTGGGGCTCCACAGCGGATACGGGGCTGCCCAGCGGATGTATGTGAAGCGGGGGTATGTCCCGGACGGCTCCGGCGTGTGGTACCGGAACGCTGTGGCCGAGCCCTACGCTCCGGTGGAGAACGACGACGATCTGGTGCTGTATCTCTCAAAACGGCTGCGGTGACGGATCGGGGGCATTCCTTCGCGGTCGCTCACCGCGCGGAAACAAGGGGCTTCGGCCTCTTTTTTCTTGCCTTTCGGGGCGGGGTGTGGTATAATGGGGGCACATGGAACACAACGAATGAGAGGAACAGCTATGATCGACAGAACAAGAATCATGGAGACCTTCCTCACGCTGACGGGGTTCGATTCGGAATCCTTCGGGGAGAGGAAGATCGCGGACGAGCTGAAGAGGCGCCTCCTCGCCCTGGGGGTGACGCCGCAGGAGGACCGGGCGGACGAGCTCTGCGGGAGAAAATCGGAGCGCTCCGCCGGGAATATCTACGGATTTCTGCCCGGAACGCGGGAGGGGACGCCCGTTCTGCTGTCCTCCCACATGGATACGGTGAAGCCCGGGATCGGGAAAAAGCCGGTGGTTCATCCGGACGGGCGGATCACCTCGGACGGGACCACGGTGCTCGGAGCGGACGACTGCGGGGGACTGACCGCCATTCTGGAAGCGCTCCGGGTGATCCGGGAGGAGGGGATCCCCCACGCGGACATCGAGGTGCTGTTCCCGGCGGCGGAGGAGATCTACGGCCGGGGCAGCGCGGTCTTCGATTACGGGAAGCTCCGGGCGAAGGAGAGCTATTGCTTCGACCTGACGGGGGAGATCGGGGAGGCTGTGACCGCCGCGCCTACCATCCTGTCCCTGGACGTGACGGTGACGGGCAGAGGCGCACACGCGGGATTCAATCCGGAGGACGGGATCAACGCGCTGACGGCGGCGGCAAGGGCGCTGGCAAGGATTAAAACCGGCCGGATCGGGGAGGACACCACCGTCAATTTCGGCCGGATCGAGGGGGGCAGCGTCACCAACGCCGTGCCCGCGCTGATAAAAATCGGCGGTGAGATCCGAAGCCTTGTCCACGATACGGCGCTGAAAAAGAGTGAAGAAATCGCCGCCGTGTTCCGGGAGGAGGCAGAGAAGATCGGGGCGGCCGCGGAGGTGGAGGCCCGGGAGATGGTGCGCGCCTACCGGACCGGGGACGATTCCCCTGTTGTGACAAGGTTCGCCGAGGCAGCCCGGGCGGCGGGTCTTTGTCCCCGGTTCGGATATACCTTCGGCGGGGCGGATCAGAATCACTTCTCGAAGAACGGCCTTTCCGGCATTGTGTGCGCCTCCGCCATGCACGACGTGCATACGGTACACGAGTACACGTTCATTCAGGAAATGGAAAAGCTCGCGGAACTGATCCTTGAGATCGTGAAAAGGGCGTAAAAAAGAGTTCCCGTTCTCCCGGCATGGGTTCCGGGGGAGCGGGAATTTTTATAAAGAAAGGTGTTTTTCCGGGGGCTTTATTCTGGATTGCTTTTCAGTCAAAGATAAGCAATCAGGCGAAGGTGTGTGAGACACACAGCCTGAAAAGGTACGCTGTACGTTACCCCGTGCTGCATATTGAGAAGGAAGCTGCACCAGTGGAAATTATACCAGTTCTTGCCGAGCAGCTTGCTGCTCTGGGTTTCTTACAAGAAGCCGCGTATCCCCTTCAGCTAAGATTAGGCATCACATAAAGCCCGGGCGTCGCGGAGGCGGTCGGCGGCGGTGTTGA
>CACWLT010000360.1 GCA_902761695.1 uncultured Ruminococcus sp.
TTCATCTTCGTAGAGTACGTTCCGGTGACAAAGGACAGCCTCTCCCTGGCCCCGGAGGACGAGGAACGGGCATGGATGGCGGAAGCGCTGAACGGACTGCGGCAGACTCATCCGAACACGCTTTTCCTCTCCTTCCCCGGGGACGAAAAGGCTTCCGACGGCTGTCTCGCAGCAGGGCGCGGCTTCTTCCACATCAATTCCCACGGCGGAGCGGAGCCCTGTCCCTTCTCCCCCTATTCCGATGTCAACGTGAAGGAAGCCTCCCTCCGCGCCGCCATAGCCTCCGGCTTCTTCCAAAGGATCCGGGACGGCGGCCTGCTTCTGGAGGAGCACGCGGGGGGATGCACCCTCTTTGCCCGACGCGCCGAGGTGGAAGCTCTCAGGGGAGATTGCACGGACTGAAATCCGTCTTCCCCCGTCCGCTCCGAAACGGAGGACTTCCCTTTCTCACACCGTCAGAAGGGTCATGAGCAGGAAAAAGAGGTCCAGAAGTCCCGCCGGAATCAGCCCGAGCCACACCGCCGGGGGAACGCACCTCTTGCAGACGCCCATCCCCGCCGCGCAGAGTGCCAGGATCCCGCCCGCCAGGAGGACCGCGCCGAAGAGGATCATGCGGGTGCAGAAAAACACCGCGTACCAGCCCAGCCCGAAGAGATACGCCGCCGCGATCCATCCAGCTGCCGCCGGGATCCGTTTTTTCCGCTTCCATCCCTCCCGGCATCCCACGACACACAGGGCCGCCGCCAACCCGCAGAAGCCCGCCCGCAGCAAGGACAGCGCAAACAGCAGCCCCAGGGGAGGCAGGGAGAGGCGCATGGCCTTGAGGGCGAACCACCCGCTCCCTCCGCTGACCCAGAGCAGGACGCATCCCGCCGCAGCGATAAAGGCCCCCAGACCGGCCTCCTTCAGGTTCTCCCCCAGCCATTTGATTTCGCACCGGATCTTCTCCATCATAAAACATCACCTCACAGAACACGCTGCGGTATTCTATGAGGTGATGTTTTTGTTTATGCGGATTTCGGTCAGTCTCCGAACCAGTCCTCGAAATCGTCGTTCGCCCCGCCGTCCGATCCGCCCGCGCCATCCGTTCCGGTGGAACCGGCGGACTGACCCGTATCGGAGGATGCGCCCGCGTCGGAGGTTCCGGCTCCGCTGTCGGCAGTTCCCGTATCCGTGGTCTGGGTGCTCGGGGACCATCCGTTCCAGATCCCGTGCTCCACGCAGTAGGAGTTATAGGGACGGACCGCGTAGGAGGAGCCGCAGAACTCGCCGTCCTTCAGCAGATTCCGGAAGAACGCGACGCCCGACCAGTACGCCGGAGTGGCCCAGGAAGGCATTTCCCGGTAGACGTACTGGGCGTCCACCACGTAGACCTCCGTGGGGAAGCTGCGGTTTTCCACCCGGATCAGGGAGGTCCACTGGCAGTTCCAGGACGGGCAGGTGGTGGCGGGATAGGCGATGCCGCCGGTATACTGGTCCCGGAGCACCATGACGTGGGTCTGGCAGGTGGTCTTCGGCACGGATTCCCTGGTGAAATACCCGACCTCCGCCCGGTACTGTCTGGGGTCGTGGGCGCAGGCGTCGGCCACCAGCTGTCCGGAGTCCCGGCAGTAGGTTGCCGTGATTACGCCGGGCGCGACCTCGAACTTGCGCAGGGGTTCGCCGCCCGCGTTGGCCTCGTCGATATACTTCTGATGGAGCCGCGTCATGATCAGGTCCCAGACCAGCAGGGAGGGATTCTCCCCGAAGGCGGACAGGGACTGGGGAATGTCATACCCCGTCCAGACCGCGCCGACATAGTAGGGGGTGTAGCCCACGAAATACCGGTCGAAGTCCTGGGAGGTGGTTCCGGGTGCACGCCATACCGGTACCGGCGGTCATGACCTCCTGCATCATGATGGTCATGATGGAAGCGCTTTCTTCGCTGATGACGATCTTCGGGTCGTCGGAGTAGTCGAACACGACCTTGCCCTCGCCGTCCTCCACGTAGAGGTAGAGGTTCGGCTCGTTGTACATGCCGCTGTTCTGGAACATGCAGTAGCCCGCTGCCATCTCCAGCACGGTGACGCCGTAGTTGGGCTGACCGAGGGCCAGAGCCGCCTCGCCGATGTCGGTGAAGTACTGGCCGCTGGAGTTGGTGTAGCCTTCGATGAGACTGTGGAAGTTAAGCTCGTTCTTCATGAAGTTGAAGGACTTCTCCACGCCGTACATGTTCAGCACCTTCATGGCAACGGTGTTGACGGAGCGCCGGATGGCGTCGTGAATGGGCGTTAAGCCGTAATAGATCTCCGGTAAGTTTTTCGGATAGCCGTAGTAGCCGTACTGGGCCTCGCTCCACTCCGTCGCCTCGGAAATCAGGTAGGGATAGAAGTAGAGGGGCGTGTCGTCCACGGGGGTGGCGTAGGTGATGATCCCCGCGTCCAGAGCCGGCCCGTACACGGACAGAGGCTTGATGGAGGATCCCGGCGGACGGGTGGCCACGGTGGCCCGGTCGGTGCCGCGGTTGATGATCTTCTTGCCGCGTCCGCCCACGGTACCCAGCACGTCGCCGGTGTAGGGATCGCAGATGACCATGGCCGACTGGGGCTGCAGTCCCGAGCCGGTGGAGGGGAAATATTCCCGGTCGTTCTCGTAGATCTCCTCCAGGGTGTTGAAGATCATCTGGCTGGCGGCCCGCTGGGTCACGTTGTATTTCTCCGCCAGGTCCACGATGAGCTGGGAGATGACCGCCTCGGTGTACCAGTTGTAGATGGTCATGCCCTCTTCGGCGACTTCCTCGTCGTCGTCATGGCTCACTACCACAAGCTCGGTGTTCTGCGCCTTGATGCATTCCGCCTCGGTGATGTAGCCCTGCTTGCACATCTGATCGAGCACGACCCACCGGCGGTATTCGTTGCCGCGGATATACTCGGGCTCACCGTTCTCCTTCAGCACGGGATTGCCCTCGGCATCCAGCTTCGGACGGTCCTTGTCGTGATATTTCGGCTCGAACTGGGAGGGGTTCTGGACAATGGCGGCGATGGCGGCGCATTCCACCAGATCCAGCTGGGACACGTCCTTGCCGAAGTAGAAGTTCGCCGCGGCCTGGACGCCGTCGCAGTTGTTGCCCAGGTAGACGATGTTGCAGTAGGCCTCGAAGATCTCTTCCTTGCTCTTGACCTTCTCCAGGTTCAGGGCCCGGAAGATCTCCTCCACCTTCCGCTGGATGGTGTACGAATCCTCGCCCGTCACGTTCTTGATGAGCTGCTGGGTGATGGTGGAGCCGCCGCCGTTTCCGCCGAAGATGAACTTGAACACGGACTGGGCGGTGGTGATCCAGTCCACGCCGTTGTGCTCCTCGAAGCGCTTGTCCTCGATGGCCACGAAGGCGTGGTAGAGGTTCTCCGGTATCTGGGCGAAGGAGACCGCGATGGTGGAGTCGTCGCCCGTCAGACGCTGGTCCTCGATCTCCACGGGGGTGCCGCTCCGGTTGATGCGGTCCTCCATGGTGTCATACTTCATATAGTAGATCCGGGTCGCGGAGTCCCGGTTCACCGTCACGATGGAGCTGGGGTCGATTTCCAGGTCAAGATGGTTGTTGATATAAATCGCGAAGACCGTGGAACAGATGATCCCGCAGATCAACCCGATGAGGAGCAGGGTCAGGAGAATATTCATGAACCAGGAAAACACCCGGAACAGCACGTGTCCGATGATTCCCAGCACATGAAGCGTCTCCAGACCCCAGTTCACCCGCGGGCTGCTTGAATCCTTCATGATGCCTGACCTTTCCTTATGGGTTTACAGTCTGTATTATAACCCCTAATTTTGAATCCCATATGAACCGAATCTGATTTTTAGGTAATTTTACCGCTTTTTTCCATGTCTCCGCACGGTTTTTCCGCAAACTCCGCGCTTTTCCGGCCGGAACCGGGGGACGCCGCGCGCATTCCGCCTCAGCGCAGCACCACGTTCTCCTCCCCCAGGATCTCCCGCAGCTCCTCAATGAGGAAGGGGGAACCGTTCACGCCCACGGGCTTCTGATATTCTCCGGTATCCGCGAAGAAGAATACGGCGGGAACGGCCCCCGGAAAGATCCTGCACAACGCCGCCGCTCTCCGGCAGGATCTGGCGTCCGCGGAAGGGGTCCGCAGATAGATCTTCGCCGGAACCGTCCTGGCCTGCGCTCTTCCCTGCTCGTTCCGGGGCGCGGCGACGGCGGGCGGGGTATACCCGGAATCCCGGCTGTCGGCACGGGGCTGTTTCCCGGAAGCGGCAGGATCATGCCCGGAGGCATGTCCGGCGGAACAGCGCGCTCCTGTGTCCTCCAGCTCCGCGTTGGCGGCCTCAATGGCTCCCGGCTCTTCCGCTGCCCGGGTGTCCGGAATCAGGGCAATCAGGCGGTCGCAGAGCAGCTTCGGTTCCTCCTCTTCCCGCGCGCTGACGGTGCCAGCAACGGCCGCCGCCGCGTCGAAGGTCAGAAGATGGCCGTATTTTTCAAGCGTTTTCGGGAACACCAGAACCTCGATGGAACCGCCCCCGTCCTCCAGGGTCACGAAGGCCATCTGCTCCCCGTTCTTCGTGGCCTTGTTGACCCGCTTGACCACGGAGCCCGCCACGGTGACCCGGCTCTTGTCCCGGTACCGGGGTTCCTCCGGTGACGCGCCCATGACGTCCTCTTCCTCCCCGTTCTCGTCGAAGGAGGCCAGGATATCCCGGATCCGGGCGGGGCGCAGGGCATCGATGTGCTGCCGGTAGTCGTCCAGGATGTGGCCGGAGAGGTACATGCCGCAGCTCTCCTTCTCCAGCGCCAGCTTCTCCCGCATGGTGAACTCCGCCATGTCCGGGAACTCGATGGAGGGTTCCTTCGGCACGGCGGCGGAGGACGCATCGAACAGGCCGATCTGCCCCGCCATGTCACTCTGACGTGAGGCTGACCGGGCGTCCAGGAGGCTCTCGTAGACAGCCAGCCACTGACTCCGGGGCGTTCCCAGGGAATCCAGGGAGCCGGATTTGATGAGGGTCTCCATCTGCCGCTTGTTGATGTCCAGCCGGCAGGCCCGGGTCATGAAATCCCCGGGATCACGGAAGGGACCGCCCCGCGTCCGCTCCGCCACCAGCTTGTCCACGAAGGCCTCCCCCACGTTTTTCAGCGCCGCCAGTCCGAAGCGGATCCCGCCCTCCTCGGCGTGGA
>CACWLT010000361.1 GCA_902761695.1 uncultured Ruminococcus sp.
AGGCCTGATCTCGTCCCTCTGCCCGCTCTGGTGGAGCTGGCGGAGGCGGAGCACTTTGACTGGGCATCGACCCGCGCCGTCCTCACCGAAGCCGTGGGGGAGGGGAAAACCTACGACGCCGTGGTGCTGGGGTGCACACACTTCCTCTATTTCCGGGACAGCTTCCGGCGGTTCTTCCCCGGCGCGGACATCATCGACGGCAACGAGGGCACCGTGCGCCGCCTCCTGGATCTGATCGACGTGAGATCCACGGGAAATCCCCCCTCCGTCCGCTATTTCGAATCGGGACGGGAAGCGGAGCCGGGAAGCGAACGGGAACAGCGGTACATCCGGTTTCTGGACCGGGCTTCCTCGATGCAGATATGAACAACAGCTGCTGCGGACATCCCTCTGGCAGGGGAGAATCCACGGCAGCTGTTCTTTTCATCGGATATCCACAAGTAGAAGCCCTTCTTCACCCACAGGCAGACAGGAGTCGATCCGTCCGCCCCGGAAGCAGGCGCACCCGCCGTGAGCGTCCGGCAGTCCGTTCAGATCCGCCGCTGAATTGATGAGCAGGGTGAGGGGAGAAAACTCTGCCGCCCTCTCCGCGTACTCCCGCCCGACGCCGCCGGCCCATTCCTCCGGTGTATAGCAGATGTAGACCGGCCAGAACAGCAGATCCGGGTGCAGATCCCGGAACAGGGAGGCCGTGTCGTCCCAGAGATCCCCGCACAGGGCTATGAGACACCGCAGGCCGCGGTATGTGAACGGATGAACCCCGGTTCCTTCCCGGTAGTGCCCGTCCGTTTTCGAGAATTCCTTCCATCCCTTCGACACCCGGCGGAAAAGATGGAGGAGGGAACCGTCCGCAATCAGGGCGCAGGAGGAGTAAAGCGTCTCCCCGTCCCGCTCGATGAAGCCGAAGAGAAGATCGATGCCGATTTCCCGGCTCAGGCGGCATATCCGGCCGAACAAGGGAGAATCCGCACAGACGCCCGTGTCCCGGTCCGCTTTATAGTCCCATGCGAGGCAGTTGAAGCCCTGCAGCACGCATTCGCCGAAGCAGCAGAGCACGGCCCCCTCCGCCTTTGCCTCCCGCGCGGCCCTCTCCATGGCGCGGAGATTGGCCTCCGCGTCCCCGTCCATTATGCGGAGGGAAGACAGCGCGACCTTCATCAGGCCTTCTCCAGCATGGCGCAGACCAGGCGGTACATGCGGGAAAGGGAGGAGACGTTCAGCACCTCGTCCGGGGAGTGGAGGTTTTTGATATCCGGACCGATGGAGATCATGTCCATATCCGGACGCTTGCCCTTCAGCAGACCGCATTCCAGTCCGGCGTGGATGCCGATGACCCGGGCTTCCGTGCCGAAGAGCGATTTCCAGGTCTCCAGATACAGCCGCTGCAGGGGGGAGTTGTGCATGGGATCCCAACCAGGATAGCGGCTGATGTGCGTCGTTCCCGCATGGGCGGCCGCAGCGGCGCATTCGACCCGGTTCTGCATGTCGTCCAGCCGGGATTCCACGGAGGAACGGGAGGATACGACGATTTCATAGCCGTCCCCGGTCTCGCGCACCACCGCCAGATTGGAGGAGGTCTCCACCAGCCCGGGAACGGAGCGGCTCATGCCGTGTACGCCGTTCGGCAGGTTCCGCAGGAGCGCGAGCAGGGAGAGGGACGCGTTTTCATCCAGCGCGGGACCGGCTTCTCCGTCGGAGAATGCGGCGCGGAAGCCCTCGTCATCCGGTACGCATTCGGAGCGGATTTTCGCGATCTCCTCCCCGGCGGCTGCCCGGAACACGGCGGGATCCTTCACGGCAAATACGGCGGCGCATTCGCGCGGAATGGCGTTGTCCCGGTTGCCGCCCTCGAAGGAGAGGATCCGGACCGGGGAGGCTTTCGTTCCGGCATAGAGGATCCGGACCGCTTCGACGATAGCGTTCTTTCGCCCGAGATTAATGTCCTCGCCGGAGTGACCGCCCGCCAGCCCCGCAACCTCGAGCCGCAGGACCGCGCGCCCGTCGTCGAGGGGGGATTTCTGCACGGCGAAATGCACGTGGGAACGAACGCCGCCGGCGCAGGAAATGGTAGCCTCGCCCTCGCCTGCTGAATCCAGATTGATGAGCCGGCTTGCCTTCACGACGGAGGGATCGAAATTCCGCATCCCCGTGAGCCCGGTTTCCTCCTCCGTGGTGAGCAGGCATTCCAGGGCGGGATGAAGCACGTCGGGAGAGGACAGGATGGCCAGGATCGTCGCCACGGAAACGCCGTCGTCAGCACCCAGGGTGGTGCCGTTGGCCCGGAGCAGCTCCCCGTCCAGCAAAAGCTCGATGGGATCCTTCAGAAAATCGTGGACCGTATCCCGGTTGGCCTCGCAGACCATGTCCAGGTGGCCCTGCAGCATGACGGGATCTCTGTCCTCGTATCCGGGGGAAGCCTTCGCCCGGATAAAGACGTTGCCCGCCGCGTCGATCGCTGCCTCATGGCCCAGGGAGACCGCCGTGTCCCGGACGAACTCCGCCGCGGCCCGCTCGTTCCCGGATCCCCGGGGAATGTCGGAAAGCTGTTTGAAATACGAGAATACTTTTTTCGGTT
>CACWLT010000362.1 GCA_902761695.1 uncultured Ruminococcus sp.
CCAGGTGGAAAAGCTCTATGAAACCCTGGAGTCCAGCGGTATCGAGGTCACCTACATGGGCGAGGAGTTCGAGGCCCCCGCCGACACCGACGTGGAGGTGGAGGAGAACGAGGACATCGACAAGGTCCTGGCCGACGACGGCGTGGCGGTGGACGATCCCGTACGCATGTACCTGAAGGACATCGGCAAGATCCCGCTGCTCACCCCCGAGCGCGAGACCTACCTGGCCGAGAAGATCGCCGAGGGAGACGAGAGCGCGAAGAACGAGCTGGTGGAGGCCAACCTCCGTCTGGTGGTCAGCATCGCCAAGAAATACGTGGGCAAGGGCATGTACTTCCTGGACCTGATCCAGGAGGGCAACCTGGGCCTCATCAAGGCCGTGGAGAAGTTCGACCATACCAAGGGCTATAAGTTCTCCACCTACGCCACCTGGTGGATCCGGCAGGCAATCACCCGCGCCATCGCCGATCAGGCCAGAACCATCCGCATCCCCGTCCATATGGTGGAGACCATCCACCGGGTGTCCCGCACTTCCCGCCAGCTGCTGCAGGAGTACGGCCGTGAGCCCACCATCGAGGAGATCGCCGAGAAGCTGGGCATGTCCGCCGACAAGGTCCGGGAGATCATGAAGGCCGCGCAGGATCCCGTGTCCCTGGAAACCCCCATCGGCGAGGAGGACGACAGCCACCTGGGCGACTTCATCCAGGACGACAGCACCCCCACCCCCGCCGAGGCCGTGTCCTCCCAGCTGCTGAAGGAACAGCTCAATAAGGTGCTCCACACTCTGACCCCCCGCGAGGAGCAGGTCATCAAGCTCCGCTTCGGCCTGGACGACGGACGCACCCGCACCCTGGAGGAGGTGGGCCGCGAGTTCAACATCACCCGCGAGCGCATCCGCCAGATCGAGGCCAAGGCCCTCCGGAAGCTCCGCCATCAGAGCCGCTCCAAGATCCTGAAGGGCTTCCTCAACGATATCAATTAACTACATTACGGAGGATCCCATGGCCGGTCGGGAAGAAGAACTGAATCGGATTTCGCCCGAGAGCCGGGAGGAGGACGCCTGGTCCTTTCCCGTCCCGGACGAGATCACGGACGATATGCTCGGGGACGGGGAGGACGACGCCGTTGAAATCCCCCCTCTGTCCCCGGAGGAGCTGGAGGAGGTCACGGCGGAGGCGGAGTTTTTTGACACCGCCGAGGATATGGAAAAGGCCCTCGAACAGGAGGGAATCAAAGTGGATACCCCCCTCCGCATCTATATTCGGGAGGTCTGCGAATGCCCGCTCCTGACGGCGGAGGAGGAGAACGCGCTGGCCCGCCGCATGGCTGAGGGAGACAAGGAGGCCGGCGACCGTCTGATCGAAGCCAACCTCCGGCTGGTCCTGTCCGTGGCAAGGCGCTTTGCGAATCGAGGCGTGCCTCTCGGCGACCTGATCCAGGAGGGAAGCCTCGGCCTCATGCAGGCGGCGGAGAAGTTCGACGGCAGAAAGGGCTACCGCTTCTCCACCTACGCCGTCTGGTGGATCCGCCGGGCCGTCAGCCGCGCCGTCGCCGATCAGAGCCGCGTCGTCCGCCTGCCCCTCCATATGGTGGAGAGCATTTACCGGGTGACGAAGAGCCGCCGGGACCTGACCGCGGAGTACGGCCGGGATCCCACCGTGGACGAGATCGCCGCGGATACCGGCATGACGGAGGATAAGGTGGAGGAGGTCATGCGCATCGCCGCCGATCCCGACCTCTTTGAAAAGCCGGAGACCGCGGAGGAAGCCCCGCAGCCCGGAGAGGACGAGCCCGCCGGGGACGGAGCCCGGGACGAAAACGCCCTCCGCCTCCTGCAGGAGCGGGTTCGGGCAGCCCTCAATACCCTGGATCCCGAGGACGCCGCCGTGGTCCGGATGCGGTTCGGACTGGAGGACGGCCGCGCCCATACCGCCGACGAGGTTGCCCGCGCTTTCGGTATCCCGAGGGAGCAGGTCCGCCGGATCGAAACGGAGGTCTTCTCCGGATCCGGGCGGTGAGGGAAGAGAACCTCCCCCCCGTTTCCGGATAAGGAAAATTGTCGTTTTTGCTCAGTTCCCCCGCCGTCTCCCTGTGGAAGAACGACAAAAATAACGTCGCTTTGCCGAAAATCCTTCCCGTTTCTTGTGGGCAATCCACAAAGGAAACCTCTGCGGCGAGGGGCGGGGGAGACCGGGGAGCGATTGTTTACAGAAAAGTCGGACAAAAACCGCTTGACAGATTTGCCTTTTTCGTGTACAATATGAAAAGACGAAAATAGGGCGTACTATGAGTTCCCTGATTCCATTTAGGAGGATCGAAATGTATAAGAAGCTCGTATCCCTGGTTCTGGCGGCCGTCATGGCGCTCGGCATGCTGGCGGGCTGCTCCCAGAACGCCGAGGACGTTGACGTGGAATCCGCCGACACGGAGGCTACATCCCGCGTCGCGCTGACCCTGACCATGTGGCTCCCCTGCGAGAAGACCACGCCGGAGGCCGAGGAAGCCGTTTCCGCCGCCGTCAACCGTCTGACGCAGGCAAAGTACGACACCGCTCTGGAAATGAAG
>CACWLT010000363.1 GCA_902761695.1 uncultured Ruminococcus sp.
TGCGTTTCTCGATGAGGAGGACAGCTTCGGCTTTCAGGCGGCTCCGGACGGCGTAGGCTCTTCCGAGGCCGCGAATGCCCTGATTCGATCCGACATCGAATCCTATAACTACGCCAACGGGAACATGATTGAGCTTGTTGCGGCGGGCAGCGACGACATGGCCCTCGGCGCTCTTACCGCGCTGCAGGCCGCCCGGTGTAATCTCGGTGACGGTCTCTGCGCAACCATTCCGCTCTTCGGCATCGGCGCGTCCGTTGCCGCCCGCACGGCTGTCAGTCTCGGTCAGATGACGGGAACCGTCGATCGTAATGCGTCCGGATACGCCGAAGCCGTTCTCACCTCTGTCCGCGCCCTCGCGGATGGGCAGTCCGCGTCGGAGGCTTTTTCAGCGCTCGCCGGCTCTTCCGAAGACTTTTCATACACCGAGGGGCTCCCCCCTGTGCTCTGGGTTCTCCCTCGTCCGTTTTCCGCCTGAAAGGAGGTAACCGATGAACAACACCCCGCTTTTTCGCTTCCGTCGCTGCGGCATCGTGCTCTGTCTGCTGCTCATCTTGACCCTTTTGCCATATGTGCAGCCATCCGCTTCCGCCAACGGCCAGATCGAAGAATCCACGCAGATGCTTCCGACCCTCGGTCCGCCGCCGGATCCTTCCTGTTACGGCAAGGTCAGTATGGACGATGCCTCGCAGGTCCTCAAGGTCATCCAGCGAGCCAGGGATTCCGGTCTTCTGGGACCGGATGAAGAGGTTGCCTTTAATCCGAAGGCAACCTTCTATCGCGGTCTCTATGCGCGGAACATTGAGTATTATCTTGATGATTCGATCATGGTCATCCTCTGGAAGGAGCAGATCGACGGGAAGTCCTGTAGCTTCGCCGAAATCAAGGTCTCCGACCCCTCCCAGTTCCGGCGGAAGCTTGCCGATGACCGGTACGGCTCCGGGAAGGAGTACTTTGCGACCGAGCTGGCTTCGCAGACCAATGCCGTCGTCGCGATGAATGCGGATTTCTACAGGCACCGGGATTTCGGCATCCTGGTCTATGACGGCGAGCTGTGCCGCTTCAACACGTCACACTATGCCAAAGACTATTCCCTGTATAACTGTGTCGACACCCTGTTTGTCAATTCCTCCGGCGATTTTCTGTACAAGCGCCTGGGCGAGAAAAACACCGCGGATTCTGTCCGGCAGTTCATACAGGATAACGATATTCTCTTCTCCGTGGCCTTCGGTCCCGTTCTGGTGGAAAACGGCCGGGCCATTCCCTGCGGCTGGTACCCTGTCGGCGAGGTGGGTCAGGGCTATTCCCGTGCCGGCATCGGCCAGATAGGGCCGCTGCACTACCTCTACATGTCCCTGAACCACGGCAGTCATGAGGCACGCTGGACCGTCACCCAGTTTGCCGAGCATTTTGCGGAAAAGCCCGTCCGGACCGCCTACTGCCTCGATGGCGGTCAGACCGGCGAAGTCGTCTTCCGCGGCGAGCCCTATAACTATATTGACTTCGGTGTGGAGCGCACCGTCAGCGACATCCTGTGGTTTGCAACCGCCGTTCCCTCCGGGGATGGAAATCTTTTAGGAAAGGCCCGGTGAAAAACGATTCATTCCCGCAGACGAAACGTATATCGGTCCCGACGACATTCCTGTCAAAATGTTGAACAGCTCACTCATGGTCGGTCATAAACCTGTAAAAACCAGTCCACTGCGTTGATCGCATTGATGCCGTCATAATTTCCGAGTGAAAACCTGTCCAAAGTAAGAACCGTTTTCGGATAGTTATCCCGGATCGCTTTCAACGGAGCAAATTCTCTGTTGAACGTGCGCTCATCGGTAAGCGAGGCCGTTACCTGGTAATATGCAATTTCATCCCCTCTTTGGGCAACGAAATCCACCTCTGTATTGCCCACCTTTCCTATCATCACTTTGCAGTCTCTTCGAAGCAACTCCAGGTATACAAGATTTTCCAGAGAATGCCCAAGATCGTAATTCTGCTTAGGAACCAAATGTCTACGCAGGCCAAGATCAACAATATACAATTTCCGGTTTTGCGTCAGTAATTGCTTACCATTGATGTCATACCGCTCCGCGGGATAAAAAACATACGGCTCGATCAAGGCCTCCACATAATCGCTGACGGTGTTAGGAGAGATTCTGCGTCCCGATGATGTAATATAGTCAGCGATACTCTTTATCGAAACCGGACTCCCTATGGAACCGGCAAGAAACCGGGCAATATTTCTCAGTAGAGCCATATCCGTGATTTTCCGTTTGTTGAGGTCTGTTTCCTTCCTTTTTTGCCGAAGTTCAATATCCTTCACGATGATGGTGTTGTAAATACCTTCCAAATACTCATCTGCTCTTTTGTCCGGGTCCTTAAATGTCGCGATATAGGGAAGTCCGCCATATTTCAAATAGTCGCCAAAGAGGCGGTCTCTGTCCTGATCGCCTTTCAGCTCCCTGTACTCCTTGAACGACAGAGGAAGTATTTTGATTTCAACATATCTTCCGGAAAGCAAGGTGGCAAGTTCACCGGATAGCATATAAGCATTTGAGCCGGTAATAT
>CACWLT010000364.1 GCA_902761695.1 uncultured Ruminococcus sp.
GGTCATGAAGCCCACCTCGATGAGGGCGGAGGGGAATTTCGGGTTGCGGCAGACGGCCAGAGCCTGCCACGCGGTGCCCCGGTAGTTCCGGTACAGGGACGACGCCACCGACCGGCCCACGCAGTCCGCCAGCAGCTGTCCTCCCGCCTCGCAAAAGAGCCCCAGGGTTCCCCGGACCTTCGTGATGTCCGTGGCGTAGCCGATGGAATTCTGATGGAGGGATATGCAGAGGTCCGGCTCGACCTCCTCCAGCCATGCCGCCCGGGCCAGAAGATCGTAGGTCACGTCCTCCTCCCGGGTCAGGAGCACCGTCGCTCCCAGCTCCCGCAGCTTTTCCGCCGCCGCCAGGGTCAGGGTCAGGTTCAGATCCTTTTCGCTGTTTGAGAAAGCGGGGCTTTCCGTGAGAGAGGGCGTTTCCGTGTCGTCGAGGGACGCGCCTGCCCGCATGGGTCCGAAAGCGCCGGGATCGTCCCCGCCGTGGCCCGCGTCCAGCACCAGCCGGATGCCTGAGAGGGGCCGCTCCGCCGTCAGATCCACGGGGATCGGGTTGCGCAGCATCAGCACGGCCTCCCCGCTCCCCCGGTACTCCAGATCGAAGCCGTAGAAGTTCATGGGATCCTTCAGGCTGAACACGTACCGCACCCGGTCGGAGAGGGGGATGATCTCCACCGCGTCAAACAGGGGATTCTCCGCGACGGTCGGCAGGGCGCACCGTTCCCCGTTCACGGAGTAGAAGGTCAGCACGAAGACGCCGTCCTCCACGGATCCGTTGTATGGGGGCGCGGCGTCGGGGTCCATCCGGAAGACGACCTCTGTGATCCGTCCCCGGTTGAATGACTCGCCGGACAGAACGGTCGCCCGCCCGGGAAGCATCGCGCCGTACAGATCCGCTGTGATGACTGCCTCCGGCTCTTCCTCCGGTTCCGGCTCCGATCCCGGTTCCGGTTCGGATTCGGGTTCCGTCTCAGGCTTGGATTCCGGTTCGTCTTCGTGTCCAACCGGAGGTTCCGCATCTTCTTCGGAAACGAATTCAGGAGCTGCTTCCGTCTCCGGCGGTTCGGAAACACCGGATTCGGGCAACTCTTCCCCCGCCGGCGCGTCTTCCCCTTCTTCGTCGATCGGCGGTTCGGGGAAAAGGGACGCGTATTTTGCGGGATCGATGCGGTCAAGCGGAAGCTCTTCCACATCCCCCTCCGCGACGAATCCGCCCATCCGGAGCAGATAGAACCCGTCACGCTGGGCGATGGCCTCGTCGGTCATCCCGGCGGACTGGACGGTGTAGTCGTTGTAATAGGAGGACTGGCGGGAGGTTTTCAGGGCCGTGTAGTCGGACTTCACCGTCACGGGCACCCCGGCACCCTCCCCGAGCGTCCTCACCCGGATGCCGTCCCGCGTCATGGGCTCGTCCGAATCCGGATGGGTGGCCGCAAAGCGCACGGGGCCGCAGTCCCAGAGGCAGTTCGCCGGGGCCTCGGGCAGCTTCGCGTTGGCCCCGTAGGAGAGCCACAGGGGCAAAAAGGAATTGCCCAGCCCGAGCTTTTGGATGTTCATGAACAGGGGCACGATGCTGATGGTGGTGGGCATGAGCAGGGAGAGCATCACCAGCTTTTTGACCACGCCGTAGCCCTTGGGCTTGAGGATGCCCAGGCCGTAGCCCAGCAGGCCGTTGAAGATCAGGGCGCAGACCACGCTGCCCGCCACGGAGATAAAGGAGTTTAAGTAGTTCTTGGCGATGCCCAGCTGATTCCAGGTGGTCACGAAGGTCTGAATATCAAAGCCCCTGGGCAGGATGCTGGTGCTGGAGACAAATTCCTTCAGGTCCTTAAAGCCCGCCAAAATGACCCAGACCAGCGGGAACAGGGCGATCACCACCATGATCCCGCACAGGAAAAGGATCACGCCGTACCCCGCCCGGACGGAGGGGGAATGCATGTCGTAGTCCCGGATCACGCCGGTGCGCTGCGGATGGCTCATGGACATAAATCCCCCTTTCTTAATCCCAGTCGGATTCTTTTCGGTTGAAATAGGAATAGACGGCGGTCATGAGCAGCAGGATGACGGTCACGATCACGGCCACGGCGGAGGCCTTGCCGTAATTCATGGAGCCGCCGAAGGCGTACTGCCACATCAGCTGCATCAGGGACAGGGAGGCATTGTCCGGCCCGCCCTTGGTGAGCACCATGGGCTCGTACATGATCTGGAACACGGAGATGATCTGCAAAATCAGCAGCGTCCCCGCCAGCTTGCGGATGGCAGGCAGGAGGATGTGCACGACCCGCTGCCACACCGTGGCCCCGTCGATAGCCGCCGCCTCGTACAGCTCCGCGTTGATCCCGGACATCCCCGCCATGTAGATCAGGGCCGTGGCCCCCGCCCCCTTCCAGGTGGCGATGACGATGATGATGGGGATCACCAGACGGTAATTGGTCAGATAGGACTGGGGCGGCAGGCCCAGCCTGCCCAGCAGGATGTTGAGCACGCCGGACTTTTCTCCCGAAAAGAAGGCCGACCACAGGATGATGACCGCCAGGCCCGGCAGCATGTTGGGCAGGTAGG
>CACWLT010000365.1 GCA_902761695.1 uncultured Ruminococcus sp.
AGCCGGTTCCGCCAGCAGCAGACCGCCCCGTCGTCCTCGAGGACATAATCCCGGTCCGCGTAGACGGTGCGGAATTTGTAGGGGGTATTGAGATCGAAGAGGAAGACGCCCCCCGGCTCGAGATAATTGGAAACCAGCGAGAGGCAGGCGTCAAGCTCTCCCCGCCCCGCCAGATGGTTGAGGCCGTCCAGGGTACAAACCACCGCCTGCACCGTGCCGTAGAGTTCGAAGTCCGTCATGTCCCCCTGGAGGAAGAGGATATCCCTCATGCCCAGATCCCGGGCCTTGGACTCTGCCTCCGCCAGCATGTCCTCGGAGATGTCGATGGCGGTCATGTCGTAGCCCCGGCGGGCCAGCTCGAAGGTCATGGCACCCGTTCCGCAGGCCAGGTCCAGCACCAGCTCAGGCCGCTTATCCATATAGAGGTCGAAACAGCGCTCCATGTAATCTGCCCATGCGGCGTAATCCACGTCCCGGTTGAGGCGGTCATAGACGGGAGCCAGAATGTCATAGCTCATCCGTTGTCCGCCTTTCCGTCCTCGTCCGGGGACGCGGAGGGCATGTCGATCCCCCTCTCCTCCAGGCGGCGGAGGACGTCCCGGTAACCGTCGCTTCCGTATTTCAGACAGCGGCTGATGCGGCTGATGGTGGCGGTACTGAGGCCGGTCCGCTCGTTGACCTCCGTATAGACCGCGTTATTGTCCAGCAGCCTCGCCGCACAGAGACGCTTCGCCATTTCGGAGACCTCCTTTACCGTGCAGAGATCGTCAAAAAAGCGGTAGCAGTCCTCCACCGTCTCAAGGGTCAGTATTGCTTCAAAGAGATAATCCCGCACGGGGTCCTGTCTGAGGTTGGCCATATGTTCCTCCCGTCGAAGTGTCATCCTCCCATATTATACACCACCATTTCAGCAAAGTAAAGTAAAAAAAACAAATTCTTTCTTGCAAGGAGGCCCGGAATGTGCTATACTGAACAAAACCGCCGTCCTGAGGTACGAGTATCCTTGAAAATCAGAACCCTTCACGTCCACGCTCCCGTCCGACTGAAGCTCGCCGTCTGCGCGGATTTTCATTCCGTGAACCGGCCTATGCCCGTGGACCGCGCCCTGGAACTGCTCCGCTCTGCCCGTCCCGATCTGATCCTCTTTCCCGGGGACATTTTCTCCGACACGGGCAGCGCGGGCGTCGGAGAATGCTTCAACAAAAACGGTCTGGAGCTCATGCGGGGAGCCGCCGGAATCGCGCCTTGCTTCTTCAGTCCGGGCAACCACGAAATGGGGCTCAGCGCGGACAACCGCAGGGTCCTCGAGGCGGTGGGGATACGGGTGCTGGACAACGAATTCGTCCGGGCGGGAGCGCTCACCATCGGCGGGCTGTCCTCCGGGTATCTGAGGGCGAAATCCCGCTATGAGACGCCCCCCGTGCCGGACACGGACTTCCCCGCCCGGTTTGCCGCGGAGGAGGGGTATCACATCCTGCTTTGTCATCGCCCGGGATACTGGAAGTCCTTTGTTGCCGGACGCGGGATCGAACTGACGGCGGCGGGACACGCTCACGGAGGACAGTGGCGCATCTTCGGCCGCGGGATCTTCGCGCCGGGGCAGGGGCTGTTCCCGAAATACGCGGACGGCCTCTACCGGGAAGGACGTGAAGTCCTCGCGGTGAGCCGGGGCATGACCAACTCCGTGCGCTGGATCCCCCGGTTCTTCAATCCATGCGAGATTCTGATGCTGGCGCTTGAGCCGGAGGGTTCGCCGTGACCGTGATCGATGTGTATTACCGCAACCAGGGGGAGCTCCCGTCGGATTATCTGCTGCGGTGCGCGGCGGCCCGGTTTGCCGGACTGGATCCCGCCGAATTTGAGACCGTCCGGGAATACGGAAAAAAGCCGTACTTCCGCACCCATCCGGAGATTCACGCCTCCGTTTCTCACTCGGGCGGGATCTGGGCGGCGGCTCTGACACGGGACGGGCCCGTGGGACTGGACATCCAGCTGCTGCGAGTATCCCCCAGACGGGAGAGCATTGCCGGGCGGTACTTTCATCCGAACGAGGCTGCGGCGGTCTCCTCTTCACCCGATCCGGACAGGACGTTCTCCTGGATCTGGTGCCGGAAGGAGGCGGCGGTGAAGCTCTCCGGCCGGGGCATCGACGGGGAGTTTTCCTCCTTTGACACCACCGTGCCGGAACCGGTTTCCGTTTTCGGGTCGCCGCTTGTCCTGCTGGATTTCCGTCTGCCGGGACGGGAGGATATCTTCGCCTGCGCCGCCCATGAAGCTTCCTTTACCCTTCGCTTATATCCGCTTTTGACTGATTCTGAATGATCGCGAGGCGCGCCTATGCTGTTCAACTCCATCGAATTCCTGATCTTTTTCCCCGTCGTCATCGCCGTCTATTTCCTGCTGCCGTACAAGCTGCGGCGGTACTTCCTTCTGGCGGCGTCCTGCTTCTTCTACATGTCCTTCATCCCGAAGTACATTCTCAGCCTGCTGTTCACCACGGTGGTGGACTACACGGGAGCGCGGCTCATCGAAAAATTCCGGGAACG
>CACWLT010000366.1 GCA_902761695.1 uncultured Ruminococcus sp.
TTCGATCGCTGTTTGCGTCGCCCCCTCGGGCAGAGCAAACCGATGAACTTCGTCCCCGACGGAGTTCATCGCATGTTTCAGCTGACGCAACGGGTCCGCGCGAAGATGTGGGATATCCAATCGATTTTCGATTCAGAAATGAGCGATTAGGATTATGCTCCCCGGCCAAGGGGGACCCTCGGGGGAGGGGCACCTTCGGCCTGAGATGGTGTCCCTCCCCCGCGCCCGTCCCGCGCAGGGACATTTATTTTGAAACGCGCAGCGTTTCTTTCCTTATAGTATAGTGCAGCGCACTATAGGATCATTTCGCCGCCAGTGCCGGGTGCTCCGGCTTTTCCGGCAGCGGACCCGTCCCCGGCAGGGGATCCGTCCCCGCGCGGTGGCCGCCGATCTGCTGGTTCCGCTCGATGGTGGTGCCGCCCTCCTCCAGATTCATCCCCCGGACAAGGGCGTTCATGCCGTACCGGCGGCGGACGTCCTTCATGACCCGTTCCAGGTGCAGCTCCCGGTCCAGCGCCTCGGGGGACGTGAACATGTCCAGCTGACGGCAGCCGTCGTCCTCCTCGGTGTTGCAGGCGCAGATCCCGATCCGGCGGATCAGGAAGCGCGGATCCACCCGGCTTTTGAAGCTGAGGCAGAGGGCCTCCATGATGGCGCGCTTGCTGTTCGTCCGGGACCGCAGCCGCACCGTCGCCTTGGCTGCCTTCGGCTGGATCTTGTGGTAGAAGTTCCTCAGTCTGGGCCGCGGGCAGGGAAAGGCTGTCCAGCGTGGACGGATCGAAGATGATCCACCAGGTCATGCAGTCCGCGGTGAGGTTTTTCGCAGCCAGATCGGAGCAGAGCAGGTCCGCCATCTCCCGGAAGACCAGAAACCCCTCCTTGTGGGCGTAGGCGCGGGGAAGCACCTGCCCCGTGGACAGCGAATGCCCCTCTGCCCGGTAGCTTTTGATGTCGGCCATGGTGGCGGTCTCGATCCCCCAGGCGTGGTCGATCAGCAGCTCCGCGTCCACCCCGAAGAGCTTGTATAAAATCTCCGGATTCGACAGGCTGACGGAGGCCACGTCGCCCATGGTCCGCATGCCGTGCTTCAGCAGGCGCGCCGCGGTCCCCGGTCCCACGTGCCAGAAGTCGGTCAGCGGGCGGTGGGTCCAGAGCTGCCGCCTGTACTGCTCCTCGTCCAGCGCCGCGATCCGCACGCCGTCCCTGTCAGGGGGCGCCTTCTTTGCCACAATGTCCATGGCGATTTTGGCCAGATAGAGATTGGTGCCGATGCCCACCGTGGCGGTGATGCCGGTGGCGGCGAGGACCTCCCGGATGATGGAGCGGGCCATGTACCGGGGGATGGACAGCCCCGACTCCTCCGCCGCCCTGCCGTAGAGCCTGGCGTAGGGTCCGGCGTCCACGAAGAATTCGTCCACGGAGTAGACGTGGATGTCGTCGGGGGCGGCGTACCGCTGGGCGATCTCATAGATCTTCGAGGAGATGCGGATATACTCGGCCATGCGGGGCTCGGCGATGATGTAGTCGACCTTGCAGCGGTTTTTTGCCTCGTAGAGCGCGATGGCCTGCTTCGCCTCGAAAAGCCGGGGCCGGGAGGGGACGCCGATGGCCTTCAGCGCGGGGGAGACGGCCAGGCAGATGGTTTTGTCCGTCCGGCTCTCGTCCGCCACCAGCAGCCGGGTCGTGAGGGGATCCAGCCCCCGGGCCGCGCACTCCACGGACGCGTAATAGGATTTCATGTCGCAGGCGAAATACATGTCCGCGCCCTCCCCTCCGAAAGATCACTTGTTTGTTTCCTTAAGCCTCTGCCTGGCCTCAAAGCCCCGGGTTTCCCCGACGGCGTTGATCCGGCCGGCGCAGGTCCCGATGTAATAGTAGACGGCGTGCATCGCGTCCGCGTAGGAATCCAGCACGGCGGGGGCGGGAAGGGAAAGCCGGGGAAAGGCGTTGTGGGATAGCAGATCGATGTACATGACGGGTCTCCTTCCGTTCGGGGCGGACCGGTTTCCCGCTGTCTCCGCCCTCTGTGTTCGGCTTGCCCCTATTATACACGAAAAGAGTTTCTTTGTCAATGCGGTTTATGCCGAAAATAAATAAAAAATCTATTAAAATTTTGGGTATCCGAACACATGGTTCCGGCCGCAGTCAGCGGATGATTTTCTCCGCCCTCCGCTCTTGACGCCCCGTCTTCCGCCGTGCTATAATGATCCCGGACGTGCGTCCGGAAAAAAGCGTCCGGAAGAATAATCGGGGAGGGTATCTGTATGATCAATCTTACCGTAACCATCGAGAAAATCGATTATGAGGAGAGCATCGAAAAGCTGCTGCCCGGGATCGCGGCGGAGTTTTCCGCGAAAAAGGACAGGGGCGGGCTGGAGCAGTTCGTCGTCCGGCTTGGGGAGGACGCGGTGCCGGTGGCGAAGAAGCTGCTCGGATACATGGACGACGGCCTGAAGGACGGCCTGGTGGTCTGGATGGCGGAGAGCAGGCAGGCGCAGATCGTGGGGACCGTGAATCAGCACCTGAACACGCGTTTCGG
>CACWLT010000367.1 GCA_902761695.1 uncultured Ruminococcus sp.
TATAAGAAATCTTATTCCCTTCCGTTCCAGCAGTAGGTGCAGAGCCTGCAGGGGTCGATGTCCATGGCTTCCAGCATGTCGTCGAGACGGTGGAAGTGGAGCGAGGTGAAATTCAGCTCCTTCCGGATCTCCTCCAGCATGGTGTGGTACTCCGCGGAATCGGGGTTCGTGTAACGGGCGAGGACTTCGGGGGCAGGATCCGCCGTGCCCTCGAGCTTCTCGATCACCCGCCGGGTGATCAGCTCCATCTGGGAGTTGGAGCGGGAGAAATTCAGGTATTTACAGCTGAATACCAGGGGCGGGCAGGCCGGCCGCACGTGGACCTCCTTCGCGCCGCTCATGTAGAGGAACTCCGTGGTCTCCCGCAGCTGGGTGCCGCGGACGATGGAGTCGTCGATGAGCAGGAGCTTCCGGTCTTCGATGAGCTTATGCACCGGGATCAGCTTCATCTTCGCGATCAGGTTCCGGCGGGACTGATGGGTCGGTGTGAAGCTCCGCGGCCAGGTCGGCGTGTATTTGACGAAGGGCCGGGCATAGGGCACGCCGGAGGCGTTCGAGTAGCCCACCGCGTGGGCGATTCCGGAATCCGGCACACCGGCGACGATATCCGGATAGACGTTGTCCCGGTTCATATCCCGTTCTGCCAGCTTTCTGCCGCAGTCATAGCGCATATCCTCGACGCTGATGCCCTCGTAGCAGGACGCGGGGAAGCCGTAGTAGATCCACAGAAAAGTGCAGATCCGCATCTCCTTCCGCGGCGGAGCGATGGTCTCGACGGCTTCCGGGGTGATGCGGACGATCTCGCCCGGCCCCAGCTCCCGGACCTCCTCGTAGCCGAGGTTCAGGAAGGAAAAGCTCTCGAAGCAGGCGCAGTAGCCGGTCTCATTTTTCCCGAGGACGATGGGCGTCCGTCCCCAGCGGTCGCGGGAGGCGTAGATGCCTTCCGGCGTCAGCACAAGGATGGACATGGAGCCCCGGATCAGTTCCTGGGCGTAGAGAAGTCCTTCTGTGAGGGTCTCCTTCTCGTTAATGATGGCGGCCGTCAGCTCTGTGGGGTTGATGCCGCCGCCGCTCATTTCAAAGAAATGGGAGTGACCGTCGGAGAGGATCCGGCCGGCGATCTCCTCTTCATTGCTGATCTTTCCCACCGTGGTGATGGCGTAGGTGCCGTGGTGGGAGCGGATGATCAGCGGCTGGGGCTCGTAGTCGGAAATGCTCCCGATCCCCAGATTGCCTTTCATTTTCTCGATGTCTTTTTCGAACTTCGGCCGGAAGTTCGTGGTCTCGATATTGTGGATCGCACGGTCAAAGCCCTTTTCGCGGTCGTAGACCGCAAGTCCGGCCCGGCGCGTCGCCAGATGCGAGTGGTAATCGGTCCCGTAGAAGAGGTCAAAGACGCAGTCTTCCCTTGATGCAACTCCAAAAAATCCGCCCATTTAAACCATCCTTTCGCAGATCTTTCCTCCGGTTCCATTTTCATCATACGGAGAATTTTGAAAAAATGCAAGGCAGCGTTCCCCGCCCGTTCGAAAAATTCCACACAAAACGCCCCGGAAAATTGTGAAAAATGCCCAGATTTGAGCCCGGGAGCGCCTTTTTCGGGAAGCATCCCGCGCGTCTGTCCGCCGGGGCGGTGCAGGCAGGGAAGGGAGACGGGCACGAAAAGAAGCTTCTTATCTATTTATGGCCGGCAGCATGAAAAAAAGAACAATCAGGCGGGCATATAGTGCTTTACTATTGGTAAATTTTCCGTTAAAATGAATTGTATACAATAACAGAATCGGGGGAATAGCATCCTTCGGTTTACGGTTATCTGGGGGAAAGCTTATGAAAAACACATTCAGGGGCGGTGTGCACCCGAATGACCGGAAGGCCATGTCCAGAGACGTTCCGCTGCGGGTCTACGACGCGCAGGGGGAGATGGTGTTCCCGGTCAGCCAGCACATCGGAAAGCCCGCAAAACCGGTCGTCAAGAAGAACGACCAGGTGCTCGTCGGACAGGTTCTGGCACAGTCGGACGGCTTCGTGTCCGCTTCCATTGTGAGCTCCTGCTCCGGCAAGGTCAAGGCGATTGAAAAGCGCCGTGTGATCGGCGGAGCGATGGTCGACTGCATCGTCGTGGACAATGACGGACAGTTCAACGAGCTTCCGCACGAGAAACTCAGGAGAAACCCGAAGGAGATGAGCGGAGAGGAGATCCTTTCCGCGGTCGCGGACGCCGGCATCGTCGGCATGGGCGGCGCAGGCTTCCCGACGCACGTGAAGCTGAAGCCCCGCAATGCCGAGGCGATCAAGTATGTCATCGCCAACGGCGCGGAGTGCGAGCCGTATCTTACCTGCAATGATCAGCTGATGCGGACGAAGGCCGCGGAGATCGTGGAGGGCATGTCCATCATCCTGCAGCTCTTCCCGAACGCGGAAGGCGTGATCGGCATCGAGGACAACAAGCCCGAGGCGATCACGGCGATGACCACCGCCGCGGCATCTGCGGAG
>CACWLT010000368.1 GCA_902761695.1 uncultured Ruminococcus sp.
CGGGAGCGACATACTCGCTGTCCTGCTCGGAGCGGAAGGCCTTGGCAGCCTCTTCGCTGGAGAAGAACGCGATGTAGTCGATCATGATCTGGTCGCCGTCGTTCATGGAGCCGCCGGCGTCGTTGCCGTCATTGCCTTCCTGCCACATGGGATCGAGGCGGATCCAGTCAACGGTGCCTTCCCAGTAGGGCTCGGTGATGGCGTACTGAGGATCCTTGTAGGCGTTGACGGTAGCCACGTTCTCATCGGGAATGTAGATGATGTAGGTGTGCCATTCGCCGTCGGTGCCCACGTTGATGTGCGTGCACTCGGAACCGGTCAGGCCGCGGTCATTGGTATGGCCGAACAGCTCGATGGCGGTGGCGGGGCCCGCGTTCTTCACTCTGGCCTTGGCCCACACAACGTCGGAGACGTCGGGAGCGGACATGTCGACGGAGACGTACGGGTCAGCGCCGGAGGCCGTGAAGGTGTAGTACTCGTTGCCGGCGTCGTCCTTGTCGGCGGTCCAGCTCAGCGTGTTCGCGCCGGAGTTGGCACCCATGCTGGCGTCCATAGCGCCGTCAGCGTTGAAGTCCCACAGGATGGCGGGAGCGTTCGGATCGGCGGGAGCTTCCTCGACGGGAGCAGCAGCGGAACCGGGGCCGCCGGCGGTGGGATAACCGTAGAGCTCAACCTCGGCCACGTCGCCGTGGTTCACATTGTTGAAGTAGCGGTAGTAACGGAAGGAACCGTGGTCGTCGAAGTCTTCTTCGTTGATCTCGTACCACTTGAATTCGTCAGCTTCCTCGACGGAGATCCAGAGGGGCGTGTAGTCCACGAAATCGGGATCGTTGGAGCCGTCGATTTCCGCGCCGTTGAAGCGGGGCAGCTGAGCGTCTCTCGGGTGGATCATGATCTTGGTGAGGGTGTATTCCTCGCCGGCATCGATGCCCGCCCAGCCGTTGCCGGTGCCGAGGGGATCGAAGAAGGTGTTGATGTCGCCGTCGAAGGCAGCGTCACGGCCGGCCGCAGCGTTTCCGCCCCAGCCTTCCTCAAGACCGATGCGCTCGCCGTTGATGATGACGGAGCCGTCCGGAACCTCGCAGCCGGAGGAAGGATAGCCTTCCGGACCCACGAAGGAGACGACCTCGTCAGCGCTCTTGCGGACGATCACCTCGTAGAGGGAGTTGCCCCATTCGGTGGCTCTCTTGGAGCAGTGAATGGTGATGAAACGGGCCGTGGTGAGATCAAACTCAAACACGTTGTGCTGATCGGCGTTGCCGGTCACGGTTGCGATGGTGTGCTCCTGGAGATTGTCCGCGGAGGAACCGGTGTAGATCTCAAAATCGGAGGCGTAGGCAGCTTCCCAGTACAGCTCGATGTAGCCGATGGGCTTGATGGCGCCGAGGTCGATGGTGATCTGCTCGTCGTCGGTGTACTGAGAGGCCCAGCGGGTCGCCATATCGCCGTCAACGGCCAGCTCGCCCGGGAAGTCGTCGGTCTCGGTGGAGGAGACGGTCACGGACGCGCCCTTGGCGTAGTTGGCCAGCTCGGGAGCCGCCTCGGTCTCACCGCCGGCGCCCAGAACGATCTGACCCCACACGGAGGGGTTGGAGGAGGCGGCGTCGGAGATGTCGGACCAGCCGATGCACATGGTTCTGTTGTTGTACTCGGCGTTGTCGTTGTAGGAGATCTCAAAGCCGTAGGTCACGCCGTCGGCCGGAGCGTACTGCGCGTCATAGGCCTTGATGTGCCAGACGGCCTCGATGTAGTAGGGGTTCGCCTGGTCGTTGTCGGGATCGTTCTCCAGGGAGGTATGGACTTCCATAAACTCCGCGTCGAAGGTCTCGTTGTCGCCGCTGACGCCGTCCTTAGAGCCAACCAGCCAGTTGGCCTGGGAGGAATAGAAGTCAGCGTAGGGGGTCACGCCAACCCACGCGTCGGTGGAGACGTCGATGGAGGTGGCGGAGGAGTTGGACAGGGACAGGCAGATTTCAGCGCCGTCCATGTTGTAGGTCATGGACGCCAGGCTGAGATCCTTCGTCCACAGGGAGGCATCCGGAACCTCGGCCAGCAGGTAGAGGTTGTCGTCGTCATACAGGAAACGGATGGCGACGTGGGTGCCGGTGTCATTTCCGTTGCGGATGCGGTCCTGCGTCTGCACTTCGCAGCTGTCCCAGATGTCATCCTTCACGCCGTCCACGACGGGGGTGCCGCGGGAAGCCGTGATGGAGTAGCCCGCACCGGGATTCGCGGCGGCCAGCGTAGCGAGGACCGTCACAAGCATCACGGCAAGAGCCAGGGTAATGAGCTTCTTCATGGTGATTCTCCTTTCAAAATGTCGCAACATTTCCATGTTACAGAGTAAAGTATATCACACTTCCGGAAAAAATTCAAGGGAATTTTACAAGTTTGTTGCGAAATCCGGAAAGATTTTTCATAAAATCCGCTCCGGGACCCCCGGGACAGAGGTCCGAAGCCGAAAATCACGGCCGTTTTTTCCCGCTCCCTTG
>CACWLT010000369.1 GCA_902761695.1 uncultured Ruminococcus sp.
ATCCGCTTGGGGTCTTCCGCCAGAGCGGGGTAGTGCTTGAGGAATTTACCGTATTCGACGGCCAGCTCCACATTGCCGAAGAAGCCCGGCATGTCGTACTGGTTCCACGGCGTGCCCGCAATGAGCCGCTCCAGCCGGTCCACTGTTTCCTCCAGCCCCACGTAGCCGCAGCTGAATTCCATGTCGTAGTAGGGCCAGAGCCAACGGACGCTGGGATTTGACGTTCCCTCTTCCTGCTTGAACACCTCGTAGCAGGAATCCAGCACGGCGGCGATTTCTTCTTTTGTCAGCCCGCTGCGGTTGAGGGCGGAGCGGTTGGTGCTCATCTGCTGGTGGGTGCGGCGCATGAAGACGTCCCAGGGGAGCCCCGGCGCTGTCCGGCGGTAGTTTTCGTCCCGCAGGATCTCGAGGACCCGCATGCCGATGTCGATGCGCTTCTTTCGCTTTCTCGAGCAGAGGGAAATGTTGGCCAGGCACCGGATCACGTAGCCCCGGGTGACATCGTCTCCCAGTTCCTCAAAGTAGCGGAGATAGGAGGAGGCCTCGGTGAAGACCATCTCGTTGTAGAAGAGCAGCGCGTCCGTCTCCCGGCCCTCCACCCCTGCGATGATGCGGTTCAGGTAGTAGAGGCCCATCCCCAGCTTGTAGAGCTCCCGGATCACGCCGTCCCGGTCCCGCCGCACCCGCATCATGGCCAGCAGAGCGTCGTGGATGGTGACGTAGACCCCGCAGTCCATGTTGGTCTTCCAGTCCATGAGCCGGTCGCCGAATTCTTCCAGGGAACGGAGAGTTTCCGCGTCGGCCTCAAAGAGGGCGTCCAGGGCGGGATAGAAGTATTCGTTCAGAAGGGCGGTGTTTTCCTCCCGCAGAGCGGCCAGCCTCTCATGGATCCGGAGCCGCTCGGCGTACCAGTCGGAAAAGGATGTGCCGGGGGAGGCGGTGAACTGCCAGATCCCGCTGATCTCCTCCGCGTTGTGTACGTACTGTTCCTGATATGGCAGCATGGCGATCCCTCCCTTCCGAACTGTCTGTCTCCCATACCGGGGATTGTTTTATTTTCTGACCTGCCGCAGCACCTGCATCAGGGCGTTGATGTCGATGGGCTTGGCGATGTGGCCGTTCATCCCGGCTTCCCGGGCTCTGGCCACGTCCTCGGCGAAGGTGTTGGCGGTCATGGCGTAAATGGGCACGGATCCGGCGTCGCTCCGGGACAGGGCGCGGATTTTTCCCGTGGCCTCGTAGCCGTTCATGACCGGCATCTGCACGTCCATGAGGATCAGGCTGTAGGTCCCGGGCTCCGATTGCTCGAACAGCCGGACCGCTTCCTCGCCGTTCTCCGCCGCGTCCACCTCCGCTCCGGTCATGCCGAGGATCTCCAGGGCGATTTCACGGTTGATGAGGTTGTCCTCCGCCAGAAGAAGCCGCCGTCCCGTGAGATCCGGGAATTCCGATCCGCCGCCTTCTCCGCCCCCGTCCGAAACCGCCGCGGCCAGGATCTCCTCCAGCGTCTGCCGGAAGAAGGGAACCGGGATGAAGCTCCGGATGCCGCAGCGTTCCGCATGGTACTCGATGTCCGGCCAGTTGTCCTCCCCGGCCAGCACCAGGGGCAGATTCCGCGCGGCCTTCGAGAGGTACGCCGCCACGTCCAGCCGGTCCCCCGCCTCGGAAAGGGACTGCCCGATGACGGCGCCGTCGTAGGGTTCGCCCGCCACGTCCGCGTCCGCCATGGCCGACAGGGCTTCCGACGCGGAGGAGACCAGGGTGAAGGCGATGCCGTCCTCGGTGAAATACCGCCGGAATCGTTCCGCCAGCCGCTCCGTGGCCTCCAGGATCAAAAAACGCTTTCCAGCCAGCACGGCGGGCGTCGTGCGGTTTTCCTCGGCGGGCAGGGGGATCCGGATGAGGACCTCGGTGCCCTTTCCGGGCGCGGATTCGATGGCGATGGTCCCGCCCATAACATCGATGATCCGCTTGACGATGCTCATGCCCAGCCCGGTCCCCTCGATCTTCGAGACCGTGGTGCTGCTGACCCGCTCGAAGGGGTCGTAGATCCGGCGGAGGAAGTCCTCGCTCATGCCGATGCCGTTGTCCGCGCACCGGAACACCAGGGTTCTCCGTCCGGATACCGGCGGGGCGCAGTCCTCGTCCGAAACGGAGCAGACGATCCGTCCTCCCTCCGGCGTATATTTCGCGGCGTTGGAGATGATGTTCACGAAAACCTGGCGCAGCCTGAGGGCATCCCCCCGGTAGGCCTCGGTCAGAACGCCGTCCGTATCCAGAAGGAAGTCGTGCTGCTTCTGCTCGATGAGGGGCTTCACGATGATGCACAGGTCGTGGAGCAGATCCCCCAGGGAGAAGACCTGCTCGTCGATGCACATCCGGCCGGAGTTGATCCGTGACATATCCAGCACGTTGTTGATGAGGCTGAGCAGGTGGCCGCTGGCGGTCTCGATCTTGCCAAGGGCGTCCGCCACCCGGGCCTTCTCGTC
>CACWLT010000370.1 GCA_902761695.1 uncultured Ruminococcus sp.
CAATTTTCTTTTTTCAAATCCAGAAATTCCGAGATGCGACAGCCGTTGTAGATCAGCATAAGAATTATCTGATAATATGGATCCTCCGCAAGATCCCAGAGCCTGGCAATCTGTTCCTTTGTGAATTTGTTCCGGTCATGTTTGTTTGGATTTTTATCTTTATATTTGCTTATATCCACGAAGTCGGAGTAGTTCTTGTTGTCGTCGTTGAACTTTGTAGCCAGCTCGTCGTTATAGTTGAGGAAGGGAATGCCCCGGGCTTCCGCCAGATCCGCCAGCTCCTTGTTGTGGACCACCCGGTCCGTGGACTTCCATCCGCTGTATTCGGGACATTCCACGAAGATCACCTTGATCCCGTCCTCCTCGAACTGATCCAGGAGCTTCTCGAACGTGCGCCATTCCGCGCGGTTGTGGGCGCATCCCACATTGGTGGTGCCGCCGCTGAAGGGAACGTCCCAGGGGATGTATCCCTTGTAATACTCGGAGGTGATGTTGTGGTCCTTGTCGTACAGCGTCTTGTGCTGATAGGTGGGCATGACCAGGTCCTCCTCCGTCAAGAGCCGCCCCTCGATCTTCGGCGTCACGGGAGCGGGCGTCTCGATCTGCACGGACCGGCCCTTGAGATAATACCGGATCATCTCCGGAATGCGGTCCCGGGAGGAGAAGATGGGGTTGTTCAGAAGAATCACCGTGATGTGATCGTCCAGAGCGTACCAGCCGTTCTCCCGGATGGAGTCCTGAACCAGCTCGGCTACGGTTTTCTCCTTCGCAGCCTCGGAAACCTGGACCTCCGCCTCCGTCTCATTGACAGTCGAATCCGTTGTATCCGGAAGATCCTCTGCTGTCTCCGGGGCGTTCTTTTTCTTTTCCTTCTCATAAGCCCGCATGATGCCGATGGGCATGTCCGACGGGGTGTCGAAGGTGATCCGCCGCCAGAGCCAGCCCGTGTCGCACATGAACCAGTCTACGCACCAGACGATGACCTTCGGCGTGGGATAATGGGCCTCATTCTTGAAGATGTCATACCAGTCCTGATAGAAGGAGGGGACGGAGCCGTTCAGCCCGAAGTTGAAGAAGGAATGATCCGGGATCACCTCCTCGAGGTACCGGGGATTGACCCCATGCGCGCAGTGGGAGGTGCCGATGAAGATCACGTCGGCGTTGTAAACCTGCTCGTACATCTCGTAGTACTGGCCGAAATAGTGGTAGCAGTGGCGGTCCTTGTACTTCTGGTAGAATTTCTCCATCTGATCCGCCTTGAGGGTCAGCTCCTCCAGCTGCAGATGGAGTCGCTCCTGCTCGTCCTCGGTCTGCTGCGCCGCCAGACGGACCCGCTCCGCCGCTTCGGCCGCCGCGGCAACGGCCCGGGTTTCGGCGGTGATGAAGCTCTTCATCATGGCGTTTGCTCCGACCACGGCTCCCGCGGCCAGGGCGATGATAACCAGTCCGGAGAAGAAGAGCCCGATGAGTTTTTTCGTATTCTGTTTCATGTCCGCTCTCCTTTCAGAACTGGAAATAGATGAACGCCTTGTTGTCGTAGGCGCCGAAGAGGATGATCCCCGCCACCGTCAGGGCGTAGACGAAGATCCGGACCAGATGGGGCATCCGGAAGAAGAAGGCCACGACCTTTTTGCCGTAATTCATGAGGAACTCCGCGATGAACAGCAGCAGCACCGCGCCGATGGCAACGTACACCCGCAGCACCGGAACGGCGGAGTAGTCGGAGACGGTTTTCGAGAACAGCCTCCCCACAATAAGGAAGGATTCCGCCACGGTGTTGGCCCGGAAGAAGATCCAGGAGAACACCGTCAGAGCGAAGGTCACGATGATCTGTATCGCTCCCCGCACCTTCGGCAGCTTGGAGAGCCGCGTGATCTCCGCCAGTCTGTCCTTGACGGGGGTGATGAAGCGGGAGACGCAGATGTAGAGACCGTTTAAGAAGCCCCAGATCACATAGGTGTAGCCCGCGCCGTGCCAGACGCCAGAGACCGTGAAGGTAAAGAGCTGATTGAACACCCACCGGGGCTTGGACACCCGGTTGCCGCCCAGGGGGATGTAGACGTAATCCCGGAACCAGGTGGACAGGGAGATGTGCCACCGCCGCCAGAATTCCGGCACCGTATGGCTGAAATACGGCGTGTCGAAGTTCTGCATCAGATTGATGTCCATGACCTTCGCGCAGCCGATGGCGATGTCGGAGTAGCCCGAGAAGTCGCAGTAGATCTGTACGGTGAAGCACAGCACGCCGATGAGGGTCCCGAGCCCGCCGAAGTTTTCCGGATGGTCGAACATGGCGTCGGCAAAGAGCGCTAAGTTGTCCGCCACCACCACCTTCTTGAACATGCCCCAGAGCATTTTCCGCCCGCCCAGGGAGACGTTCTCCGCCTTCAGATCGTGGTCGGCCTTCAGCTGGGAGAACAGGTTCCGGCTCCGCTCGATGGGACCGGCTACCAGTTGTGGGAAGTACATGAGGAAGAGGGCGAAGTC
>CACWLT010000371.1 GCA_902761695.1 uncultured Ruminococcus sp.
GGGATAGCCCGCGATGGGATAGAGGTTGTCCACAATGATGTTCCCGGCGACGATTATTTTATTTTTCATGTTGACTTGTCCTCCGGCTCAGGGTATAATGAGATTGCTTTTATTATAGCATTCCGCGGGAATCTTGTCAACAGAAAGGGAGGCGGGAAAATGGCCGGTGCGTTCACGGGGCGGCGCGTCATGGTGGTGGGCGGCTGCGGCGCGGGCAAGTCCACCTTCTCGAAAAAGCTGGCGGCGCTGACCGGCCTCCCCCTGACACATCTCGACCGGCTGGGCTGGCGGGAGAACTGGGAAAAGACGCCCCGGGAGGAGTTCGACGCCGCACTTTCCGCCGTCACCGCCGGGGATGAGTGGATCATCGACGGCAACTGGAGCCGGACCATCTCGGAACGGCTGCGGCGCGCGGACACGGTGGTCTGGTTCCGCTTCAGCGGCGTCCGTTGTCTTCATGGCGTGGTGGGACGCTTTTTCCGGGACCGGGGAAGGGTCAGAGAAGACATGGCGCCGGGCTGCGTGGAAAAGTTTGACGCGGAAAAGCTGCGCTTCTTTCACACCACGCTCTGGGGCGCGCGAAAGACAAACCGGCGCATCGGGGAATATCTGAAGGACGCGCCGGACGTGCGGGTCATCGAATTCAGAACGCGGAGGCAGGCGGACCGGTTCCTCGCGGAGCTGGAAAAATCCCTTGGGACGGAGAAGGAGGGGACGGACGGTGGAATGGGCTGAGCTTGAGGCGAAATGCGGCGCGTGCCGGGGCTGTTCCCTGTGGCAGACGCGGACCAAACTCGTGTTCGGTACGGGATCGCGGGAGGCGGAGCTGATGTTCGTAGGAGAGGCGCCCGGGGAGCAGGAGGACCTCACGGGAATCCCCTTCGTTGGGCCGGCGGGACAGCTGCTGGATCTCTATCTGGAGGCGGTGGACCTTCCGAGAGAGTCGGTCTACATCGCCAATATACTAAAATGCCGGCCGCCGCACAACCGGGATCCCCTGCCGGAGGAGGGAGACGCCTGCATCGTCCATCTCCGGGAGCAGGTGAAGCTGATCCGGCCGAAGATGATCGTCTGCCTGGGCCGCATCGCCGCCATGCGCCTCATCAAACCGGACTACCGCATCACCCGGGAGCACGGGCAGTTTGTCCAGCGGGGAGCCTTTCTCATGACGGCGGTCTACCACCCCTCGGCCCTGCTCCGGGATCCCTCGAAGCGGGAGGACATGTACCGGGACATGAAGGCCATCCGCGCCGCGCTGGATTCGCTGAAGGAGAACGGCGCGGGGTAAAGCCGCAGGAAAGACAAAAGCGCATGGGTCATGGCGATCCGTGCGCTTTGTTTCGATCTGCATGCTTTTATACAGTTTTGCTTCTAAACGGTTTGATTTTGTATAGATACAGCACGAACAAGTTTTGTCTGCACAAACCCACTGTAGTCCCTGTGCCCAATGCGCGCCTGAAACGCCGGCGAAGCCCACGGAACTTGTTCCGTGCACCATTTAAACTGCATGAACAGAGACCGCGCGAGGACATGGGATTCACAATTGGTTTTCGATTCAGCTACGAGCTGTCAGGTTATGCCATACGGCCAAGGGGGACCTCCGGGAGGGGCACCTTCGGCCTGAGATGGTGTCCCTCCCGGCGCCTCCCGTGCGCAACGGGTTTTGATGAGATTTGAAACGCGCAGCGTTTCTTTCCATACATCCCTTCAGAAGGGATTGAATATCACCTCGCCGGGGGATATTCGTTGCAGAGCAGGTATTCCGGGGCCTCGTCCTCATCGATGCCGGGGAAGCGGGGCTGCTTTTCCAGGAACCGGTTGTCCTTCGCGTCGTCGTTGACCATGGACACCTCGCCCACCACGGCGTCTCCGCCCTCGCCCCAGAAGGTGTGGTAGAGATACCGCTGCATGGTAATGGACTCGCCGGGCTTCAGATACAGGATCGTGCCGGCGGGAACGGTCTTCGTGATGCCGTCCATGGTCACGGGCACGTCCCGGTCGGAGAGGCCCTCGTTCTCGTCGGACAGCCAGACCTGCACCGCCAGATCCGCGCCGCCCCGGTTGATGATGTCCTCCATCTTGCTCCAGTGGAAGTGGAGAGGCGTCACCTGATTCTGCCGCACCAGCATGATCTTCTCGGCGTAGGTCTTGCTGTCGGGATCCCCCAGCTTTCCGTTGCGGATGGTCACCAGCTGCAGGCCGGTCTTTCTAAAATCCCCGGAGCCGAAGTCCGTGATGTCCCAGCCCAGCATCCGCTCCCGGATCTCGTCGTACTCGTGGCCGAGGTTCTTCCATTCGGCAGCCGGGATGTCGCAGAAGGGGGGGAGCCTGAAGCAAATTTTGTCCAGAGCCGCCCGGAATTCCCGGATGCACGCGTTGATTTCGGATCGTTTCATTGTCGCTCACTCCTTGTCGTAATCGATGACCGCCATGAAATGGCAGTCCAGTTTTTTCACGGTATAGGACAGGACGCCGTTCTCCCAGT
>CACWLT010000372.1 GCA_902761695.1 uncultured Ruminococcus sp.
CCCCGGGGACCCGCCTCCGCCGCCAGAGTCTTCACCGCCAGCGCCGCGGATTTCGGGGATACGCGATCGTTGGACGCAGCCGTTTCAAAGGCATAAGTCAGAAGGGCGTCCCCGGCCAGCAGCGCCTCCGCCTCACCGAACGCGATATGACAGGAGGGCTTTCCGCGCCGCAGGGGATCGTTGTCCATGCAGGGCAGATCGTCGTGGATCAGGGAATAGGCGTGAACGCACTCCAGCGCGCAGGCGAAGGGCATGGCCGCCTCACGGGATGCCCCGAACAGCCGGGCGAACTCCAGCACCAGAAAGGCCCGGATCCGCTTGCCGCCGCCCAGGGTGGAGTAGCGCATGGCTTCGGCGACGGCGGTGGTTCCCGTGTGAACGGATCCCAGCACGTCGGCGAGCGCTTCCTCAACCGCCCCCGCCGTCTCCTTCAGGCGGAGGGTGAGCTCCGTGTTCGTCATGCGTCCGCACCTCCGTTCATGGGCGGCATGTCCGTCTCCGACACCGTGCCGTCCGGATTCTTCACAAGGAGCTTCACCTTCTGCTCCGCGTTGTCCAAACGGGCGTTGCAGAGCTTCACCAGCCCGACGCCCTCCTCGAACAGGGAGAGGGATTCGTCCAGGGGCGCGGAACCGGATTCCAGCAGCCGAACGATCTCCTCCAGCCGCGCGATGGCGGACTCAAAGGTCATCTCTTTTTCGTCGTTGTTCATATCTCATTCAGCCTTGGCATTGCCCGCGGCATCCTTTCCGTCTTCCGTTTTTCTCACCCGGTCCACCGTGCAGTCCGCCTCGCCGCCCACGGTCCGGAAGGTGACGCCGTCCCCGGGCTCCACGTCCGCGAGGGACCGCACCAGAGCGCCGTCCGATTTATAAACAGCGCTGTAGCCCCGCGCCAGCACCGACAGGGGATCCAGAGCGGACAGCTTCCCGGCGCAGGCGGCAAGGACAGCCTTTCTTCCGGTGATCCGGTTTTCCTCCGCCCGCATCAGGCTGTCCGTCAGACGGTCCAGGGTGACGCGGCGGTCGTCGATGAAATTCCGCGGGTCGGTCAGGGCGCGGCGGGAGGCCAGTGCGTCCAGCCTCTGCCGGTCTGCCCGGAGCATGGCGCGGAGCACGTCCGCCTCACGGGTGACGATGTGGGCGATCTGCCGCTTCAGGGTCTCCCCGTCGGGAACCGCCAGCTCCGCCGCCGCCGAGGGAGTGGGCGCCCGCCGGTCTGCCGCGAAATCGCAGAGGGTGAAGTCCGTCTCGTGGCCCACGGCGGAGATCACCGGAATGGACGACATGGCCACGGCCCGCACCACCCGCTCGTCGTTGAAGGCCCAGAGATCCTCCATGGATCCCCCGCCCCGCCCGATGATGATGACATCCGCGGACCTCGTCTCGTTGAAATACCGGAGCCCTTCCACCAGCTGCGGCGGCGCTTCCTCCCCCTGCACCAGGGACGGCCAGAGCGTCAGCCGGGCAAAGGGAAAGCGTCTTCCGGTCACGTTGATCATATCCCGCACCGCCGCGCCCGTGGGGGACGTGATGATGCCGATGCGGGTGGGGATCTTCGGCAGGGGCTTCTTCCTCGCGGGATCGAACAGCCCCTCCTCCCCCAGCCGCCGTTTCAGCTGCTCGAAGGCGATATACAGCGCGCCAACGCCGTCCGGCTCCATGCCCTCGGCGTAGAGCTGGTAGGATCCGCCGCGCACATAGGCTGAGATCCTGCCCCGCACCGTGACCTTCATGCCGTCCTCCGGCACGAACTTCATCTTCGCGGCGGCGGAGCGGAACATGACGGCGGCAATCTGGCTCCCCTCATCCTTGAGGGTAAAATACCAGTGGCCCGTGGCGTAATGGTTCTTGAAATTGGAAATCTCGCCCTTGACATACAGGCCGGACAGGCGGGGGGACGCGTCGATCATCCGCTTCATGAACTCGTTGAGCTGGGTGACCGTCAGCGCCTCCGGAAAGCGGTCCGGCTGCCGGGCGTCGTTATAGGCCATGTCTCCTCCGGTAGATCTCCGCCGTCAGGCAGGCAATGCCCGCCGCGTTGTCGGAGGAATATGCGGGATCGGCGAAGGCTCCCCGGGACGACAGAATCCGCCGGATATACAGGGAGCTCATGACGCCCCCCGCGTAGATCACGGGCAGGTCCCCGTACCTCTCCCGGGCGTTATCCGTCATGAGGGCCAGGGTCCGTCCGATGAAATCCAGCACAAAGGCGGATACGGCAGCGGCGTCTTTCGTGGATTCCCACAGCGCGGACGCCTTGTTTTCCAGCCCGGAGAGACAGCAGAAGGTACCCTCCACCGAGACCCGCGCCACGGGAAAAGATCCCGCAAAGGTGAGCGCCGTCCGGTCCATCTCCGCGAGCGAGGCGATCACGCCGCGCGAGTCCTCGTTCTGGCTTTCCAGCGACACGCGCACCGACTGCACGAGCGCGTCCGTCTCATGAATCCGCTCCGACACCCCGGAGAAGGCCGCGCTGGACCCCGCTCCTCATCCGGCTCGGCCAGAAGCAGATCGGTGGTGCCTCCGGACACGTGGAACGCCAGAAAAGGCGTCTCCAACCAGGCCGCCCACGTCTCCCCGCCGGAAGCGCAGACGGAAGAGACCGCCGCCATCACGTGGCCCGCCTGATGGGAAAACCGGTACAGCGGAACGCCCATGGATCCGGCCGCCATCTCCGCCGCGGACACCCCCGCCAGAAAGCAGGGCATGTAGGAACCCTCCGCGTCTCTCGGAACGGAGGATACGCCCACGGCCGTGAGGCTTGGATCCTCCAAAGCGGAGAGCGTGTCCCGCACAGCCCGCGCCGCCTCGGGCAGATTCTTCACGTGATGAAAGACCGCGTCGCTCTGGCGCAGTCCTCTCTCCCCCTCCCGCACTGGCAGAGGGAGCTTCTTGTTCAGAAGGATCCGCCCTTCCCCGTCCGCCAGAGCCGCGGAGGTGGTATAATTGCTGGTGTCGATGCCGAGGAACAGGGCGCTCATGCCTCGATCAGCCCCCGGTCCCGCGCGATCTTGTTGAGGATGCCGTTGACAAAGGCGGGGGCGGA
>CACWLT010000373.1 GCA_902761695.1 uncultured Ruminococcus sp.
AGACCCGCACCATCAGCTTCTCCTACACCTACCAGCTGACCTACAACAACATCGTGAACGGCTGCGTGGAGAACAACTCCGAGGTAGCGTCCTACTTCAAGAAGAACGAGAAGGTGGCGACGAAGTCCCTGAACAAGATGGTGGAGAAATACGCGGGGATGGATTGATACTAATCTCAAGCTAAAAGGGAAACGCGGCTTCTTGAAAGAAGCCTGGCAAGAACTTTAATAACACACTGGTACAGCTTCCTCTCAAAGTGAAGCACGGGGTAACGTGCAGCGCACCTTTTCAGATTCTTTTTCGCACGTCTTTGTCAGATTGTCTTTTTAGACTGAGAATAGTATGATGCCGGAACGGATCGGATGAAAACCGTCTGAAGGCAAACTGAAAAAGGACTCTGCCGCGGCATGGTGTCGGGCGGGGTCCTTTTCCTCCCCGTGGCGGGGATGTCTATTTGACGGAAATCAAAGGCTCTTCCGGATCCCTGCAAGGAGGTCGTCGTAGGTGTCGAAGGCGGGGAGGTCGGGGTTGTCCCGGCGAATGGCGTCCGTGGTGCGGAACAGGAAGCCCGCCTTGCTCTGCCGGATCATGGCCAGGTCGTTGAAGCTGTCCCCGGCGGCCACGGTCTCGATGCCCACGGACTGGAACGCCTTGACGGTGGCCAGTTTGGGAGAGGCGCAGCGGAGCTTATAGCCGGTGATGGTGCCGTCCGGCGCGGCTTCCAGCTCGTTGCAGAGGATGGTGGGGCGGCCCAGCTTCTTCATGAGAGGTCCGGCGAACTGGGTGAAGGTATCGCTGAGGATTGCCACCTGGGCCTCCTCACGGAGCGCGTCCAGGAATTCCTTCGCTCCGGGCAGCGGATCCACGGTCTCGATGGTCCTCTGAATTTCGGTCAGGCCGAGGCCGTGCTCCTTCAGGATCCGAATGCGGCCCTTCATGAGCTTGTCGTAATCCGGTTCGTCCCGTGTGGTGCGGCGGAGTGCGGGGATCCCGGCGGCCTCCGCGAAGGCGATCCAGATTTCCGGTACGAGCACGCCCTCGAGATCCAGGCATACCAAAGTCATTTGTTCATTCCTCCAGAATTGAATAACTGTTTATATTTTTCGCAAAAAAGGCGGGCGGTAAGGCGCCGGTCTCCGCGATACGGGCGGCGGCTGCGATGAGGTCGCGCAGGTTACGCTCGGCGATCTCCACGACCACGAGGTCCGCTCCGTTATCCTCCAGCCGGTCGATGCGGTAGGGGTTGGCCCGGGAGAAGGACGCCGCTCCGTACAGCTCTCCGAAAAAGGGGATCAGGGCGTTGGCGAAGGAGTCCCGGAACATGAGGACGGAGCCCGACGCGCGCTCATTGACGGTATTGATGCTCATGTCCATGGGGGTTTTATAATTGCCCTCATACGAGAAAGAGGGTTCCCGGTTCGGGGCGAAGTTGTCATCGTACCGGGTCCGCTTCGGGTAGAGCTGGGCGTCCAGATCCCCGATGAAGTCATGGGTCTGGGTGGTGAGGGGGTCCTTCAGCCAGGCGGGGACTTCCTCCCCTGCCGCTTCAAGGACCGCCGCCGCAGCGATTCTGGCTCCCTCGGCGTTCCAGTGGGTGTCCCGCCTGTGGTAGACCGTCTCGGATCCGGCGGCATCCCGCAGCAGTCCGCGCACATCCGCAGCCGTCACGCCGCGCTCTGCCAGAAGGGGCAGCAGGCGGTCCAGATCGGATGGGGCGGAGGCGCGAGGGACAGTAGCGGGCATTTTGTCGCCGTACACTGTATTTTTATTCGGAGCGCAGAGGAAGACGAAGCGGGCGCCGCGTTCTGCCGCATAATCCGACAGGGCCCGGAGCGCATCCGCCGCCGCCGTCAGCTCCTCATCGGTCATGGGATCCGTGCCGGTGTAGCAGGCCAGCGTGTCGGCGAAGAAGAGAAAACCGTCCTCTCCGACAATGACCTTGTCGTTTCCGGTATAAAAGAGGCGCTCCTTTATGGCGGAGAAGGCGTCCACAAGGGTGTCGCGGAAGGCGAAATGGCCGGAGAACCAGGTCTCGAAGTCATCGCGCCAGGTGGGGGATAGACCGTCCTCCGTGACGAGCCGGGGGATCTCTCCGCCGCCCGCCGCGTCCGTTCCGCCGGGCAGCAGCATGCCCAGGGAGAAGAAGGCGCAGAGGGCGAAGAATACCGCCGTCACGGCCAGGTACGGGAGTTTGCTGTTCTTTTGTCGGTTCATGATCGTTATCGATAAAGCGGTTTCTCGCCGTTTGACTCCCTGCCCCGGATGAGTCGGGGGACGGCGCGGAATACGCTTATTGTACTCTGATTTCAATAAAAATGCAAGAGGAAACGGAAAAAAATACGAGGATCACGGAAGGATCGGTCCGGCATGGGGACAGCGGACGCCGGTTTTCTCGTCGTAGGGCCGGTAGCAGAATCCGCACCCGGTACAGGGGGAGACGGCGCCGTCGGTATCCCGGAACTTTGTCGGGAAATCC
>CACWLT010000374.1 GCA_902761695.1 uncultured Ruminococcus sp.
CCTCTGAGTCCGTGCCGGGTATCCACGGCGAAGCACATGTAGACCTCCCCGTCGATGACCGTCAGCCGGGGGTCGTAGGCTCTGCCGATCTCGCCCCCGTCCGCGCCGGAGAGGTCGAACACCGGCTTCTCCTCCACGGTCCAGTGAATGCCGTCCTTCGAGTGGGCCAGGCCGATATTGGTGCCGTCGAAGCGCTTTCCGGCCTCCCATTCTTCCTTTGTGGCGCCGTAGTCGTTGCGGAAGATCATGGCGTACCCGTCCTGCCACGGGATGATGCCCGCGTTGAACACCAGGTCGGAGCGGTAGGGCACGTCCGCCGCCGTCAGCACCGGATTGCCCGGATACCGCTTCACGCAGGAGAGAGATTTCAACTCTTCGCTCATTGTCTGCCTCCGGAAAAATCAGTTGATTACAGCTTCATTATAGCGCACAAAAACGGCGGTGTCAACCGTTCTACGGCTGAAACACCGCCGGGGGCTTTTATAGTGTGTTCACACTATGAGAAAGAAATCTTACCTTCACATAAGGAAACAAACACTGCGCGTTTGGGAACGTTTATATCCCGCTGCGTGCGGGTCCCCCTTGGCCGGAGAGCATAACCTGACAGCTCGTGCCTGTATCAAAAATCGACTGTGTATCCCAAGTCCTCGCCTGAAGAATGCTCCGCATTCTTCGGGAGTTGCTCCGCAACTCCGGTGGACCACGTTGCGTCAGCTGAAACATGCGATGAACTCCGTCAGGGACGAAGTTCATCGGTTTGCCGCGCCGACGCAGTCGCGCTGGTAACCTGCAAACAGCAATCGAAACGCGCATTACATGGGGCGCGATGGGGAGAGACGGGAGGTTATTGTTCAGCTCCGCGGATTGGGCAATGAGAGTGGAAGGTATCGATGCACGCGTTTATGTCTGGGTTCACCGCTATATCCGGAATCCGGGGAATTCGTTACAAAAATCCCGGAAAGATTTTCTCTCTCCGGGACAAGCCGTTATTCACTTATGGTCCATTCGATCCGGTCGGTATCGTATCCTGCGGGCAGACGCCAGTATCCGGTCTCGCCCTTTGACAGGCGGGCGGTTCTGATCCTTTTTCCCTTTTTCCGGGGATCCGTCAGGGATTCGGCGGGGACGGGGAAACGGAGGGTGAGAGTTCCTTCCCTGACGGCGGCGACGGCAACGGGGGGACACTCGCCGCGCCAGGGTTCCCGGAGATAAACGAAGGCGTTCTCCGTCAGGGTGAGGATCTGGAAGCGGCCGTCGCGGAAGACGGGTTCGCTGCGGCGGATCATGCCGAGGGTGCGGCAGAAATCCGTCAGCTCCCGGCCCTCTCCGGCTTCGACCCGCTTCCAGGGGAAGGGCATCCGGCAGAAGGGATCCCGATAGCCCTCCAGTCCCGCCTCGTCGCCGTAGAAGATGCAGGGCACGCCGGGCAGGCCGAAGAGGATTCCCCAGGCCAGCCGCAGCTTCTTCCCGGCCGCCTCCCGCTGCTCCGCGGTCATCCGGAGGGTCGAGAGCTCTTCGTTGGATTTGTCGCAGCAGGGTTCGCCCCCCAGCACCGTCAGGATCCGCTCCGTGTCGTGGGTGCCGAGGAAGTTCAGAAGGTTGTCCGACACCACCCGGGGATACCGCCGGTAAAGGCCCTCGGACGCCCGTCTCAGCGCTTCGGCGTTTCCGTTCAGGACGTAGTCGATGATGCCGGAGCGGAGGGGATAGTTCATGACGGAGTCCAGCTGCCCCCCGGTGAGATAACGCCTGCGCCGGCCGTAGCTGATCTTGTCCGAGGCGTCCTCCCAGACCTCCCCGATGACCACGGCGTCGGGATCACGGAAGCGGACGGCGGAGCGGAAGTCGTCGAGAAACTCGTCCGCCACCTCGTCGACCACGTCCAGCCGCCAGCCCTTCACCCCGGTCTTCATCCATTTGGGAACCACGTCGCCGCAGATGAACCGCCGGTAGCCGGGATCCGCGCTGTCCACCCGGGGCAGGGTCTTCACGCCCCACCAGCATTCGTATTTGTCCGGGAAGTCCTCGAACCGGTACCAGCCGTACCAGGGGGAGTCCTTCGACTGATACGCCCCGACGGTGGGATAGCGGCCCTCCCGGTTGAAGTAGCGGGAATCGGAGCCCGTGTGGTTGAACACGCCGTCCAGAATCACCGCCATGCCGGCCGCCTCCGCCTTTTCGCAGAGGTGGTTCAGGGCCTCATCCCCGCCGAACATGGCGTCCACGGTCATGTAGTCGCCGGTGTCGTACTTGTGGTTGGAATAGGCGTCGAACACCGGGGAGAGGTAGATGGTCTTCACCCCCAGGGAACGGATCCAGTCCAGCTTCTCCGCGACGCCCCAGAGATCCCCGCCGAAGAAGACGTTGTTGCCCACCTCCGCGCCGGGATACTCGCCGTACTGGGGAATGCCCCCGTCCCAGTCGGTGTCGAGAACGGCTCCCTCCTTCACCGGGGATCTGCCGCTGCGCCGGAA
>CACWLT010000375.1 GCA_902761695.1 uncultured Ruminococcus sp.
ACCATCCGGAGGGCGTCAAGGGCGCCCAGGCCACCGCCGCGGCGGTCTATCTGGCAAGAACCGGCAGCAGCATCCCGGAGATCCGCGCCTATATCAGCGGCAACTTCTATCCGCTGGACCGGACGCTGGAGGAGATTCGGCCGGATTACAGCTTCAACGAGACCTGTCAGGGCACCGTGCCGGAGGCCATCACCGCGTTTTTGGAGTCGGACAGCTTTGAGGACGCCATCCGCAACGCCATCTCTCTGGGCGGCGACAGCGACACCATCGGGGCCATCACCGGCGCCGTCGCCTGGGCCTACTACGGCAGGGACGGTATGCAGCCGGATATGCGCGCCATGCTGGATAAGATCAGTCTGCCGGAGGACATGCAGGCGGTGGCGGACGACTTTGCGGAATACTGCGCGGGCCATGCGGAAACAGGGCGCTGAACAATAGCTTTTTTGAGGAAACATCGGAGGACATAGATGAAACTGATACACTTGTCGGATCTTCACCTGGGCAAGCGGGTGAATGAATACTCCATGCTGGAGGATCAGGAATACATTCTCAAACGGATCCTGGGGATCATCGATGAAGAGAGACCGGACGGGGTCATCATTGCCGGTGACGTTTACGATAAATCCGTTCCCTCCGCCGAAGCCGTCAGCCTCTTCGACGACTTCCTGTTCCGGCTCTCCGAGCGTGCCCTTCAGGTGTTTGTGATTGCCGGAAACCATGACTCGCCGGAGCGGATCGCCTTCGGGGCGCGGATCATGGCGCCCGGCGGGATCCATATGTCCCCGGTCTATAGCGGGCGGATCGAACCGGTCCGCCTTTGTGACGCTTACGGGGAGGTAAACGTGTATCTGCTCCCCTTTATAAAGCCCGCCCATGTCCGCCGGTACCATGAGGAGGCGGAGATCCAGAGCTATACCGACGCCATCCGGTGCGCCGTCGGCGATATGGAGATCGACAGGGAGAAGCGGAACATCCTGATCACCCATCAGTTCGTCACCGGCGCGTCCCGTTCAGAGTCGGAGGAGATCTCCGTGGGCGGCTCGGACAACGTGGACGCCGACGTGTTCGCGCCCTTTGACTACGTGGCGCTGGGGCACATCCATTCCCCGCAGAACTGCGGCTCGGAGCGGATCCGCTACTGCGGAACGCCGCTGAAATACTCCTTCTCGGAGGCCAATGACCGGAAATCCGTGACGGTCGTCGAGCTCCGGGAAAAGGGGAGCCTTAGTTTAAGGACCGTGCCGCTGATCCCAAGAAGGGATCTGGTGGAGCTGCGGGGAACCTATGCGGAGCTGACCCTGAAGGCCTATTACGAGAACTCCGCATGGCAGGAGGACTATACCCATATCACCCTGACCGATGAGGAGGACGTGCCCGACGCCATCGGAAAACTGCGGACCATATATCACAACCTGATGAAGCTCGACTATGACAACCGGCGGACCCGCGGGAGCGTGACGGTCCCGGCAGACGGAGAAGCAGACCGGAAGTCACCCTATGAGCTGTTCGCGGATTTCTATGAACTCCAGAACAACCAGCCCATGAGCGAAGAGCAGGCGGCGTATATCAGGGATCTGATCGAAAAGACGTGGGAGGGAGAGCAATGAGACCGCTGAAGCTGATCATATCCGCCTTCGGTCCCTATGCGGGCCGGACGGTGCTGAACCTGGATGCGTTCGGCACGAACGGCCTCTATCTGATCACCGGGGACACCGGCGCGGGGAAGACGACGATCTTCGACGCGATCACCTACGCCCTCTACGGCGCGGCCAGCGGCGACAACCGGGAACCCTCCATGTTCCGCTCCAAATATGCCGGACCGGAGACGCCCACGGAGGTGGAGCTAACCTTTTCCTACGGGGGAAAGGAATATACGGTCAGGCGCAATCCGGAATATGAGCGGCCCAAGGCCCGCGGCGACGGCGTGACGACGCAGAAGGCGGAGGCGGAGCTCCGATATCCGGACGGCCGCGTCGTCACCAAACAGCGGGAAGTGGACAGCGCCATCCGGGACATCATGGGCATCACCCGGGATCAGTTCATGCAGATCGCCATGATCGCCCAGGGAGACTTTTTAAGGCTCCTTCTGGCGTCCACCGAGGACCGGAAGGCGATCTTCCGTCAGATTTTCAAGACCCAGCTCTTCCAGACCCTTCAGGAGCGGCTGAAACGGGAGACCGGCGATCTCCGGGGACAGTGGGAGGCGGCAGGCAGAAGCCTTTCGCAGTATATCGGCGGCATCCGGGCCGACGACGCGGACGTTTTGAGCATCGAAGTAAGAAAAGCCAGGGACGGCGAACTGCCGCTGGAGGACACCCTGTCGCTCCTTGAAACGCTGATCCGGCAGGATACGGAAAGGGAGGAAAAGCTCTCCGGTGAAAAAGACCGGATCGAAAAGACTCTTGCGCAGATCAACGAAAACCTCGGCAGGCTGCAGGCACGGCAGAACGCGGAGATGGCTGTCCG
>CACWLT010000376.1 GCA_902761695.1 uncultured Ruminococcus sp.
TTTTACAGCTGCGCGGCGAGGATCTCCCGCTCCGGTTCAGTCAGATCGAAGGACGGCACGATCCCGCTCCGGAACCATTCTTCCACCTCCACACTGTGGAAAGAACCCTGCCCCCGCGTCGCCTCGTCCCATTTCCGGTGGTACTCTCCGCGGAAGCGGTCGTCCCCGAACAGAAAGCGCGTGTCGTACCAGTCGTAGCGCATCTCGTCGAGCGTCCGGATATCCTCGCGGATCCTTGTCGCGAAGCAGATCATCTTGCGCCGCCGCATGGTCCCCGTGAACCGCCCGTAGAACTCCTGCTCGCAGAGGATCCGCACGGAAAAGCCGGCAAAGGCCCTGCGGAACGCCGCCTCGTAGTCGTCCCACACCTGCACCAACACCCGGTCGAAATCCCCCGCCAGCGCGTCCATCAGCCCGTCCGCCGTCTCCGGCAGGATGTGGAACATGAACGCTAGTCCCATCGCGCCCTCCCCGGTTTCGAGGGGACAGGGATATTTCTTCTTCTCATACTTCACGTCGGGCACATAAGGCCGGAGAAGGCGGTTGAACCGTTCGTTGTCCGCCCATGAGCAGAGGCCGGTATAGCGCAGGCCCGGGCAGTCGAGGATCGTGTGGATGTGGGGAATGTCCCCGCAGCCGATGTCCACGATCTCCGCCGCTCCCAGGATCTTGGCCAGCGCGAACGCCCGGGCGTACCCGCTCCGCCTCCCTTCGGTGAGCTGAAACGGACCGAGCGCGGACAGAAGATCCAGCGCGTCGGCGTCTCCCGAGAGGGCGCGGAACCGGAGCAGATCGCGGAAATCCTCCTCTCCCGGCGTGCCGGTCCTGCTCGCGTCTTCCCCGCCTCCTTCGTCCACCATTTTCAGGTAGGGGATCCACGAGCGGACGGCTTCGTCGGTCACGTCCTCCGGTTTGGCGCCCCGGCGCAGCTGTTCCTCCGCCGCCTTCTTCGTGTCGAAGGTCGGCGGGAACGGACCGGGCCAGCTCTCCCGGAAGATCCGCTCCACGCGCTCCTCGAATTCCTTGCGCTGATCCGTCTTCGGCTGCTCGATGCCGAGAAGCTCGTCCGCCGTCACGCCGAGGATGCGGGTCAAGGGCTCGATCAGCCAGAGGTCGGGTGTTGCCGCGCTGGTCTCCCACTTGCTCACGGCCTGTTCGCTGACGCCGAGATATTCCGCCAGCCGGGTCTGCGTCAGGTCCTTTGCCTTTCGGAGATCCCTGATTCTCTTTCCGATGTTCTCCATGTTTTCCTCCGGTACGAAAGATAAGCGAGCCCTGCTTTCATGGCTATTATACCAGACAGAACCGGAGAGCGCAATGGAATCCTGTTCGACCGAGGTACAACCGCCGGTTGGACGAAGGCTTTTTTTATTCCGTTTCGAGGGGGATCCGCCCCCGCAGCCCGTCGAACAGCGGGTCGGCCAGCCATTCCCGGATTTCCTGCCTGTAATCATAATCCGGGCCTGTTTTGACATAACCGCCGTCGGCCTCGCCACGGAAGAGGAGGGAAGTCCGTTCCGCTTCCGGATCGCAGGAGGCGAACAGCTCCCCGAACCGCACGCATGCCCGCAGATGGGTCAGGGCTTCTTCCGGCTTTCCGGCCACCGCGTCCAGCTTTGCCAGCTCCCGGTGGATCTGCGCGGGGAACTGGGCGTAGAAGCCGTAATCTCCGTCCGGGAAGAACAGGGCGTACAGGCGGAGAAGACGCTCCAGTACCTCACGCCGCTCGTCCGGGGAAAGGGCAGGTCTGCCGTCGTCCTCTTCCGCCGAGGTCAGCAGGTACAGGCAGGCGAAGGAGGCCATGCCGTCGATAAGCGCCTTGTGCCGCAGCTCCCGGACGCGGGATGTGCCCTTCAGCAGGTGGATGAGCAGATCGTCGCTCCCCAGCTCCGGAATCGTCCGGACCAGCTCCTCCGCCCGCTCGTGCTCCCCCATCATGTCCAGCGCACAGGCGGCGGTGGAGATGGCGTCCGTTTTCAGCTTCATATCCGGCTCGTGGTCGATCACCCACCGGGCCAGCGTCAGACTTTCCTCCGCCTCGCCTTCCAGAAGCAGGGTGTCGGCCAGGGCGGTCATGAGCGCGTGCGCGTTTGGGTAGTTGCGCAGACCTTCCCTGAGGATCCGGATCGCTTCCGGGCGGTATCCGTCCGTGGCGGTATTGCGGGCTTTTGTACGGATTTCCTCGATTCTCTTGTCACGGCTGTCCAGATCCACGCCCAGCAGCAGGTCCGTGCTGACGCCGAAGAGGTTGGCCAGGCGGGGCAGGAGGGAGAGGTCGGGCATGGCGGTTCCGCACTCCCAGCGGCTGACGGCCTGAGGGGAAATCCCCAAGAGCTCCGCCAGATTCTCCTGGGTGTAATCGGCCCTGCGCCGGAGGGTTCTGATGGTTTCGCCGAAGGTCATGATTTGCCTCCCTGTGACGGTATTCGGACGTTTTTTGT
>CACWLT010000377.1 GCA_902761695.1 uncultured Ruminococcus sp.
CTCGGGGGAGAGCTCCCGCTGATTCAGAAGAACGGCGCATCCTCCGGCCTCGGCAAACGCGTACACCCGCCGGGCCTCCTCCGCGCTCAGGGGACGGGCGGCCGCAAAACGGACATTCGATTCTCCGGGACCCGGCACATGATCCGCGATCACGGGCTCCATGTGATGGCTCCGCAGCAGGGAGAGTGCTTTCGCGTCGTCCGACAGGCAGCAGACCCGAAGATTCCTCCCCTCCGGAGCCGCGCAGGCCTCCTCCGCCAGGGTCAGCTCGTAGTCGTTCCGGGAGACGATCCGTCCGCCGCAGGAGGCACGCAGCTCCAGCACGGCCTTTGCGTATCCCCCGGGCAGCTTCTCCGGCAGACGCAGGGTGAAGATCTTCTCCGCCGTGCCGAAATATGGGATGTCCGCATAAGTGAGGATTTCCGACGCCAGCACTGTGCCTTCCGCCGTAATCGACACCTCCACCACAGGGGCCTCGAGCACGTCCCGCTCCCGGTCGTCGTGGATGACGGTTACGGGGATGGGGATCTCCCGTCCCGCAAAGAAATGGCGTGCATACAGCTCCGCGCACACAAGGACGGGCTGATAGGCTGTCTTCAGACGCCGGGCCGACAGCATGGGCTGGATCCGGAAGGTGTCCGTATGGTGATAGAACCAGGTCTCAAAGGCGAAGAGCAGGATGCCGCAAACCCGCTCGTGCTCCACGCGCCGGAAGGTCTCCGCCAGGGATTTCACCTGAAACGCGTGATTGCGGGCGAAATACTTCGGATCGTTGTGCTCGTAGGCCCGCTTCCCCGTGGTGGTCTGGGGAACCTGATGCGCGTAGGTATAGAACCGCACGGCGTGCCCGTCCTCATCCCGGCAGTATCCCACCGACAGCTCCTGCAGCAGGCACGGACGGCCGGAGATGGTCTCCCGCCAGCCGAAATCCCCGTGCATGAAGTGGAAGAAATCCTTGTCGTACCAGCCGTAGTAGAAGTGCGGGTCGTCCACGTCCCCGTCGTCGAAGCCGTATTTCCGCGTCACCCGCTCATACCGGCCGTTGGCGTAGGGGAAGCAGAGATCCCGGCTCTTCTCCAGCGTGGGGGCGCGGTTATAGCCTGAATCGCACACCAGCGGCAGATCGGGGAAGATCTCCCGGGCGATTTTCAGGCCGCCCTGCACCCGGTACGCCTTCTCCCGCAGGGTTTCGTCGCTGCCCCGGGACAGGTAGAAATTCATCTCGTTGTTCATGGTGATGAGGAACAGCGAGGGGCGGTTCCGGTGGCGGCGGTAGAGGGCGCGCAGCTCCTCCTTCCAGATTGCAAGGGACCGTTCGCTGGGGATATGGACCAGCATGAGCCAGGACCAGGTGCCTTCAAAGGAAACCAGCATGCCCGCCCGGTCGGCCTCGTCCAGCCAGACGTCCGTCCAGGGGGCCGCGTGGGTCCGGGTGCCGATGACATTGTGGTCCAGCGCAGTCCGGATGAACGCGTGCGCCAGCGCTTTATCATTGGGTCTGACGTGGGCCGGCATGTGATTGCCCCCGCGCACCCACAGCGGCCTTCCGTTGTATAAAAGCGTACTCCCCGAAAGGGATACCGTGCGGAAACCCACCTCCTCGACGGCGGTATCGGTGATCTCTCCCCCCTCCCCGATCGTCAGGGTGAGGGCGTAGAGATTCGGATGTCCGGGTTCCCAGAGACGGGGGGCGACTCTCGGCGTTTCCACCGTGAAGGTTCCGGCCTCCCCCGCGTCGAGGGAAAAACCGGCCATCTCCCCTTCGCAGAGGACCTCCCCGGTCACGGTGTGCCTGAGGGAATAGGACAAGATGCCGCTCCGCCGGACAACATCGCTGTTTCGGACGGTCGCCTCAATGCTCGCGCCGTCGGTCCGGGGTCTGAACCACCAATCCTCCGCATGGAGCCTGTCGCAGATGATCAGCCGCACGGAGCGCCAGATGCCTCCCGGATGGTTGGTGTAGAAGCCGTGGGGCAGGTCGTCGGTATTGAAGGGACGGTGCTCGCAGTCGGCGGCATAGAAGGCGTCCGCCTCATTGTTCCGGGCCAGGGCGTACTTCTCGTCGATGCTGTCCTCCCCGGCGGATTCCTCGGGCAGCACCCGGCTGACCTTCACGGAGAGGATATTCCGTCCGGCGTGAACTTGCCCGGTGAGATCGACGCGCATGGGAGTGAACATGCCGATATTTTCTCGGAGCTTCACCCCGTTGATCCGGATCTCACAGACCAAGGCGATGCCCTCGAAATCCACGAAGACGCTCTTCCGTTCAATCCCTTCCGGCAGGTCGATATAATGGCGGTACCAGGCGGTCTCGGTCCCCTGCCAGTCGAAGGTGTAGTTCATGCAATGGGAGAACGCCTCCAGCCAGTATGTGTCGCTCTGGCCCTTGTTCATCTTTTCCTCGCCCCAGGTCTCTCACTCCAGCCAGGCCTGAAGCGGGTCGGCGGGATCGCCCTTTGCCTCGCCCTCCGGGATGAAGAGCCATTCCCCCTCAAGGGAGCGCTCCATTCTCCCCTCCGGCAGCATGGGGACGGGATAGGGACGGTACAGCGACCGATTGCGGCGGCGAACGATCTCCTTTTCAGCCTGCGAGGGCGTGGTAAGCTGCAGGTAATCCGGGCATGCCGTCACCCCGTCCAGTACGGCGGGATTAACGGGGGTGACGGAGACATCCCGGTACTCGGCCTCCGTATATCCGCCGCCCAGCGCAATGCTGCCCGCGTGAAACGGCGCGTCCGGGTCCGTGCAGAGGATGCGGGGGCTGTCCTCATCGCCGAGATAAACCGCAATCTTCTGCCCGGCGCAGACGATCCGCAGGGTGTACCAGACCCCGGACATGACGGTGAAATCGAGGGGACACAGCGCCAGCATCCTGTCGTATCCCCCGGAGCCCAGACGGGAAAGGTAGAGATGGTTGTGCGCGCCGCCCCGCAGTCCCGCCATATAGTGATAGTCGCGGCTGTACCGGCGGAAGGACGCCCAGATCTCCGTACCCGGGGCAGTCAGCGGCGCTCTGGCCGTGAAAGTCAGTTCAAGATTTTCCTCCGACGTGCCGTTGTGCTCGGCAAATGCGCCCCGGATGGAGAGGATCCCCCCGTCAAACCGGCAGTTTTCCCGCCTGCCGCAGATCGTCCATTCATCTTCCCGCAAATTCAGCATCGCTCCGCACCCCTCTGTGCCGTCATGAAGGCCCGACCCGGCCCTGTGTTATGATAGCACAACCGCCGCGCCCTTGTCAAGGCATTTTCGCTCCCCCGGTCTGCCGGCCGGATTGAGCAAAAACAAAGAAAAGCCCTGCATTTACGCTGAGCTTTTCCTGTGTCGAGCTTCCTTGATTTATTTGTCCGGCGCGGTCCATTCCCAGCATTTCGGCAGATCCCCGAAGACGGAATCCGCGTTGTCGTTCAGGAAGGGTTTCCCCTCCCGGCAGGCTGTGATGAAATCGAGGAACCGGGCAAAGTCGGCGATGGTGTGGCCGTGGGGGCCGTACCGCCAGGAGGAGGCGATGTGTCCCCGGACGCCGAGGGCTTCAAAGGCCTCCCGCGCGGCCCGGAAGGTCTGATAGCTTCCCCGGGGATTGGCCCACACATCGTCCACGGAGCCCGTCTCCAGCAGGCAGCGCGGGGCTATGGCCGCCTTGAGAAAATGGAAGTCGAAGGGGAGCTCCGCTTCCCGGCCGATATAAGCCTCCATGCCCAGCCCGACCCAGTGGGAGATGTCGTAGCCCACCTCCCGGCCGAACATATTGCCCAGAGTCTCGGAGTGGTGGTCCTGTATCTTCCGCTCCGGCGCTTCGACCTGCGTATACCGAAGGCACCCGCAGCCGAACATGCCGGATCCGCTGGACTGGATAAAGGTAATCCGCTCGTCCAGCGCCCCGGCCAGAAGCGTCGCCTTTCCGCCCCGGGAATGCCCCGTGATGCAGATACAGTCCGGGTCCACTTCCGGCATGGTCAGAAGGGCATCCACGCACCGGCGGTACCCCCATGCCCAGGCGGACAGCATGCCGAAATCGTAGTCCGGATACACCGGGTAGAGGCCCCTCTCCTTTCTGTCCGGCGCGCCGGTGTCCTCCGCCAGCATATCCCTGTTGAATTCCGCGATGATGAAGCCCGCCGCCAGGAACATTCCCTTCACCGTATCATTCACATTTCCCGAGGCCCGGTCTCCGGTCAGCAGCACCGGATGGCGTCCGGAGCCAAAGGGCCGCCTTATCTGCAGTTCCCAGGACACGGTGCGGCTCTTCGTTCCCGCCTCGATGACAGAGGATCCGTAGGCGGATGTGGGGCGGATCCTGAACACCTCCGGCTCGGGCGGCGTCGTCCCGAAGCAAAGATCCACGGAGCGCTCAAGCAGCTCCCGGCGGTTTGCGTCAAAATCGGATCCGTGCGGGAAAACAGTGGGCAGCGGACCCGCCAGTATATCCCGGGACGCGTTGAGCGGGTGATCCGCGTCCGTTCGTTTCAGCATGTCCTTCACAGCTTCTCTCCTTTGTTTCCTCTGCCCTCCGGCAGGAATTCCGGGGAAATTATACCATGAGACGG
>CACWLT010000378.1 GCA_902761695.1 uncultured Ruminococcus sp.
GAAGCCCTGCTCGGCGAAGTAGTTCCTGGCGATGCGGACGATCTCGGATCTGGCGATGATGTTGCGCTGCAGGTCCGGACGGCGCAGGTCGAGGTAACGGTGCTTCAGGCGCAGCTCGGCCTTCACGTCGCTCTTTTCCACGATGGCGAAGGGCGGGGTTTCGGAGGAGGCCAGGATCTTCAGGGACGTGACGAAGATCTCGATCTCGCCGGTGGGGATGTTCTTGTTGACGGCGCCCTCGCCCCGGGAACGGACGACGCCTCTCGCCGCCAGCACGTATTCCGCGCGGATGCCGAAAGCTCTGTCGAAGATCTCCCGGTCGGTGCCATCGTCAAAGGCCAGCTGGACGATGCCGGTCCGGTCTCTGAGATCGATGAAGATCAGGGAGCCCAGGTCCCGCTGTCTCTGGCACCAGCCCGTGACGGAAACCTCTTTGCCGATATCGGCGGCGGTGAGGGTACCGCAGTAAACGGTCCGCTTGTCCGCTTTGGTGAATGATTCCATGGTGATTCTCTATCCTTCCTTAAAGCGTATTTCAGTTTTATCGGGTATGGGGTCAGACCTTGTCCTCGCCGAAGAGCGCGCGCAGCTTCTCGAGGGTTTCCGGGCTGCACACCACGAAAGCGCCGTCATCCGCGGGGGCCTTGTCCGTGACGGTGACCTTCTTTGCGTCGTTGACCAGGCTGTCGATGACGGGGCGCATGGCGTCGGGATCCTCGTCAACCACCGTGACCTTCACGCCCGCACGGATCAGAAGCTCCCACAGCCGCTCGTCCGGGAGGTATTTTCCGTCGATGACGGCGGAGGTGATCCCCACGTTCTCGTACATCGCCCGGTTCTCACTCCAGGAGCGGCCCATGTTGCGCTCGAACTTTTTGACATAGACCTTCTCAAACTCCTCGGCGGTGATGGAATAGCACTCCATCATGTCGAAGACGTACATCAGATGGTCGGCGATCTCCTCGACGAAGTGCTCCCGGACGGCGGGGTTTTCCATAATGCCGTAGGAGCCCTTTTTCTTGATGATGGAGATCGCCTCTCCCAGCTCGTCCATGCTCCAGAGCAGGGAGAACGGCCCCTGTTCGGGCGTGCGGTCCCAGATCCAGCCCTTTTCCACGGCCAGATCGTGCTGCATTTTCAGAAAATCCCCGAATTCCATGTCAGGCTCTCTTTCCGTCGAGGAAGGCACCGATATCGTCCAGCGCCACCTCGGTCTGCTCGCTGGTGGCCATTTCCTTGATGTTGGCCCGTCCGGATTCGATCTCGCTGTCCCCGAGGATCAGGGTGAAGCGGGCGGCGATCTTGTCGGCGTACTTCATCTGCGCCTTGAGGGAACGGCCCATGATGTCGGAGTCCGCGTTGATGCCCCGCTCTCTGAGCTCCTTCACGATCTGTGCGGCGCGGACGGCGGCTTTCTGTCCCATGGCGGCGATATACAGCTCGGGGACGGCCAGGGCGGGCGGCTCCACACCGTTCTGCTTCATGGCCAGGATCAGGCGGGTGATGCCCATGCCGAAGCCGATGCCGGCCATCTTCGGACCGCCCAGCTCTTCCATGAGGCCGTCGTACCGTCCGCCGCCGCAGACCGTGCTCTGGGAACCGATGCCCTCCGCGATGAACTCAAAGACGGTGCGGGTGTAGTAGTCCAGTCCGCGGACGATGTGGGGATCGATGACATATTCGATGCCGCAGGCGTCCAGATAGGCCTTCAGCTCGTCGAGGTGTGCCTGACACTCCTCACAGAGGTGATCCACCGTCCTCGGTGCGCCCTCCGCCACCTTTTTGCAGGAATCGTTCTTGCAGTCCAGCACCCGGAGGGGATTGGTCTCCATGCGGTCCAGGCAGGTGTCGCAGAGCTCGGCCCGGTTAGCTCTCAGGTAGTTCACCAGCGCCTCCCGGTATTTGGGGCGGCAGTTGGGGCAGCCGATGGAATTGATGTGCAGGCGGACGTTCTTCAGCCCCAGCTTCCGGATGACGGAATCCGCCAGGGAAATGACGGTGTAGTCCGCGCCGGCTCCGGGAGCGCCGAACATCTCGCAGCCGAACTGGACGAACTCGCGGCTCCGTCCGGCCTCGGGCTTCTCGTAGCGGAAGCAGTTGATGAGGTAGAAGTACTTCAGGGGCAGGGTGTCCGTGGCCTTGCCGTTCTCGATGATGGCCCGGACCACGGAGGCGGTTCCCTCGGGGCGCAGGGCGTACACGGTACCGTCCTTGTCGGTGAAGGTGTACATCTCCTTCTGCACCACGTCGGTGGTCTCGCCCACGCCGCGCTTGAAGAGGCCGATCTCCTCGAACATGGGGGTGCGGATCTCGGTGAACCCGAAATTCTCCGCCGTCTCCCGCACGGTCTTTTCTATATAGTTCCACGCGAACACGTCGGGCGCCATGACGTCCATGGTGCCGCGGGGCTTTGCGATTTT
>CACWLT010000379.1 GCA_902761695.1 uncultured Ruminococcus sp.
GCACTCCCACGGAGGTGATCCTGACCTTCGCCTACAGGGGACGGCCATACCGCATCCGCCGCTGTCCGGAGTACGAGCGCCCGGTCAAAAAGGGCACCGGCACCACGAAGCAGAAGGCCGAGGCGGAGCTGACCTGCCCCGACGGGCGCGTGGTGACAAAGGAAAAGGACGTCAACGAAGAGGTGACTAGCCTTCTGGGGGTAAACCGGGAGCAGTTTTCCCGGATCGCCATGATCGCCCAGGGGGAATTCCAGAAGCTGCTGCTGTCCGAGACAAAGGAGCGACAGTCCATCTTCCGGGAGCTCTTCGGCACAGGGATCTTTCAGGCTTTTGAAGACCGGCTGAAGGCGGAAGCGGCCGACATGAAAAGGGATTGCGAAATGGCGCGGGCGATGGTGGCACGGATCCTGCGCGGTGCGGACGGAGGGGACGATCCGGAGGCCGCCGGGATGTTCGAGGACGCCGCCCAGGGCAAAATCCCCGTGGAGGAGGCTGTCCTTCTGCTGGGACGACTGGGGGAGGCGGACGAGGCCGAGCTGGAGAAGGTCTCCCGTGAATCGGAGGCGCTCGAGGAGGAGCTGGGCCGCATCAACGCCGATCTGGGCCGCGCCGAGGAGATCGACCGCAATGCCGCCGCCCTGAAAACCGCTCTGGAGGACCGGGAATCCGCCCTGAAAAAGCAGTCCGCGTCAAAGGAAGCGCTGGACAGGGCAATGGAGCGGCAGCCCGAGGGGGACCGGTTCGGCTAGGAGGCGGCGGCCCTGACCGAACGTCTGCCGGAATACGCCGCAAGGGAGGAGGCGCGGACCCGTCTGAATTCCCTGCGGACCGACATTGCCGAGAAAAAGGCCGCCTGCGCCGGGGATGAGGCCGCGCTCACAGCCCGGACGGAGAAGCTGGAGGCGGCGAAAAAGCTCCGGGACGGTCTGGCGGAGGCTGGTGCGCGCCGGGAAAAGCTGATCCGGGACCGGGAGTCCGCCGCCGCCCGCTATGAGGCCCTGGAGAATCTCATCGCCCGCCATGGGGAATGGAGCAGGCAGTCCGCCGCCGCCCATGAGGCCCGGGATGCCTATGTGACGGCACGGGACAAGGCCGGGGAGATCCGGGAACGGTACGACGCCATGAACCGCGCCTTTCTGGACGGTCAGGCCGGGATCCTGGCGTCCGGACTGCGGGAAGGGGATCCCTGTCCCGTCTGCGGATCCCGGAACCATCCTGCCCCGGCCCGTTCTGCCGCTTCCATCCCCACCGAGGACCAGCTGAAGCGGGCGAAGAAGAGCGCGGATGCCGCGTCGGAGGAGACGGAGAGGGCCAGCCGGAGAGCCGCCGAGCTGAACGGCCAGGTGAACACCCTGACGGAGGAGCTCACCAGACTGTCCGCGTCCCTGTTCCCGTCCTCCGGTGAAGAGTCCGCACCCGATCCCGCCCTGGCCGCCGGGAGAGCGGGGGAAGAGCTCACCGCGCTGAAGGATGAACTGGATGCCCTCTGCGGAAAAATCGACGCGGAGGAGCGGAATGTCAAAAGGAAGATTGCCCTCGACGCGAAGATCCCCACCGAGGAAAAGGCGCTGGAGGCGGAGCGGACCCGGATTGCAGGGGTGAAAAATCAGCTCTCCGCCAGAGAAGCCCGGGAGGCGTCGGAGGCGGAAGCCCTCGCCGTCATGGAGCGGAAGCTGGTGTTTGCCGACAGAGCCGCCGCCGTCCGGGAACGGGACCGCCTGCGGGGTGAGCGGCAGAGGATCCTGACCGAGCTGGAGAAGGCGAAGCAGGCGGATGAGGCGGCCGGTGTCGCTCTGGCCGATGCGGAAGGCCGGGTCAGCCTGCTCCGGGAGCGGCTGGAAGGGGCGGAGAGACCGGACCGGGACGCGCTGACCGTGCGGCAGGCACAGATCCGGGAGCGGAAGGCGGCGTGCGACAGACTGGCCGGACAGCTCAGAGGCCGGATCGACGCGAACCGGAAGGCGGCGGCGGATATCCGGGAGGCCGAGAAAACGCGGGAGAAGCTGGAGGCCGTGTTCATGCGGGTGGACGCCATGTCGAGGACCGCCAACGGCAATCTCACCGGCCGGGACAAGATTATGTTCGAGACCTATGTGCAGGCCGCGTATTTCGACCGGATCCTGGCCCGGGCCAACACCCGCCTTATGGTCATGACGGGAGGACAGTATGAGCTGAAGCGGCGGGAGGTGCCGGAGAACAGGCAGTCCCAGAGCGGCCTGGAGCTGGACGTGACGGACCACTATAACGGCACGGAGCGCAGCGTCAGGACCCTCTCCGGCGGCGAGTCCTTCAAGGCGTCCCTGTCCCTGGCGCTGGGCCTGTCCGACGAGATCCGCTCCGCCGCCGGGGGGATCCGCCTGGACACCATGTTCGTGGACGAGGGTTTCGGCTCCCTGGACGAGGAATCCCTGAACC
>CACWLT010000380.1 GCA_902761695.1 uncultured Ruminococcus sp.
GGAACTTTGCTTCGGAGACGAGCCTTGCCTTGTTATACTGCAGATCTTTTTCCTCCGGTTCCGGACTGGTTTTTCTGATGATGCCAGAGATGTTTCCGACGATTTCAAAGGTGTTTTCTTTAAGAGCTTTCTTGCCTTTGTATTTCGCCTTTTCTCTCAGGTCCTTCAGATTACGCTGGGCAAATTTGTCGTCCGACAGGAGTTCGATTTCACCTTTTTTGACGGCATTCACGATATCCTCCTGTCTCTTCATGAAAGCGCTGATCTCGTCTTCGCTGATACTCAGGTCGGCAAGGAGGAGCTTCGCTTTTTCCTTCGTTATTTCACAAAGAGCATCATAGGTGCTCTGGCGGATCACTTTCATCATGTCGGGCGGCGTGACGTAGCCGAATCCCCGGATGTCATCCTCCGTGATCTTCCCGAACGATCTGTCGTTGTCAATGCCTGTGATCCCGAGAACACGGACATTTCCGTTCGTGTCCTCTGCAACCTTGTAGATCACGTTGCCCTCGTGCCTGTCGTTGTTGCCGCAGAGGTAGTCGAGAACCTGCAGGTCGGCGATCTGCCGCTTGACCTCAGGGTCGTTCATCAGTTCCGGATGATCGCCGACTTTAAAGAGCGGATCGTCCGCTTTCATGTGGCGAATGTCCGACCCTTCCGCCGTCTCCTGGAAGACGCCGTTCCGGACATGGCCATCCTTGTCGGTGATGCTGATCTTCTTTGCCTTCGCGATGATGTGCCCGAGCCCCAGAGCGTCAGCCACTCTTGACATCGCGACATTCCGGTTCGGGACGCTGCTTCCGACAGCAAACTTGCCGCTGACGGTCATGCCATAGTTGCTCACCAGCCCGTCCATGGCTTCGAAGGCGCGCATCTGCGCCTCAGAAACCTCGAAAGTGGAAAGCAGAATCTCGCGCCAGTTCATTCCACTTCCCCCCGGAGCATCATTTGTGAGAGGTGCTGTTTGCCCCTCCGGATGCGCGTGCGGACCGTATTCAGCTCCAGGTCCAGCTCTTTCGCAATCTCTTCGTATTCCAATTCTTCTATCATGTATTTGATCATCACGTCTTTATACAGGGAAGGCAGTTCGTCGATGTAGCCCATCAGGCGCTGGTGCACCTCGTCGTTGATAATCTCTTCTTCCGGCGTGTAGTCCGTCAGGGGGGCGCCCCCGTCGGCCCCTTCGGAGGCGGCTTTCGAGAGGATGCCTTCTTTCTTCTGGTCTTCCCGCTGGATGCTGCTCAGATGGTCCAGCGCCGTGTGCGAGGCGATCGTGAGGAGCCAGGGGCGGAACTCCCGTTCGGTGTCAAATGCCTGGAGGGCCTGGAACGCCTTCTGGAAGCTTTCGGACACGACGTCGTCCACGTCGGCCTTCCATTTGAAATAGCCGCTTACCCGGCCGCGGACGGCCGGCTCGTACCGCTGGTAGAGCATTCGGTAGGCCAGCTGGTCGCCCTGGGTGGCGCGCTCAATGAGTTGTTTCTCTGCTGCTTCCATAGGCTAATGGGCTTCCAGCCAGTTACTTCCGGCCGAACATTCGACCGTGAGGGGGACAGACAGGGTGATGACGTTCTCCATCACTTCTTTTACCAGGGCCTTCAGGCGGGGAACCTCGGCGGGAACGGCGTCGAACAGCAGTTCGTCGTGGATCTGCAGCACCATCTTGCTCTTCAGCCCTTCCTGCAGCAAGCGCTCCTGGACGCGGATCATCGCCAGTTTGATGATGTCGGCCGACGTTCCCTGGATGGGGGCGTTGACGGCATTGCGTTCCGCCAGGGCGCGGACATTGGCATTGTGGGCGAGGATGTCGGGCAGATACCTCCGCCGGCCGAAGAGCGTCTGGACATAGCCGTGCTCCTTGGCAAAGGCGACGGACCCGTCGATGAACGAGCGGATGGACGGGAAAGAGGCGAAATAGCCTTCGATCAGCTCCTTCGCGGCCGTCCGCGACACATGCAGCCGCTGCGCCAGCCCGAACGAAGAAATCCCGTACATGATGCCGAAATTGGCGGTCTTCGCCATGCCGCGCTGCTCCCGCGTGACTTCCTCGACAGGAATGCCGAAAATCTTGGCGGCGGTGGCGGCGTGTACATCCACCCCGTCACGGAAAGCCTGTACCAGGTGCGCGTCGCCGCTCAGGTGCGCCATGATGCGCAGCTCGATCTGGGAATAGTCGGCCGACACGATGACACCGTCCGGCGTCCCCGGCACGAAGGCCTTGCGGATTTCTTTTCCGCGCTCGGTGCGGACGGGGATGTTCTGGAGGTTGGGGTTGGAGCTGGAGAGCCGTCCGGTGGCGGTAAGCGCCTGATTGAACGTGGTATGCACCCGCCCGTCCACTTCCGACACGAAGCTGGGGAACGGTTCGATATAGGTGGAAAGCAGCTTTTTCACTGCCCGGAATT
>CACWLT010000381.1 GCA_902761695.1 uncultured Ruminococcus sp.
CTTCGACACGGTGGGCTTTACCAACATTCCCGCCATCATCGAGCTGCTCGACCGGATGGAGAACGGCGCGGGGCTGCCCCGGACCATTCTCTACTCCATCGATCCCACGGCAAACGGAGCCATCGGGTCGGTGCTGGGCGCGTTCCAGACCTCCGGCGACGGGTTCCCGAAGGTGATGCAGGGATCCGCCTGGTGGTTCAACGACTCCATCGACGGCATGCGGGAGCAGATGAAGTCCCTGGCCAATCTGTCAGCCTTCGGGAAGTTCCTCGGCATGCTGACGGACAGCCGGTCCTTTACCTCCTATCCCAGGCACGAATACTTCCGCCGGATCCTCTGCGACCTGGTGGGCGGCTGGGTGGAGGACGGCCTCTATCCCTTCGATCCCGAGGCGCTGGCTACGCTGATCTGCGATATCTGCTACAACAACACGAAGGATTTCTTCGGATTCAAAATCTGACGGGCACAAAGAGGAAAGACTATGACCAACAAGGAATGGTTCAAGGCCGCGAAGTTCGGCATGATGATCCACTGGGGGCTCTACGCGCTGCCCGCCGGGGAATGGAAGGGGGCGCGGATGGAGGACATCGGGGAATGGGCGCAGGAATACTTCCGGATCCCGAACGCGGAATACGCCCGGCTGGCCGACGCCTTCAATCCCATCCTCTTTGACGCGGAGGAATGGGTGCGGCTGGCGAAGGACGCGGGGATGCAGTACATGGTATTCACCTCCAAGCACCACGACGGGTTCGCCATGTACAAGTCCGACGTTTCCCGCTACAACATCGTGGATGCCACCCCCTTCGGACGGGATGTGGTGGGCGAGCTCTCCGAGGCCTGCCGGAAGCACGGGCTGAAATTCGGGCTCTACTACTCCCAGGATCTGGACTGGAGCCATCCCGACGGCGGCGGCTACAGAACCGGCAAGACCTGGTGCGGCGGCAAGGCATACTGGACCAACAACTGGGACTATCCGGAGACGGAGAAGAAGGACTACGCCCGCTGCTTTGAAGAGAAGATCAAGCCGCAGGTGACGGAGATTCTGACCCGGTACGGGGACCTCTGCCTCATCTGGTTCGACGTGCCCTTCACCATCTCTCCCGCCCAGACCGACGAGCTCTACCGGCTGGTGAAGCGGTATCAGCCCGACTGTCTGGTGAACTCCCGCATCGGCAACGGCTACGGGGACTACACCTCCGCCGGGGACAACCAGATCCCCGACGACGACAAGGGGGACATGCTCTTCGAGACCCCGGCCACCCTCAACGACACCTGGGGCTACAAGAGCTTCGACAACAACTGGAAATCCGCCGACGAGGTGATCCGGCTGAAGAATCACCTGAACGAGCGGGGCATCAACTACCTTCTGAACGTGGGACCGGACGCGCTGGGCAGAATTCCCGCTCCGGCCTGCGACATCCTGCGGGAGGTGGGCAGACGCACGGGAGGAGACGCGCACAGATGAAAACGACACTGAACGGGGTACACCTTCGGCCGGCTGCCCTGCTGCTGACGGTTCTCTTCCTGCTGCTCGGGACGATCGCCGTCTCCGCCGCAGAGGCCCCCGCTATCTACGCCACGAAGGACGAGCCGCCCTTCACGGTTCTGGCCGAGGAGGACGGGGCCGGACGCTGGACGCTGGGGGAGGATCTGGAGTTCTACAAGGGGAAGAACAAGAAGTACTTCCTGTTCCTGCCCGGGACCGCGGACCTTCACGCCATCACCGTGCGGTACGACGGGACGAAGACGGCCTACGACGACCGGACGGGCAAGACCTACGGCCCCGGGGAGACCTATATCTGCGATTTCTCCGGCGGGGACTGCGCGCTCTTTGAATACGACGCGGAATACGGGGTTTACAACCGGTACTCCTTCACCGCCATGCACGGCGGGGAGCTGCCCGTCATCTACATCACCCTGAAGGACGGGGACGACTCCATGCTCCGGATCAACTCCTCCCACGACGCGGTGGAATCCGGCGTGATCCGCATGATGGACACGGACGGCTCCGTCATCTATGACGGGGATCTGACCCGGATCAAGGGCCACGGCCTCACCTCCTACGAGGCCAGCCGCCGGGTCAACACCAAGAACTCCTACAACATCAACCTGGGAGACAAGGCAGAGCTGCTCAAGGGGGCCGGGAAAAGCAAGAAGTGGTCCCTGCTCCGGATCCGCACCTGGGGCGAATACGACGCCACGGGCATTTCCTACGTGACGGCCTTCGCCTCCTACAACGCGCTGGTGAAGGATCAGTACTTCAACATGTGCTCCCGGTTCGTGGACGTCTACATCGACGGGGACTACCGGGGGGTCTACGTGCTGACGGAGCGAATGGACATCAACGGCTCCATGAACGTCACCGACCTGGAGTCCAAGACCGACATGCCATCC
>CACWLT010000382.1 GCA_902761695.1 uncultured Ruminococcus sp.
CTTGCCGACCTGATCGAGGAGCTGGCGAAGAACCTGGGCGGCAATCCCAACGTGGTCCGGAATAACTCAAAGTGCCTGTCCGCGGACGTGACGGCCGGGTTCGACCCCAATTACCCCGAGGTGTACGAGAAGCGCAATTCCGCCATCATCCACGCGGGCGTCGGCCTCTCCAAGTACACCGGATCCGGCGGAAAGGGCGGCACCAACGACGCCTCCGCCGAGCTGGTGGGCGAGGTCCGGAAGATCTTCGACGAGGCCGGCGTCGTCTGGCAGACCGCGGAGCTTGGCCGTGTGGATCAGGGCGGCGGCGGCACCGTGGCCATGTACATCGCCGACCACAACATCGAGACCGTGGACATCGGCGTTCCGGTGCTCTCCATGCACGCCCCCTTCGAGCTGATCTCCAAAGCGGACCTGTATGAAGCCCACCGCGCCTTCACCGCCTTCTGCAAATAAGAAACGGATAATAAACGGACAGGATACAGAGCGATATTCCGGTACGGTTCTCCTTACCGGAGTATCGTTTTCATGGGATGATGAAGAATTGTTTCGCTGAACTGGAAAAGACGGGGCTCGTTCCCGTGGTGACCCTGGAAAACGCCGCGGACGCCGTCCCCCTGGCCTCCGCCCTTCTGCGGGGAGGACTGCCCGCTGCCGAGATCACCTTCCGCACGTCCGCCGCCGCCCGCGCCATCGCCCTGATCCGGGAGCGGGAGCCGGAGGTGCTGACGGGAGCCGGGACCGTGCTGACAAAGGACGCGCTGCGGGACGCTCTCTCCGCCGGCGCGCAGTTTGTCGTGGCTCCCGGGTTCAATCCGTCCCTGGCGGAGGAGACGCTGGCTGCGGGGGTGCCCTATATCCCCGGCGTCATGACCCCCACGGAGATCGAGGCGGCCATGGCCATAGGGCTCTGCACCCTGAAATTCTTCCCGGCGGAGGCGGCGGGCGGTGTGAAAATGCTGAAGGCCCTCTCCGCTCCCTACCGGACGGTGCGCTTCATGCCCACGGGCGGAATTACGCCGGACAACCTCCGCGCCTATCTCGCACTCCCATCAGTCTTCTGCTGCGGCGGGAGCTTTGTGGCGGAAGGGCGGCGGATCGCTGCGGGGGACTTCGACGGCATTGCGGACACGGCCCGGGATACGGCGGCCCTGGTTCGGTCGATCCGGGGAGGGGACCATGTTTGAGCGGCTGATCGAGGCGGAGAAGCGGTTCGAGCGCATGGAGGAGGAGCTTTCGGATCCGGCCGTCATGCGGGACATCGAGCGCTATACCGGCCTTCTGAAGGAGCGGGCCTCCCTCGAACCGGTGATCGCCAAATTCCGGGAGTACCGGAAAGCGAAATCCGACGGGGAAGAGGCGCGCGCTCTTCTGGATACGGAGCGGGACCCGGACCTTCTGGAAATGGCGGCGGAGGAGCTGGAAGCCGCGCGTGAAAAGGAAGCCCGGTGCGAAAAAGAGCTGAAGATCCTTCTTCTGCCAAAGGATCCCATGGATGAGAAGAACGTGGTCATCGAGATCCGCGCGGGCGCCGGCGGGGAAGAGGCCGCTCTGTTTGCCGGAGTGCTCTACCGCATGTACCTCATGTACGCGGACGCTGAGCGTTACAAGACGGAGCTGGTCAGCGCCAACGAGACGGAGCTGGGCGGATATCGGGAAATCACCTTCATGGTGACCGGACAGGGAGCCTATTCCCGCTTCAAATACGAGAGCGGCGTCCACCGGGTGCAGCGGGTTCCCGTGACGGAATCCTCCGGCCGGATACAGACCTCCACGGCGACGGTGGCGGTGCTACCCGAGGCGGAGGACGTGGAGGTGGAGATCGATCCGAATGACCTGGAGATCGAGACCATCAAATCCAGCGGTGCCGGCGGCCAGCACGTCAACAAAACCGAATCCGCCATCCGCCTGCTCCACAAGCCCACGGGCATCGTGGTGGAGTGTCAGGACGAGCGGAGCCAGTACAAGAACCGGGACAAGGCCATGAAGATCCTCCGCACAAGGCTTCTGGACATGAAGACCCGGGAACAGAGCGACAGAATCGCCAGCGAGCGGCGGTCGCAGGTGGGCACCGGGGATCGGAGCGAACGGATCCGGACCTACAATTTCCGGGAAAGCCGGGTGACGGACCACCGGATCGGGCTGACCATGTACACCCTGGACAGCTTCATCAACGGCGACATCGGGGCCATGATCGACGCGCTGGCCACCGCCGACACTGCGGAGAAGCTGAAGAACGGCGGTCTGTCCGACGGGGAGTGACGAGGAGCGTTTATGCATACGGAATATCTGAAAATAACGGGGGATCCCGCGGCGGACGAGGACGTGATCCGGCGGGCTGCGGAGGTGATCCGGGCGGGCGGCCTCTGCGCTATCC
>CACWLT010000383.1 GCA_902761695.1 uncultured Ruminococcus sp.
CATGCCGTGCGCGGAGGCCTGGTGGAGGACGGCGTCACCGGCATCGCGCTGAGCCTGTCCCGTTCCGAGGAGCTGTTCCGCATGATGGACAGAAGCTACCGCATGGGCCTGACGGACATCCCCGCGTCCGGTGAATTCGATCCCGGCAGGAAGCTGTCCGCCGGGGAGGGTATCGCCCGCGCTTACCGCCTCGCCGCCGCCCTCACCGCCTGCTCCACCGTGCTGGGGTGAATCACTGTCAAATCAAAACCGCTGTGCCTCACGGTATTCCCGTGATGAACACAGCGGTTTTTGATTGTCTTTGGTCAGATTCTATCCCTCGATCCCGCTTCCGGTGACCTCGGAGAGCACCTTGATGAACCGTTCGGCGTCCTCGCTGAGGCCCAGATCCGCCCGGTAGATCACGGCGACAGAGTAGAGATCCTGGGACTCCAGCGGCACCGGGATCACGCTGCCCTGGTTGAGCGCCGAGGTCATGATCCCCGTGCCCACCGTGTAGCAGTCCGTGGACAGAAGAAGGTTCATCAGGGTCGCCCGGTCACTGATCCGCACCTGCTTCCGGGACATGCGGTTGTCCGCCAGCTCCTCGGAGAATTCCATGGGGCCGGTTTCACCCTGATCGTAGGTGACGTAGGGATATTCGCTCAGCTGATCCAGCCGGAGGGAGTCGGCTCCCGCCAGCGGATGCTGCTTCCCGAGGAATACATGGGGACGAGTTTCGAGAAGCTCCCGGGATTCCAGCCCGTTGCGCCGCAGATACCGCTCCATGTAGCTGCCTCCCGGTTCCTTCAGATAGGCCAGAATGCCCATGTCCGCCGAGAGGTTCAGCACGTCCTCGATGACCTGGGCCGTCCGCGCCTCCTTCAGGGAAACGCTGTAGTCGTCCCGCAGCTTCTTCATGTAGGAGACGAAGGCCTCCGCGGCAAAGTCGTAGTGCTGGGCAGTGACGGCGAAATTCCGGATCCCGTTCCTCCCGTCGCCGTGGTAGCGGTCGGTGATGACCTCGTACTGGGCGATGAGCTGGCGCGCGTACCGGATGAATTCCGCTCCGTCCTTCGTGACGCGGACGCCCTTGTTGGAGCGGTCGAAGATCCGGATGCCGAACTCATCCTCCAGCTCGCGCACGGCGGCGGACAGGGAGGCCTGGGAGACAAGGAGCTTTTTAGCCGCTTCGTTCATGGAGCCGGACCGCGCGATGGCGAGAACATATCTGCACTGCTGTATCGTCATGGCGCCGCTCCGTTATGTCAGGCCTCGACGCCCGCGTAGGCAAAGAGCCGCTTTTCCGCCTCGGGACACCACAGGTCGCCCGCCGCACGGCAGATCTTGTCCAGATCCGCGTAGAGGGTGCCCAGCTCCGTGCCCGCGTTCTCCTCAGCCGCCCGGCCGAAGTCCTCGATGGCGGTGAGGGGCAGCTCCAGATGCGTGTAGATCAGCTTCTTGCCGCCCTTGATCTTGGGCAGGTTCTTCGTGGTCTCGGCGTACGCGTTCAGACCGCCGATGTGGGTGACCATGCCCGCCGGGTTGATGGCGCCCTTCGACATGAGCGCGATGGATTCCCGCATGTCGTCCGTGTTGCCGCCGGAGGTGCCGACGATGTGAGTGGAACCGTAATGGACGTTGTAGAAGTTGAACATGGCGGAGAAGTTCGGATCCGTGGGACCGGCGAAGAAGTTCAGGCAGCCGTCCCGGGAGAGCAGCGCGTCGCCCATCTCCACAACCGGCTTCACCGGCGCGTAGACGAAAACGTCGTTGTAGCCTTCGCCGTCCGTGAAGGACTTCAGATAAGCCACCGGATCCTCGATGTCCTTCGTGTTGATGAACTTCAGATCCACGCCGAATTCCTTCGCCTTTTCCGGAGGCAGGAGCTTTTCCGCACGGTCGAGACGCGCCTGATCCAGGTCGGTCACCACCAGGAGCTTCGGAGGATTGCCGCCGTGGATGGCGTAGTCCGCGCAGCCCAGACCCATGGGACCCGCGCCGGCCAGAATCGCCATGTTTCCGCGGGGCTTCGGACCCATCTCATGCTGATAGACGCCGGGCTTCACGTGGTAGTTGGCGTGATAGCCGCCCACAATGCAGGACATGGGCTCGGTCAGGGAGCCGAAGTAGTAGGCGGGGCCGTCGTAGGGCAGGAGGCAGTCCATGAGCATGACCTCCTCCGGAATGATGACGAAAGTGGCCGCGCCGCCGCAGTACTTGTAGGAATAGCCGGGGGAGGCCAGGGAGCCCTTGTAGTTGATGGCGGGCTGGATGACGAACTTGTCGCCGGCCTTGAACTTGTCCGCCCACTTGCCGCCGACCTTCACGATTCTGCCGCAGAACTCGTGGCCGATGATGACGGGATTCTCCGCCACGTCGGC
>CACWLT010000384.1 GCA_902761695.1 uncultured Ruminococcus sp.
CCATTCCACCTTCACCAATGACCATCTTCGTGTTTCCAAAGGTGACATGGTTCTGCCAGTCGTTCCATGTATGAAGCAACGCGCCGCCGTTGAAGTAGATTGTGGGCTTGTTGCTGTTGTTGAGGTTGTTTCTGTTGAATGTCGCCCTGAACGTGCCGTTCGTGAGGACAATCACCTTGCCGGCATACTCGGCGCTGAATGGCGAGAAGTAGGCGTTGAGGTAGCCGCCGTCGCCGACGGTGAGCGTCCCGTTTCCGCCAAACATGCGCAAACCGTAATTGGTGTTGGTGCAGTTCACGGTGTTGTAGATCGTGATGTCGCCGCCGTTCGTATCGATGACCGCCATCGTGACCGGGCCGCCGGAGAGCGTGTGGGTGCCGCCAAGGTCGAACTCGAAGCCCTCCACGCCGGCGGCGTCAACCGTGATGTCCGTCGCGCCCTGCGAGTCGAACTTTGGGTTGGAGGAGGAAGAGTTGTTGACCCACACCTTGCGGGTTGTAGTTGATGAGTCATACGCCCAGTTCTGAGACGTCGATCTGAATGTCGAAGCCCTCGGCATCTTCGTGAATGGCACCCTTGACGTCGGGTCTGTCCTGGATGAAGTCAGCGGACTTCACGGCATCCCCGCCGTCAATGGTATAGGCAAAGCCGTTGATGGGGGTGGCGATATGGGCCCAGCCGCGGACCTCGAGCTGCTCGATGTCGCCCTCCACGGGATTCTCGGCCAGCCAGTCGCCCGCGCGGCCGTCCACCATCATCTCGTAATCCACGAAAATGGTGTCCCAGGATTTGTTCAGAAGCTCGGTTTCCGACGCGGCCTCACCCGCAGAAGCAGCCGGAGCCGCTCCGGGCGCGCCGTACCAGATAACGTCGATGTTCGGGGTCTTGTGATCGTCGGCGTAATCATGGGGCGCGGCAATCCGCAGGGTCTGCGCGCCGGCGGGAACCCCCTGGAAGGTCACGGAGACCTTATCGAAGGTCTGGAAATCGCCGGTATTCGGGCAGGTCACCTGCTTCGTCTCGTTGTTGACGGTCACGTCCATGAAGCGGTCGTCCTTGGCCGCGTACAGGAAGGTGAACTCCACGTCACCGGCCGCCGCCACGTTGATATCGAAATCATACCACGTGCCCACGGGATCCGCGCCGTCCAGAGGCTTCAGCGAGAGGGCCGTCTTGATATTGGGATCCTCATGGCTGTACTGAAGCTCCTCGTTGGTGTTGTCGCCGCAGTCCTTGTAGTCGAACGCCTGGATCTCGGTGAGGGTACCGGCGGAGGCGGAGGAATCGCCGTCCTTGGCGCCCCAGAAGGCGGTGCCCAGCACGTCGGAATAATGCCACATCTCGGAGCCGGCTTCCGACCAGGAGACGCAGCCCTGACGGGTTCCGCCCAGCGCTTCGGTGGCGATGACCTCAAGGCCGAAGTGACCGCCCTCCTCGATGTCGATTTCCTCCGGGATCGGGCAGGCGATCTCGTACAGGATGTGACCGCTGCCGCTTTCGGGAGAGACCGTCTTGTACTCGATCTGATCGAACAGGCCGTTCTTCAGGTCCTTGTCGTACATGTGGTAGGTGACAAGAACGCCGTCGCCGGACAGGTTGATATAGCAGACCTTGTCGCCATTGCTCGCGTAGTTGTACTCATACTGCGGCGTCCGGTTGTACGAGAAGTCGAACATCACGCCGATGGATTCGCGGTTCCAGGTCTCCTGCGGGTTCTCGTTGGAGTAGTCGATGTCCTCGTCCGCGATATCGACGTAGAGGTAGATATAGCTGCTGTTGTACAGGGCCCAGAAGGTGCCGGTGGAATCCTCCAGGGAGCCGCTGAAATAGTCGAGGTTCTGCTCCGTCATGGCCTGGGGCGCGCAGAGGTCGTACAGAGCGTCCCGTTCCCCGTCGATGTTGACGCCCATTTCGGCGATGCGGGGGATGGTCACGGTCTTCCCCTCGATGCCGGACGCGCCAGCCGCGGGGGATCCGCCGTCCTTCGTATCGTTGTAGAAGGTCTTGACTTCATCGGCGGTGAAGGCTCTGGGATAGAACCACGCGTCGTCCAGGGTCAGGAAGGGGAACGACTGCCAGCCCTTCTGCTCGGACGCCTCGTTGCCGAGAAGGGTGAACGGCAGGGGCAGCGCGCCGCTCAGGGTGCCCACGGACTCGCCGTTGGCAAAGATTTCCATGGTCTCGTTCGCGCCGGTGTAGACGAAGGTCAGATTGACCCATTCGTCACGGGGAGCGGCATAGTCGGAGAAGTTGTCCACCACGCCGTTGATGGTGCTGCCCACCACCACGCCGCCGTCATGGATGATGCGGATGGAGCCGAGGATGGAAGAACACAGGAAAACGTGCTC
>CACWLT010000385.1 GCA_902761695.1 uncultured Ruminococcus sp.
AGGAAGTGCATGAGAAAAAGATCGTCTTCTCCGACGAGGCAAAGCATGAGCTGGATGTGACGAACCGGGCCGTGGCCGAAATCGTGCGCCTGACCTTCTCCGCCTTCACCGAGGGTAATATCGACGCCGCCACCCGGGTGGAGCCCTTCGAGGAATGGATCGACGACCTCTGCGACGAGCTGAAGCTGCACCATGTGGAACGCCTCCAGAAGGGCCAGTGCACCATCCATCAGGGATTCGTCTTCAACGACCTGCTGACGGACTTCGAGCGGATCTCCGACCACTGCTCCAACATCGCCGTGGCCATGATCGAGTCGGAGGCGGACGAATTCGACACCCACGAATATCTGAACAAGGTAAAGGAAAAGCGCTCCGCAGACTTCGAGCGGGTGTTTGAGGACTACCGGGCGCGGTTCGCCCTGTGAGCGGCGCTGAATCCGAAGGAACGTTTCTCTTCACCCCGGCGGGTGGAAATATTCACATCTTTGTGGTAGGATAAATTCATAACGCGTGATGCTGCGCCGCCCGGGAGTATTGTCCGGAGCACGGCGCGGCCGCAGTCCCACATGAGGAGATGCTTATGAAACGCGTCCCCCGGAGAATCACCGCCCTGCTGTTTCTGTTCCTGCTCTTCCCTCTGCCGGGAGTCCTTTCCCCCGGAGACGGACTGCTGACGGTCCGGGCAGAGGCTGCGGGAGCCCCCTCCGACGGCGGTTTCCCCTCCGATAACGAGATCACAGCCACCATTTATGTCTCCTCCATCGGGGACATGCGCCCTGCGGATGCTGTTTCCGCCGTCCGTCAGGCCATCAGGGAACGCCGGGAGGAGGCCGCCGTCTGCTATCATATGGACCGGTGGTTCACCAGCCAGGCCGAGGCCGACGCCTGGACCGCCGACGCCTCCGCATGGTACGAGCAGAACTGGAAAATCGTTATCCGCGCGGCGCTGGAGCACACGGGCAACCCCGACGAGGGGGATTACCTGTTCTACCATCTGAAGAGCTACACCTCGGGCTGCGGTCTCCGGGCCAATGAAAACGGCGCGGACATCGTCCTGCTCTATACCTTCACGTATCTCTCCGACGCGGCGGAGGAGGAAGCAGTGGCAGAGCGGCTGAAAACCGTGATTCCCTCTCTCGGTCTGGATGGAATGACGGAGGCCGGAAAGACCCGCGCCATTTACCGCTGGATCACGGAAAACGTGACCTTCGACGAGTGGGACGACCGCATGGCCTATTCCGCTTACGGCGCTCTGATCCACGGGCGGGCGGTCTGCCAGGGCTTCGCCAATCTGTTCTACCGGATGGCGCTGACGGCGGGCCTTGACGTGCGGATCATCTCCGGCACCGGCATGAACGGGGGACCGGGGAGTGACGCAAGCGGGCCCCACGCCTGGAACATCGTCCGGATCGGGGACCTTTACTACAACCTGGACGCCGCCTGGGATGCCGGACGCACCTCCTGGCGCTGGTTCCTTTTGGGCAGCGATTCCTTTGACGGGGAGCACATCGCCGAGAACACGGAGCGCCTGGACTACACCTCCCCCGCCTTCCGCGCTGCCTATCCCGTTCCGGCGCGGGATTACGACGGCCCCTTCGGCGATGAGAACGCGGCTCCCCCCGCCCCCGAACCGCCCGCCGAACCCGTGACGCCGATATCCGACCCGCCCGCCGAGCCGATAACGCCGGGCGCGGAGATTCCGCAGGCGGAAGTTCCCGGCTGGATCAATCCCTTCTACGACGTGTCCGAGGCGGATGTGTTCTACGACGCCGTCCGGTTCGTCTGCGAGAACGGGCTGTTCAACGGCGTGTCGGAGCACCTCTTCGCCCCGGAGCTGACCATGACCCGGGCCATGTTCGTCACCGTGCTGGGCAGGATGGCGGGGGTGGAGGCCGATTTCAGCCGTCAGCCCTCCTTCACCGACACTGCGGCCGGTGTCTGGTATTCGCCCTACGTGGACTGGGCGGCGGAAAACGGCTATATCCTCGGCTACGGGAACGGTCTTTTCGGCCCGGATGATCCGGTGACCCGGGAGCAGGCCGCTCTCATCACCGCCCGCATGGCCGCCTCGGAAGGGTTTCCGATCCTCTCCCCCACGAATCTCAGCGCTTATGCCCCGGACGAATATGTCCCGGACAAATATGTCCCGGACGAATCGGTTTCCTCCTGGGCCGCAGACGCCGTTGCCTGGGCGCTGGATCAGGGGTTCTATCCCGCAGAAGACAGCCGCCTTCTCCCCCACGAGCCCGCGCTCCGATCCTTTGTTGCCCGGATGCTGGCCGGATACGCGGCTATGCGGATGCGGTAAACCTCAAAAAACGAAAAAACAGACCGTGCCCGGATGGGA
>CACWLT010000386.1 GCA_902761695.1 uncultured Ruminococcus sp.
CCGCCCGTCAGTGTTCTTCTGGTGCATCGGCAACGAGGAGCCCCTGTTCACCGATCCCCGGGGACAGCGCATCGCCGAGGCCATGCTTCACCGCGTCAGAACGCTCGATCCGACCCGCCCCGTCACGGCAGCCTGCGACCGTCCGGACCGGGCCCTGATCTACGGCAATCTCGACGTGGTGGGCATCAACTACGGGCTGGATTCCTACGACGCGGTCCATGAGAGGTTCCCGGATAAGCCCGTCATGTCCACGGAATGCTGCGCCACCGGCACCACCCGGGGATGGTACGGCCCGGATTCCCAGGACATGCGCCGCCCCGCCTACGACCGGGATACCAACGACTGGTTCCGGGGCCGGGAGCGCACCTGGAAATTCATCATGGAGCGGGAATGGGTCATGGGCGCTTATCAGTGGACCGCCTTCGAGCACCGGGGAGAATGCGTCTGGCCCATGCTCTGCTCCCAGTCCGGCGCGGTGGATCTCTTCCTGCAGAAAAAGGACGCCTTCTGGCAGAACCGCTCCCTCTGGGCCGACGAGCCGGTGCTCCACCTGATGCCCCACTGGAATCATCCGGGCCGCGAGGGGGAGATCATCCGGATCGTGGCCTATACCAATCTGCCCGAGGCGGAGCTCTTCGTCAACGGGGAGAGCGCGGGCAGGAGGATTGTGGAGTCCTTCGGACACGCGGAATGGGAAGCGGTCTACGTCCCCGGCCGGATCGAATGCGTCGGATACCGGGATGGAGAGCCTGTCTCAACCGCTGTCCGGGAGACGACAGGAGCGGGGACAGCCCTGAAGCTGATCCCGGAGAACGCCGGTGATATCCGCGCGGGCGGTCAGGATCTCGCCCTCTTCACCTGTGTCGTTCTCGACGGCGAAGGCAGGGAGGTCCCGGACGCCTCCCCCATGGTCTCCTTCCGCACGAACGGCGTCGGGATCATAATGGCCACGGGCTCGGACGACGCGGACCACGCACCGCTTTCCTCCCGGGAACGGAGGATGTACATGGGCCGCATCTCGGTGGCCGTCCGCTGTCCCGATTCGCCCGGCCGCATGGTGCTGTACGCTCACGCCGAGGGACTTTCCTCCTGCCGCGCGGAGATCGACGTGCCGGATTGACAGCGGGGCGCGGCTCTGCTATAATGATAACGGATCTGATCGAAAAAACAAGGAAAGGACGGCAAAGGCCATGGAACAGCTGACAAACCGCGCCGCGTATGCTCCGGACTCCCCCTCGCTGAAGGAGGTCTTCCGGGAACGGTTCCACATCGGGGCGGCCGTCAATACCCGGGACCTTGACCCGGAGAGCGAAAACGGAAGGGTCATTCTGAAGCAGTTCGGCATTCTGACGCTGGAGAACGAATCCAAGCCCGTCTATATCCACCCGGAGGAGGACCGGTATTTCTTCGACCGCTTCGACCGGTTCGCGGACTTCGGGCGGGCAAATGACCGGCTGCTCTCCCGGATGCGGGAGCACATCGGAACCGTCGTATCCCGGTACCGGGGCCGCGTCGCTGTGTGGGACGTGCTGAATGAGGTGCTCCGGGACGAGGGAGGACTGCGCGAATCCCGCTGGTACCGGATCGCCGGTGAGGACTACATCCCCGCCGCCTTCTACGCCGCAAAAGAAGCGGACCCGGACGCGCGGCTGGTCATCAACGACTACAATCTGGAATCCTCCGAGGCCAAGGCGGATACCATGACGGCCCTGCTCGAAAAGCTGATCCGGGACGGGGTGCCGGTGGACGCGGCGGGCCTGCAGATGCACCTCAATCTCTTCACGGACATGGAGCTTTTAAGAAAGAACGTCCGGAAAATTGCGGATCTGCGCCGACTGAAGCCGGACTTCAGACTGGAGGTCACGGAGCTGGATCTTTCCTGCTACCGCTGGGGCGACAGCGCGGCGGATCTCTGCTGGACGGAGGAGCTGGAGCGGGCGTTCCGGGAGAAATACACGGAGCTGTTCCACTTCTTCCTGGAGCTGGAGCGGGAGGGGATCCTCGACACGGTGGTGTTCTGGGGACTGAACGACGGCGTATCCTGGCTCAACGGCTTCCCTGTCCGGCGGAAGAATTATCCCCTGCTCATCGGCCGGGAGAATCGCCTAAAGCAGGCCTTCTTCGACGTGGCCGGGCTGTGAGGTGTCTTTTCCCTGCCTTTTCCGGATGAATACAAGAACAAAGAATACGGAGGTCCTTCACCATGTCTGCGTCTGAACAGAAAGCATCCTCCATTCCGGTGGAAACGGTCCGGACCGGGGATTTTTCCATGCGGTATTTCCGCTTCGGCCGGGGAAAGCGTCCCCTTGTGATCCTGCCGGGGCTGAGCGTGCAGTCCGTCATGGGCTCGGCCGACGCCGTGGCAGGGGCTTACGACCTCATGGCGGAGGATTTCACCGTGACGGTTTTCGACCGCCGTGAGGAGCTGCCCGGGAACTACTCCGTCCGGGACATGGCAGAGGACACCGCCCGGGCCATGAAAGAGCTGGGGATCGCGGATGCCTGTCTCTTCGGCGCGTCCCAGGGCGGGATGATCGCCATGCTTCTGGCCGCGCATCACCCGGAGCTTGTGTCCAGACTTGCGCTGGGCTCGACGGCGGCAAGGGTGGACGGATCCCGGTCGGGAGCGCTTGACACATGGCTCCGGCTGGCGGAGAGCGGGGACGCTGCGGGGCTGTACCTTGCCTTCGGGAAGGCGGTCTATCCGGAGGCAGTGTTCGCGCAGCTCCGGGAGCTCCTGATTGAAATGGCGAAATCCGTGACGGCGGAGGAGCTGGCCCGGTTCTCAAGGCTCGCCCGGGGAACCATGGGATTTGACGCTGCGGAGCGACTCGGGGATATTAGCTGTCCGGTGCTTCTGCTCAACTCTGCGGACGACGGAGTGCTGGGAACGGACGGAGCGGACGACATAATCCGCATCCTCGGTGACCGCCCGGATTTCACCGTCCACACCTACACCGGATACGGGCACGCCGCCTACGACACGGCCCCGTACTACAAGGAACGCCTGTACCGCTTCTTCACAGCATAATATCCGGTCCATACTTCCCTGCCTGAAAAAAACCGCGCCCTCCGTCCGATCTGTAAAGAACCTGGCTGAGGGTGCGGTTTATTTCGTGCGGCTTCAATTTGGGCAAACGGGATCGAACAGGAGTATTACCCCTCGTCCCCACCGTGGCGTTCAAAAATCTCCCGGATGCTTTCCCAGAGAATGCCCTCCACGTCGGCGCCGTCCAGATCGAGGCCCACGGCGCGGATCAGCTCGGCCTGCCCGATCCCGAAGAGATCCCGGCAGAGCGCCCGTACATACCCGAAGCCGAAGTCCTCCGGCGCGTACTGTCCCCCGGCTGTTGTGACGTAATAAAGCCGGCCCGCGGCGCAGAGGCCCTTCGGAAGCCCGTCCTCCGTATAGGTGAAGGTGATGCCGGGGACGCTGACCTGCTCGAGGTACTGCTTCAGCGCGGCGGGAAAGGACAGATCCCAGTACGGGGCGGCGATGACGATCTGCGAGGCCTCGGCGAACTGACGCGCGTACCGGAACAGCGGATCGTCAAACCTCCCCTCCCAGATGAGCCTCTCCCGCTTCTGCAGAAACGCCTCGTCCACGGCGGGAAAGGCGATATCCGAAAGGCGCACCTCCTCCGCCGTCCCCTTCAGGAAGGACAGCAGATTGTCCGCCAGCCTTTTTGTTCT
>CACWLT010000387.1 GCA_902761695.1 uncultured Ruminococcus sp.
CTGGGAAGGCGCCGTGGGCGGAGTCGGTCTCGTAGGCCCAGGTCTCGTGGATCATGAGCTTCGCGCCGGGCTGAGCCTTGCGGCAGGCCTCCGCCAGCTCGCCGAGGAAGGGATAGTAGGTCTCCCGCTTTCCGCTGAAATGGCTGGCCTGCTGGAGGGTGATGAAGTCGTAGGTCCCCGTGGCCATCGCCTCCGGGATGGAGATCTGCCGCCCGGCGTATTCTCCGTTGATCTCCAGACCGTAGTTCTCCCGCTTCTCCCGGAGATTCTCCGCGTGGTATTCCAGGGAACAGCCGCCGATGTAGAGATTGACGGTCTCCCATTCCACCCCCGCCGAGGCCGCCGCCCTGTGCAGATACGCGCAGGCATCCTCGGAAAAGCTGTTGCCGATGGATAAGGTCCTCATGATTGCCGCCTCCTGTCGATCAGACGCTCCGTGCCGTTCTCCACGGCTTCGAGCAGATTTCCGTTTTTGTCGTAGACCAGTTTCAGGGTGAAAAAGGGGGAGGGCTGCTCGATCTTTTTAAGGAAGATGCGGTCTCCCTCCCAGAGCTCCAGCCCGTAGAGGTCCTCCTTCGGGATCCATTCCAGAACCCCCTCGTCGCAGTCCCGCAGCTCGCCCTCGAAGTCGGAGCAGGTGAAGAGGAACATCAGCTCGCTCTCCCCGCCCTCCATGACGAAGGTGACCACCGCCCGCAGAACGGGGCCGTGAAGGGTCAGCCCCGTCTCCTCAAAAGCCTCCCGGCAGCAGCAGTCCTCCGGGGATTCGTTCTCCAGAAATCCGCCGCCCACGCCGATCCATTTGTCCCGGTTGAGGTCGTGCTCCTTCTTGACGCGGTGGAGCATGAGATAGCGCCCGTCCCGCTCGATATAGCAAAGGGAAGTGTTCGCTCGCATGGGTAATCCTCCCACAGATTTGTTCAGGCGCCGTCATTGTAGCACAGACGGAGGCAAAAAACAAGTTATTTCGTGACCAAATCGTAAATTCGGACGCGGCCGCGCTGAAAAGCACGGGGCTTTGTGCTATAATAGACGCACTTCATGAAAAAAAACGGAGACAATCAACGTGAAGAAAACCTTTATTCCGATCCTTGCGGCCCTTCTGCTCTGCGCCTCCTGCGCCGGTGCGGGTCCCGAGCTGGAAGGCATGACCCTGGCCCCGGGCGGGCAGACCACCGCGGCGGAGGATGAAAACACCCCCGGCAGCGCGGACTTTATCACGGACAGCGTTTCGGGCGGAGGCACGGAAAGCGGCGGTGCGGCTGTCGACCTTGCCTCCCTCACCTCTGACGAGATCAGCGCCTGGGCCTCGGCGGATCCCTTCGATTTTGATGCGGCGGATATGTCGGGCTACGTGCGCCTTGGGCAGGTGGAGGGGCTTTCCGTCACGAAGGCCTCCCCCGCGCTGACGGACGAGGAATTTGAGAACGAGCTGGACGCCCTGCTTCAGAACTACGCCTACAGCGCGGAGGTCACGGACCGGGCCGTCGCGGAGGGCGACACCGTGCGGGCGGATTACGCCGGATACAAGGACGGGGAAGCCTTCGAGGGCGGAACGGCCTATAACCAGCAGATCACGGCGCAGGGCGGGACCGGCTACATCGAGGGATTCGCCGAGGCCTTCATCGGACAGGTGCCCGAGGAGGAGTTCAGCTTCAACGTGACCTTCCCGGAGAATTACGGCGTGGAGGAGCTCAACGGGCAGGAGGTCACCTTCGTGGCCACGGTGCACGCCATCCTGACGGGGGAGGAGATCGTGCCGGAGCTGGACGACGCGTTTGTGTCCTCCAATTTCGGCTACGACAACGCGGCCGATTTCCGGGACGACTACCGCCTCACCGTGGAAAAGCGGAAGACCTATTACGTGCAGAACGCCGTGTACAACGACCTCTGGGCGGCGGTCCTGGACGGAGCCGAGATCCTTTCCTGGCCCGAGAGCGAGGTGAACCGGATCTACGCGGAGCACCGGCAGGCCTATGAGAACTACGCCTCCTATTACCAGACGGATTACCAGACCTTCATGAAGACCTACATGAACCAGACCGACGAGGATCTCTACGAGCTGGCCCGATCCTATGTCAAGGAGGATCTGGTGATGTACGCGCTGGCCGACGCGCTGGGCCTTCATCCCACGGACGAGGAGAAGAACGCCGTCATGGACGAGCTGGCGGAGTACAACGGCATCACGAAGGACGACATGATCGCCTACTACGGCGAGGAAACGCTGGAGAAGTCCGTCCTCTGGCAGATCGATATGGAGGCCGTGGAAGCCACCGCCGTCATCACGGAGCAGTAACGGACAGGAATAAACAGACCGCCGCCCGGTCTTCGTCACGGAGACTGA
>CACWLT010000388.1 GCA_902761695.1 uncultured Ruminococcus sp.
TGACGCGGGTGGTGTCCTCGGACGCCCATTACCTCTGGAACATCTCCGAGGGCGGGTTCTCCATCCCTCTGGACGACGAGCCCTATTCCTCCGCTCTGGTGCGGAACCTTCTGATCGATTATCTTCTGGGCAGATCCGCGCCCGGGAAAGGAGAAGACCATGGATGAGCTGTCCCTGTACGTGCTCGATATCACCATGAATTCCGTCCGCGCCGGCGCCACGGAGATCACCATCACCCTCCGCGAGGACGGGGAGTGGCTCTGGTTCACCGTGGAGGACAACGGCTGCGGCATGACGGAGGAGCAGCTGAAGAAGCTGACGAATCCCTTCTTCACCACCCGGAAAACCCGGAAGGTGGGGCTGGGGATCCCCTTCCTCACCATGCTGGCGGAGATGACCGGCGGATACGTCACCGTCACCTCCACCCACGAGTCCGTCTCCCCGAACCACGGGACGAAGACCGAGGCGAAGTTCGGCAAGAACCACATCGACTTCATCCCCCTGGGGGACATCGTGGAGACGGTGAAGACCCTGATCCAGGGCGCTCCGGACGTGAACTTCACCTTCCGCCACATCTTCGACAACGGCACGGTGGAGCTGTCCTGCGCCGCCATCCGCGAGACCCTCGGCGACGCGATCCCCCTGTCCGAGCCCGACGTCCTCATGTGGATCGGACAGTACCTCAGGGAGCAGTACGACGACCTGGGTCACCCTGTCGCTCAGTTCTAACTGACAGAGATCCGGTGACCCGGTCACCCTGTCGCGCAGTTTTAATCTTACGCGAACCCGTGACCCGGTCACCCGGTTGCCCAGTTTTAGGTGACAGCGAACCCGTGACCCGGTCACCCCGTAGCTCAGTTCTGAACCGGGCCCCGCCGCGCGTCTCTCTTCTAAAACCTTGTTATTCTTTATTCCACATACGAAAGGATCCATACCATGAAATCTCTTGCAGAGCTCCAGGCAATCAAGAACAAGATGGCTGACCGCGTCTCCGTGCGTACCTCCTCCGGCAGCACCCGGATCGTGGTGGGCATGGCCACCTGCGGCATCGCAGCCGGCGCCCGTCCCGTTCTGAACGCGTTCGTGGAAGGCATTTCCGAGGCCGGCCTCTCCGGCGACGTAATCGTCACCCAGACCGGATGCATCGGCATCTGCCAGTACGAGCCCGTGGTCGAGGTCTTCGAGCAGAACCGGGAGAAGACCACCTACGTCAAGATGACCGCCGAGAAGGCCAAGGAAGTCATCGAGAAGCACATCAAGGGCGGCACTCCCGTCACCGAATACACCATCGGAGCGACCCAGCTCTAATTACAGGAGGAAAAAACACCTATGATTCGTTCACATGTACTGGTCTGCGGCGGTACCGGATGTACCTCTTCCGGCAGTAAGGCCATCCGCGAGAAGCTGGCTGTGGAACTGAAGGAAAAGGGTCTTGAAGAGGAAGTCAAGATCGTTCAGACCGGATGCTTCGGTCTGTGCGAGCACGGCCCCATCATGATCATCTATCCGGAAGGCACCTTCTACTCCCGCGTCACCCCCGAGGACGTCCCCGAGATCGTCTCCGAGCACCTCCTGAAGGGCCGTATCGTCGAGCGCCTGGCCTACACCGACACCGGCGACGAGGAGAAGAAGCCCATCAATGAGATTTCCCTGAGCGACACCGCCTTCTACAAGAAGCAGCACCGCGTAGCTCTGCGGAACTGCGGCGTCATCAACCCCGAATCCATCGACGAGTACATCGCCATGGACGGTTACTTCGCCCTCAACAAGGTCCTCACCGAAATGACCCCGGACGACGTCATCAACGAGATCTCCAAGTCCGGCCTGAGAGGCAGAGGCGGCGGCGGCTTCCCCACGGGCAGAAAGTGGTCCTTCGCCAAGGCTTCCGTTTCCGATAAGAAGTACGTGGTCTGCAACGCCGACGAGGGCGACCCGGGCGCGTTCATGGACCGTTCCGTTCTGGAAGGCGACCCGCACGTGGTGCTGGAAGCCATGACCATCGCCGGTTACGCCATCGGGGCTGACGAGGGCTGGATCTACGTCCGCGCCGAGTACCCCATCGCCGTCAGCAGACTGAAGATCGCCATCCAGCAGGCGCATGAGTACGGCCTGCTGGGTAACGACATCTTCGGCACCGGCTGCCCACCATCGTCAATAACGTCGAGACCTGGGCCAACATCCCCCAGATCATCATGAAGGGCGCCGACTGGTTCGCCTCCATGGGCACCGAAGGCTCCAAGGGCACCAAGGTCTTCGCCGTCACCGGCAAGATCAAGAACACCGGCCTTGTCGAGATCCCCATGGGCACCACCCTGCGCGAGATCATCGAGGACATCGGCGGCGGCGTTCCGAACGGCAAGAAGTTCAAGGCTGCCCAGACCGGCGGTCCTTCCGGCGGATGTATCCCCGCTTCCCTGATCGACACCCCCATCGACTACGACAACCTCATCAAGATGGGCTGCATGATGGGTTCCGGCGGTCTGATCGTCATGGACGAGGACACCTGCATGGTGGACATGGCGAAGTTCTTCCTGGAGTTCACCGTGGACGAGTCCTGCGGCAAGTGCTCTCCCTGCCGTATCGGCACCATGCGTCTGCTCGAGATCCTGAACAAGATCACCGACGGCAACGGCGAAATGGAAGACCTGGACAAGCTGGAGGAGCTGGCCAACTACATCAAGGCCGCGTCCCTCTGCGCCCTGGGCCAGACCGCGCCGAACCCGGTTCTCTCCACCCTCCGTTTCTTCCGCGACGAGTACATCGCCCACATCGTGGAGAAGAGATGTCCCGCCGGCGTGTGCAAGAAGCTGCTCAACTACGTGATTGATGAAGACAAGTGCAAGGGCTGCAAGCTCTGCATGAAGAACTGCCCCGGCAACGCCATCTCCATCAACGCGGCCGGTGAGGTCAAGGAAGGCAAGAAGCTGCCCTACCTCGTCATCGATACGTCCAAGTGCGTGAAGTGCGGCGCTTGTATCGACAACTGCAAGTTCGGCGCCATCTCCAAGAAATAAGAAAGGGTCGGATACAGATAAAATGGCTATGGTTAATGTTAAAATCAACGGCGCGGATTATTCCGTTCCGTCCGACGTCACCGTTCTGGAAGCGTGTCGGTATGCGAACATCGACATTCCCACGCTGTGCTACCTGAAGGACGTCAATCAGATCGGCGCTTGCCGGCTCTGCCTGGTGGAAGTGAAGGGCGCCCGCGGCATGGTTGCGGCCTGCGTCTATCCCGTCAACGAGGGCATGGAGATCACCACCAACTCCCCGAAGATCCGCCAGATCCGCAAGACCAACCTGGAGCTGGTCCTCTCCGCCCATGAGAAGAAATGTCTTTCCTGCATCCGCTCCACCACCTGCGAGCTCCAGAAGCTGGCGCAGGAGTACAAGTGCGACGAGACCAAGTTCTGCTACTCCCCGAAGGAGAATCTGGAGCCCATCGACGCCTCCAGCCCCTCCATCATCCGCGATAACAACAAGTGCATCCTGTGCCGCCGCTGCGCAGCCGCCTGCGAAAAGCTCCAGGGCATCTCCGCCATCCGCGTGGTGAACCGCGGCTACGACTCCAAGGTCGCCACCATGTTCGAGAAGCCTCTGGCCGAGACCTCCTGCATCAACTGCGGCCAGTGCATCGTGGCCTGCCCCGTCGGCGCGCTCTACGAGCATGACGACACTCAGAAGATCTACGACGCTCTGTCCGATCCCACCAAGCACGTGGCTATCTGCTGCGCTCCTTCCGTCCGCGCCACCATCGGCGAGTGCTTCGGCTTCGAGCCCGGCACCGACTGCGAGGGCAAGATGGTCGCCGCGCTCAAGAAGCTGGGCTTCGACGGCGTGTATGACATGAACTTCACCGCCGACCTGACCATCATGGAAGAGGCCTATGAGTTCATCGGCCGCGTCCAGAACGGCGGCAAGCTGCCCATGATGACTTCCTGCTCTCCCGGATGGGTCAAGTACTGCGAGCACTACTTCCCGGAATTCGTGGACAACCTCTCCACCTGCAAGTCCCCCCAGCAGATGTTCGGCGCCATCTATAAGACCTACTTCGCCGAGAAGATGGGTCTGGATCCCAAGGACATCGTTTTCGTCTCCGCCATCCCCTGCACCGCGAAGAAGTTCGAGGTGGGCCGCGACGGTCAGGACGTGAACGGCATGCCCGGCGTGGATATCGCCGTCACCACCCGTGAGCTGGGCCGCATGATCAACCAGGCCGGCATCGACTTCAAGGCCCTCGCGGATGAGAAGTTCGACCAGCCCATCGACATTGGTTCCGGCGCGGGCGAGATCTTCGGCGCTACCGGCGGCGTTATGGAGGCTGCCCTCGGTACCGCGGCGGAAGTGCTCACCGGCAAGCCGCTGGAGAAGCTGGAATTCGACGACGTCCGCGGCACCGAAGGCCTCAAGTTCGCCGCCT
>CACWLT010000389.1 GCA_902761695.1 uncultured Ruminococcus sp.
TCTCCATGGCAAAGATGATCATGAGTTTCCTTCCGTATCCGGGGAAAGGACGCGCCGCATGAGGACCGCGTTCTCCCGGGGGTTTTCATAATAATTGCGTCTGACGCCGATCTCGCCGAAGCCGTTCTTCCGGTAGAGGGAACGGGCCGGGGCATTGGATTCCCGCACCTCCAGGTAGAGGACGGACACGCCCCTTGTATGGCACAGGTTCAGACAGTGCTCCATGAGGGCCTGCGCAACGCCTTTCCGCCGGTATTCCGGGGAGGCGGCGATGTTGAGCAGTTCGCCCTCGTCGGCCACGGTCATGAGACAGGCAAATCCCACGGGGACGCCCTCTCCGGACAGGCAGACCGGCACGGATACGGCATCCGACTCCAGCGCGGCCCGGAAGCTCTCCTCCGACCAGGGGCAGGTGAAGGAGGCGGTCTCGATGGCCATGAGCGCGGGCAGCATGGAGGCGTCCGCCTCGGTTATGGTGAAGTCCATGGCTTATCCGATCACGGCGTTGTCCAGAAGATCGCCGATTTCCACGCAGCGCTTGGTCTGCCGGTCGTACAGGAACTTGCCCTCCGGGAATTCGCCGAAGGTCAGGTTGTAATAGATGCAGGGCCAGCCCTTTGTGGAGTGGAACTTCAGCTCGTAGATCCGCACGGAATCCGTCAGAGGCCAGTCCACCTGCTCGCCGGTCTCGAAGAGGTCGATCATGGCGTCGATGGCGGCCTTGTCCCGGACGGTGGACTGGGCGTAGGTGATGGCCCCGTTGATGCAGACGTAGAGCTCGTCGGGATCCAACTCCCTGAGCGTCGGCAGGGTGATGCCGGAGCCGTAGAAGACGGTGGTGGTGGAGCCGGTGTTGGCCTCCGTCAGCCATTCCTTCGGGTCGAGGCCGATGATCTCGAAAAGGGGCGTCGCGGTCTTTCCGTATACGGCGTATTCCTCCCCGATGGCCGCGGGCTCGTAGTTCAGGGGAGCGGGGGTGTAGGCTATTGATGAGCTGTCCGTTCTCATAGGTGAGCTTCACGCTGCCCCCGCAGGAGATCAGCAGAAGGGCGCACGCAAGGAGAATGGAAGTCAGGGCGGGAATTCGTTTCATAAACAGGCAGTACCTCACATAGAATTGGATGCCGGGATCAGTACCCCAGCGCGCCGGAGAGGGAATCGTCGTCCGTGATCCAGTCCGTCACGGGGATCTCCCGGAATTCGAGGGCATTGTCCCGGATGTAGACCTTCGCGATGCCGGCGTTGATGATCATTTTCTTGCACATCATGCAGGAGTTGGTGGAGGGCATGACGGCGCCGGTGCGGGGATCGGTGCAGCACATGTAGAGGGACGCCCCCAGCATGTTCTCCCGGGACGCGGCGATAATGGCGTTGGCCTCGCTGTGGACGGACCGGCAGAGCTCGTAGCGCTCCCCACGCGGGATCTTCAGTTTTTCCCGGTAGCAGGTTCCCAGGTCAGTGCAGTTGGCGCGGCCCCTGGGAGAGCCGTTGTAGCCGGTGGATATGATGACGTCGTTCTTGACGATGATGGCCCCGAAACGGCGGCGGAGGCAGGTGCTCCTCTCGGAAACCGTCTGGGCGATGTCCAGATAGTAATTATGCTTGCTGACGCGCTCCATGACTTCCTCTCCTGCGCATAGTTTTTTACATTATACACCATGCACGGTGAAGAAATCAAGTCCTATCGTCCCGGGGCGGGATTTTTTTATACCGTCGGCACGGAGGTGGCCTCATTGAAAAATCGGAATCAGTTCATCCGCAATGCCCTTCTGCTGTCCCTGGTCAGCATTCTGATGCGGGGACTGGCGGTCAGCTTCAGCGCTTATGTGAACCGCAAAATCGGACCGGAGAGCATGGGGCTGGTCACGCTGACCATGAGCGTCAACGGCTTCGCGGTGACCGTGGCGCTGTCCTGCGTCAATCTCGGCGCGGTACGGATGACCTCGGCCCGGTGCGCGGAGCTGGAGGGGGCGGACGCGGCGTCCTGGCGGTATGCCATGGGGAGAGTCATGCGGGCGGCGGCGGGGTACAGCCTGCTGTTCGGTCTCACCAGCGGCGCGGTCCTGTATCTTTCGTCGGAGATGGTGGCGGAAAAGCTGCTCGCGGACATGCGGACGCTGGATTCCCTTCGCGTGCTAGCGCTGAGCCTGCCCTTCATCTCCCTGTCCTCCGCGTTGTCCGGATATTTCACGGGGATCCGGAAGGCGGCGAAAAACGCGGCGGCCACCGTGGCGGAGCAGGCCGTGAAGATTGCCGTCACCTCCGCGGCCCTGACCCTGATCCTGCCGGGGAACGTGGAGGCGGCCTGCTTCGCGGTGGTGGGGGGATCCGCCGTTTCCGAAGCCTGGACGCTGCTTTTGCACATTATCCTGTGGCTGACGGATTCGAAGCGGCCCGGCGGCAGGATTCCGGGAAAGGAGAAAAAGCGGATCCCGGCGCATATCGGAGAGGCGGCTTCCATCTCCTTCCCGGCAGCGGTGGGGACCTATGCGCGGCAGGGGCTGACGACCCTCGAGCACCTGGCCATTCCGAAGGGGCTCATCAGAAGCGGCCTGACCCGGCAGAGCGCCCTGTCCGTATACGGCCTGCTTCAGGGGATCGCTTTTCCGCTGGTGATGTTCCCCTACGCGGTGATCCACTCCTTCACGTCGCTTCTGGTGCCGGAGATGTCGGAGATGCAGGCGGCGGGGGACATGGAGGGGATCCGGGGGACGGTGGGGAAGGTCTACCGTGCGTCGGCGGTCTTCTCCGTTCTGGCCTGCGGGATCTTCGTCAACTACGCTCCGGAGCTGGGGAGGATGATCTACCATTCCGGAGAGGCGGCCCGGTTTACGGTCATGCTGGGGCTTCTCGTGCCCTTCATGTATCTGGACACGGCGGTGGACGCGGTGCTGAAGGGGCTGGGGGAGCAGGTTTATTCCATGAAGGTGAACATCGCGGACGCGGCGGCGGGGCTGGTACTGGTGACGCTGCTGACCCCGGTTTTCGGGATCGACGGGTACATTCTCACCATCTGGCTCTGCGAGGTGGGCAATCTGGCGGCCAGCATCCGCCGTCTCGGCAAGGTCACCGGAGTCGGGGTGAGGGACGCGCTGCCCCATTATAAGCTCCCGGTTCTCTCCGCCGCCATCCTCTCCGCCCTGAGACTTCTCCTGCCCGCCTCCGTTCCCCCGGCTTTATCCATGCTGCTTTTCGCGGCGGGATACGCGCTCTGCGTACTCGGCAGCCTCTCCGGCTGTATCGGAAGGCGGGGGATGAGCAAGTCCTCCTGCAAGGCGGCATAAACCGGTTCTCC
>CACWLT010000390.1 GCA_902761695.1 uncultured Ruminococcus sp.
CCAGATGCCCCACCAGGCCGTGATCACCAGCATGCCGCCGTGCGGCGGGAATCCGGCAAGTCGCTGGACGAGCTTTTCCGGGAGGTGTTCAGATGTTTCTGAAACTGTTCAGGCATGATTTCAAGGGGCTGGGCCGCTGGATGTGGCCGGTGATGATCGGCATAGGCGGCGCGGCGGTGCTGGGCTTTATCAACACGCTGGTTCTGGGCAGAAGCGCGCGGGCAGACAATTTTGACATGCCGGGTTCCGGCTTCGAGAAGCTGCTCGTCACCTCCGTGGGCCTGACCGCGCTTGTGTTCATGGCGCTGGCCATGGCCGCCACGGTGATCGCCGTGCTCCTGTTCGTGCGGTTCTATAAGTCCATGGTGACGGACGAGGCGTACCTGACCTTCACCCTTCCCGTGACGGCGGGGCAGCTCATCGGGGCGAAATTCCTCTCCGCCACCGTGTGGGCCCTGATCGGCGGGATCGGGATCTTTCTGGCCTTCTGCGTGATCGGCTCCGGCCTGCTGGTCACGGGCGGCGCGGATGCCGTGGCCTTCTTCCGCGAGATGGCGGAGGACATGGGAGAGATCCTCGCGGAGAACGGCGGGGTGGTGCTGCTGCTCCTGCTGTACGGAATCACCGGGGCGGTGCGGACCTATTTCCAGGTCACCTGCGCCATCCTCTTCGGCGCGTCGGTGGTGCGGAAGAACAAGGCTCTGGCGGCGGTGGGCATGGTGTTCGCCGTCAACTTCGCCGTGAACCTGATCCTGTCCCTCTCGGGCGTATCCGGCATGATGGCGCTGGTCTTCGGTATCGGCAGCGAGATCATGGACATCCAGCCCATGCTGTGGATCCAGATCGCCGTGAACGTCCTTCTCATCGCCGTCTTCTGGTGGTGGAGCTGGCGCATCGCGAAAAAGAGCGTGAATATCGAGTGAACCGGGCTGTCCGGCAAAAAACGCTTCTCCTTTTCGGGGAGGCGTTTTTTCTCTTGACAACGCCTGCTTTGTCTGCTATACTGTACGACGAAATCTGTAAAAGAAGGTGTTTTACATATGGAAACCAATCTGAGACGGGTCCGGGACATTGTGTCCATCAAGCGCACCATCTGGTCCAACTACGATCGCTTCCGCACCCTTGGGGTGTTTTATCTGGAGCGGAACGAGGTGCTGGACAGAATCTGCGCCATGCCGGAGGAGGAGATCGCGAAGATCGCGGCGGAATGCCGTGAGGGCGGCGTGCGCTGGCGGAGCTTCACGAAGCACATGAACAAGATCGAATCCGCCCTCCTCGGGAACCGGGAAATCGTGGACCTCGGCCAGTCCGACGAGCGGGCCTTCGACACGGTGGCGGGCGTTCCGGCGGAGGAATTTGTGAAGATCCGGGAGAGCGCGTCGGGCGTGTCCGTGTCCTTCAGCGTGACAGGGACCTTCGATCTGCTCCAGCGCGGGAACCGCAACGGCTGCTGTGAGATCCGGGGGATCCGGGTGACGCCGGAGACGGAATTCACCGTGGTGAACGAGCTCCTGCCCTACTGGGAGGACCGGTATACCCTGGCGCTGAAGAGCCCGGAGCTGTCCTTCGCCATTGCGGCCGAGGATCCGAAACTTGGCAAGAAGGGTTCCGCCTGCGTCCGGCTTTACGTGATGGACGAAAACCGCGCCGCCGCCGACGATCTCGGAAAGTACACCGACACCGCCCCCCTGACGCTGTGGATCAATCCGTAAAGGAAGCAAAGGCTTCGCCTTTACGGGATTTCCCGCTGCACGAGAACAGCCACGGACCGCACTCCTGCGGTCCGGCGTAGAAGGATGAAGTTCATCCTGAACTTCAAGAAGGGAACGCAGTCTGCGGACTGCGGAGAGAGGAAACAAAGGCTTCGCCTTTGGGAACGATTAATGTCCCTGCGCGGGACGGGCGCGGGGGAGGGACACCATCTCATGGCCGACTGATTTGCAAGCAAATCGGTGCCCCTCCCCCGAGGGTCCCCCTTGGCCCTATGGCATAAGACGACAGCATGCACCTGTACTCAACCTTGACAGCGCAACCCACGCTTCGCGGCGAAACATGACGCCATCGATGGCGCGGGCCCGATTCGGAAGTTGAATAATGCAGAAATCCAAACGCGCTTCCATTACACGGTCGCGTTGTAGAGAAGACGAAACTGAAAGTCCAACCTCGCGGATACAAGTCTGGCTTTGAATAGGACAGCGAAACGTACAGTCCAGCTCCTTTGACCAATGCGCGTTTCGATCGCTGTTTTCGAGGCTCCCGAGAAAACCGTGAAATTCCATCTTTGATGGGATTTCACGCATGTTTCAGCTGACGCAACGTGG
>CACWLT010000391.1 GCA_902761695.1 uncultured Ruminococcus sp.
ATTTCCGGCGCCATCCAGCACCTGAAGGGCATCAAGGACGCCGCCATCATCGTCGCCATCAACAAGAACGCCAACGCGCCGATCTTCAAGAACTGCGACTACGGCATCGTGGGCGATGTGAACGAGGTCCTGCCGCTGCTCACTGCTGCCCTGGATACCGGAGAGAAGGCGCCGGCGCCGCCCATGGTGAAGCTGAAGAGAGATATCCCCGTCGAAAAGCTCCCGCCGAGAAAGCTGTATGTCTGCAACGGCTGCGGCTACGAATATGACGCCCTGCAGGGCGACCCGGACAATGAGATCCGTCCCGGCACTTCCTTCAAGGATCTGCCCGCGGAGTGGACCTGCCCGCACTGCGGCGAGGCAAAGGAAGGCTTCATAGAGATCGAAGTCTGACGACGCGCCCCGCGACATCTTGAATTAAAAGGAGGAACACAGATATGTATAACTACCGCAAAGTGACAGACGACCTCTACTGGGTCGGCGCGGATGATCACCGCCTGGCCCTGTTCGAAAATATCCATCCCCTTTACCACGGCGTCTCCTACAACTCCTACGTGCTGCTGGACGAACAGACCGTCCTCTTCGATACCGCGGACTGGTCTGTGGGACGTCAGTTCATTGAGAACGTCAAAGCCGTGCTGGGCGGCCGCCCCCTGGACTACATGGTCATCAACCACGTGGAGCCGGATCACGCCGCTTCCATCGAGGAGATCCTGCTCCGCTGGCCGGAGGTGAAGATCATCACCACCCCGAAGGCGGTCATCATCCTCCGCCAGTTCGGCTTCCCCATCGAGACAGAGCAGATCACCGAAGTGACGGAAGGCGACACCTGGTGCTTCGGCGCCCACACCGTGGCCTTCGTGAACGCGCCCATGGTCCACTGGCCGGAAGCCATGGTGACCTTTGACACCACCAACGGCGTGCTCTTCTCCGCCGACGCCTTCGGCTCCTTCCGCTCCCTGGACGGCAAGCTGTTCGCGGACGAGCACAACTTCCCCGTGGAGTGGATCGACGACGCCCGCCGCTACTACACCAACATCGTCGGCAAATACGGTCCCCAGGTCATGGCGCTCTTAAAGAAGGCCGGCGGCCTGGACATCAAGTACATCTGCCCGCTGCACGGCCCCGTCTGGAGAAAAGACATCGGCTACATCCTGGACAAGTACATCCACTGGGCCTCCTACAAGCCTGAAGAGAACGGCGTCATGATCGTCTACGCCTCCATGTACGGGAACACCGAGAACGCGGCCGAGATCCTGGCGGCGAAGCTGGCGGAGCGGGGCATCACCAACACCAGGCTCTACGATGTCTCCAGCACCCATGTGAGCTACCTGATCTCAGACCTCTTCAAGTACAGCCACCTGGTGCTGGCGTCGGTGACCTACAACCTGGGCATCTTCCCGCCCATGCACAATTTCCTCGCGGACATGAAGGCCCTGAACCTCCAGAACCGCACCGTGGCCATCATGGAGAACGGCTCCTGGGCCATCCGCTCCGGCGCCCTGATGAAGGAAAAGGTCGAGGCGCTGAAGCACATGACCATCCTGAACGACAGCGTCACCCTCGCCTCCTCCCTGCGCGAGCAGAATATCGCGGAGGTCGACGCCCTGGCGGATGCCATTGCAGCTTCCATCGTAGCGAGCTGATTTGGCGGATGCGGGCATAAAGAGAGCGCCGCCCCGGCTGAATATTTGCCGGGGCGGCGCCTTTTTTACGTCTCGCCAGTATCAGTAATGCACGTACACGGTCTCGCCCGGATACACATGGGCGTAGAGGTTCTTCGCGAAGGAAAGAGGCAGGTTCACGCAGCCGTGGCTGCCGCTGTACTTGTAGATCTCTCCGCCGAAGGAGCCTCTCCAGGTGGCGTCGTGAAGACCGATGCCTCCGTCGAAGGGCATCCAGTAGTTCACGAAGGACGCGTACTCGTTCCGGGAGCCTCTCAGGATCCGGTTCCGCTGCTTGTAGTCGATCTTGAACACGCCGGGATGTGTGGCTCTGGACTTGTTCGGGATTCCGGTGACGCAGGAGCTCTCCATCACCTTGCGGCAGTTCTCATACAGGGTGACGTGCTGGTTTCCGATGTCCACCTCCACATAGTTGAAGCCGTAGCCCATCTCGAATCCGGGATCTGCCTCGAGAAGCGGGATGTGGATCTCGTCCTGTGCCATCGTCACCTCGATGGGTGCCGGAAGTTCCGGTTCAGTCTCTTCCGCTGCCGCGGTCTCCGCGGCCTGGGCGTCGGAGCCGGTCGCTTTCCCGTCTTCTCCGGCTGCTTTCTTCTTTTCCGCAGCTTTTTTCTCTTCCGCAGCCTTCTTCTCTG
>CACWLT010000392.1 GCA_902761695.1 uncultured Ruminococcus sp.
GCCGTCGGCGCAGGCGTCGAAGAAATCGAAGCGGATGAGGTGGATGTCTCCCTTCCAGAAATCGCCGGTCAGGGGGATCTCGGCGGTGTGCCATTCCCCGTCGGCGGGAAGACCGGTGACGCGGACGGAGCGGCCGGCGGTGGGCTCCCATGTGTCCCCGGCGCAGAGGAAGAGCTCCGCCCCGTATTCGGCGTCCCAGTTTTCCTCCGGGATCTTATAAGTGATTCTCACGGTTCCGAAGTCCTCCGCGTCAAGAACCGGGGAGGACGCGCCGTAGCCGATGCCGATGTAGGGATCGAAGCCCGTGTCCGCCGTCAGACAGACCGCGCCCTCCGCCTCGTCAAAGGACGCCGTCGTGTTGTTCACGGGATCCTTGAAGGCGGCCATGGCTACCGGGGAGGAGAAGTCCAGCGTCCGGTAATCCGCCGTCAGCTTCCGTCCGGAGCCCGAGGCCAGGAAGGCGTTGTCCGTAAAGTCACGGTTCTCAGCGAAGGTCGCGCGGATGGCGGAGACGGAACCGGTCGTGATGAGGGAGGAATAGACCACGGGCCGGTACGAGGTGATGGCGAAGGTCTCCAGCGGCGCGACATAGTTGGTGGCCCCGTCGGCGGGATCCTTCGATCCGTTGTAGGCATGGCGTCCGGCCAGAAGGATATCCGCGCCCGGCACATAGAGGCCGATGCCGTAGTCCGCCGCCTCGTTCACCCAGGCACACCAGGTCTCACTCTGGCCGGATTCCAGCGGAAAGACGCATCGGTCGTGCACGGAGGCGTCGCCCCAGAAGGGAAGACTCCGCTCCCAGGTCAAGGCGTCCCCCGTCCAGGAGGAACTTCCCGCGTACCGGACGAAGGCGTCCAGCCAGCTCACGGTGTAGAAGGCGGGGATCTCCTGGGACCGGGGCGGATTGTCCCAGCCGGAGAAGTCCACGAACCGGTTGTCGATGCGGATCCAGTCCTCGGAGACGGTGTAGGTGTTCTCCATGTAGGAGGGGGTCAGAAAATCCCTCGTGGACCAGTCCCCGGGCTGCGCCTTGACGGTGACGGAATCCTCTCCCACCTGCACGTCGATGATGCGGCTGGGCTGGTTGTATTTGTTCCCGCCCTGCACCGGATTGTAGGACCACACGGAGCCGTTGAACTCCCCGGGGGTGTATTCGCCGTTGGCCCCGGTGCCGTAATAGGACTGCTGGATGAGCCGCCCCGTGTCGCAGTTGTTGCAGAGGTTGCCGAGACCCTCCACCGGATTGTCCCGGTCCCAGATCTCCGAGATCCCGCCGCCCCAGGACAGCTTGATTCCCACCTTGTACCGGCTGCCCTCCAGATAGAGCACGTCCTTCGCGTAAACCGGGATCTCCTCCGTGGTGAAGGCGGTGATGATGGGCTCCGCGTCCCCCTTCCGGAGCGGCTCGGCGGAGAGGATCTTCGGCGTCTGGGCGATCTGCCCCTTCAGATAGGGCTCGATGAGGGCGGAGAAGACGGCGTCCTCCCCGGCCTCCAGATAAAAGACGTCCTCCCTCACCTTCCCAAAGACCGTGTAGGAGACGGTGAGCTTTGCCGGACCCTCCGACGAATATGTCACGCTCAGCCGGTTGAAGGGCTTCTCCTCCGCCCGGGGCCAGCTTTTCTCCGGGGTTTTGTTATCAGCATTATTCATGGCTTCCTTGTTCTCCGTTTCTGTCCCATCCGTTTCCGCGTCCGGCGCTTCCGTCTCCGGGGCGGATGTCTCTTCCGCGTCCGGGATCCGCTCCGTTTCTCCGGGATCCGCGCTTCCGCATCCGGCGGTGAGGAAGAGGCAGACGGACAGCACCGCCGTCAGCAGAAGCGCGCGCAGTTGTCTTTTCATGCTTTTGTTTCCCTTTATTTCTCCGCGAAGGGCAGCTTCAGAAGCTCAAGCAGGGCGCGGTCCACCTTCATGTCCCGGTAGTCCTCGTAAACCGTGCCGGGCCGCCCGTGCTCCACGATGCCGAAGGATCCCCGGAAGTTCCAGAGGGAATAGCCCCATCCGAACTCCCGGAAGACGGAGAGCACATCCTCGAACCACCGCAGGGCCAGGTCGTTCGGCAGCTTGTTGTAGCATCCGAATTCGCCGATGTGAACCTTTACGCCCTGCGCCTCCCCCTCCCGCCAGGGCTTGTAGTAGTCCCGGATCCAGTTCCGGTCGCGGACCTGTCCGGGGGCCACTTCGCCGGGATAGGAGGGAGCCGGCCAGTCCGCGCCGCCTCTGACCCATTCGGCCTTGTAATGGGTCACCTGGAAGGGCTCGTAGCCGCGTCCGGAGTGGACCACGTTCTTCTTGCCCAGATCGGCCAGCTCGGGCA
>CACWLT010000393.1 GCA_902761695.1 uncultured Ruminococcus sp.
CCGGGAAATGGCCGATAAGGTGCCGGATATCGGAGGTATCGGCGTCACGAGTTTTGGCGAGGTCTTTGTGATGACCGACGAGGCGGGGGAGCCGCTGCACAACGCCATGCTCTACACGGATCCCCGCGGGGATAAGGAGTGCGCGGAGCTGACAGAAAAGCTCGGGGCCTCCAATATCGCGGAGATTACGGGACTTGCGCCCCACGCGATGTACTCCATAAGCAAGATGATGTGGATAAAAAGGCACTGGCCTGAGGTGTACGCCGCGGCGAGGCGCATCCATCTCATCGAGGATTTCGTGGTGTGGCACCTGACAGGGACGGCGCAGATCGACTACTCCCTCGCGACGCGCACCATGGCCTTCGACATACGAAAACTTGACTGGAGCCGGGAGATCTTCGATGCCGCGGGCATCGACGTCTCCCTGATGAGCAGGACGGTGCCGACCGGGACTTCGGCCGGGACGGTCACCCCTGACGCTGCGGGGCGCACAGGGCTTGACTCCGGCTGTATCATCGTCTCCGCTGCGCATGACCAGGTGGCGGCAGCGGTCGGGGCCGGCGTGTTCGACGGCCGGACGGCCGTGGACGGTGCGGGAACCGTGGAGTGCCTGGAGCCGGTTTACGACAGTCTTCCGGATATCCGGATCATGAGCAGGGGCAAGTACGCCGTGGTGCCCTGCGCCGTGCCGGGGAAATATGTGGCGTACGCCTTCTCCTACACCGGCGGGGCGCTGATCCAGTGGTGCATGGAAACCTTCGGAAAGGGCGAGACCAACCAGAGCATGGAGGTCGCCTACGGGAAAGATGAGCCCACCGGCCTTCTGGTGCTTCCCCACTTCGCCGGCGCGGCTACGCCGTACATGGACAGCGGATCGAAGGGAGCGCTAATCGGGCTGACTCTAGCCACCACGCCGGCGGAGATCTACAGGGCCTGCATGGAGGGCGTCGTCTATGAGATGCGCCTGAATTATGAGAACCTGGCCGGCTCGGGAATTCATTTTAACAAGCTCAATGCCACCGGCGGCGGGGCACGCTCGAGGGTTTGGATGCAGATGAAGGCCGACGTGCTTGATCTTCCCGTCACGGCGCTGAAGACTGTGGACGCCGGGACTGTGGGATCGGCAATGCTGGCCGGAATCCGCACGGGGCTTTTCACGGACCTTGAGGACGCCGCGAAAACCATGGTGCAGGAGGTGGAGACCTATTATCCTCGGCCGGAGATGCATGAGAAATACATGGAGATCTACGAGCGGTACAGGAAGCTGTACGAGGCGGTAAGGCCGCTGGTGTAAAGGAGGAAGAAATGCTTGTCAATCTTGTGGAAATACTGAAGCTCGCAGTGGAGAAGAAATGCGCCGTCGGCGCGTTCAATACCCCTACTTTGGAGTGCATGAATGCGGTGATCGGCGCCGCGGAGAAGCTGGGCGTCCCGGTGATTATCTCCCATGCGCAGCTGCACGAGGAGACTGCGCCCCTCGACATGATCGGCCCGGTGATGGTTCTGGAGGCGGAGAGGGCATCGGTTCCTGTCTGCGTGCATCTTGACCATTGCGAGAGCCTGGACTACATGGCAAGGGCGCTGGAGATCGGATTCACCGGTGTGATGTACGACGGAAGCACCCTTCCTTATGCGGAGAACCTGGAGAACACGAAGAAGGCTGTTGCGATGGCGAAGAAGTACAACTGCGGCGTGGAGGCGGAACTCGGCGCGATGCCTTCCAGGGAAGGCGGCGGAGAGAATGCGTCCGGCCCTGTGTACACCGACCCCGACGAGGCAGAGGAGTTCTGCCGCGAGACAGGCATCGATGCCCTTGCTCCCAGCTTCGGCACAGCCCACGGAATCTACAAGTCCAAACCGGTGCTGGATCTCGACCGGGTGAGGGTGATCTCGGAGAAGACCGGGCTTCCGCTGGTTATGCACGGAGGAAGCGGCGTCTCCCACGAGGACTACCGCACGGGAATTGCCAACGGGCTTCGCAAGATCAACTACTACAGCTACATGGGCAAGGCCGGGACGCAGGCGGTGAAGGAGCTTCTGGAGAAGGAGGATGTCACTTTCTTCCATGACCTGGCGTTTGCCGCAAAGAACGCCATGGAAGAGGACGCCGAAAGGGCGATGAGGGTCTTCGCGGGGATGTGAGGGCGCTGGGGAGGACCCGCAGGTATGGCCGGGACAGGAACAGGGACAGAAGAACAGAAAAACACAGTGTACGATTACGCCGCCTTTATCAGCTACCGCCACAGGCCGCTGGACCAGAAGGCCGCGATGATGGTGCAGAAGAGCATAGAGAACTACCGGGTCCCGAAGGGATT
>CACWLT010000394.1 GCA_902761695.1 uncultured Ruminococcus sp.
TCACGCCATACTCGAGGAAGGCCGTCTCGAAGGTCCTTTCCCGGTAGATTCCCTCATAGACCGTGCCCTCCCGGCTGGTGCCCGTCCAGACCTGGGCGATGTATCCGTCCACGGAGGGAATGCCCAGCAGCTCCGCCTCGGGGCTCAGGATCTTCCAGGTCGTGTAATTGATCAGGCTGTGGGTCGGGACATAGAAGCGCAGCTTCCCCGCCCCGCGTTCTTCGGCGTAGGCCTTGACGGCCTCGCTGATCCGCCGGACGGCGCGGCAGTACAGGTAAACCTTCAGCCTCGCGCTCCGGTACGCGGCGTCCGGGCCGGCATGCTGCGGCTGCCAGGGCTCCCCGTAGAAGTCCTCATATTCCCGCTGAAACGCCGGCGAATACCCGCCGTGGCTCCAGAATTCGGGTTCCTCCATGTGGATGGCCTCCACGCCGCAGTCCACCGCCGTCTTCAGCTTTTCCGTCAGGTAATCGGCAAAGGCGGCCGTCGGGCACATATACGGAACCCGCGGGCCGTGCAGGATGTCCTTCCCGTCCCGGTCCCGCTGAGCCTCGTCCCAGTGGTTCCTTCCGTCCCAGCGCCCGTCCAGATAATCCTGATATTCCCCCCAGGAGATGCCCGTCATCAGGTGAACCGTATACCCCCGCTCCCGCCAGGCGCGGATCCTTTCGGGCAGATCGGCATCCAGTCCGTACACCATCACGAAGTCGGACCGCAGGTCGATGGACGGACGGAAGGGGGCACACTCCTGAATGCCAGTCAGCTCCTCCCGCGGGGATCTCAGGTAGGCCATGCTTTTTCACGCTCCATGCTGTCGTTGAGGTATGCTTCCGGGATCGCCCGGTTTGCTTCCCCCATTATACGCATTTTCCGGCCGTTGACAAACCGTTTCTGTGTCTCCGTCTGATTTTCGCGGCCCGCCTGGGCGGCGCTTCCCCGTCCGACCCTCCGGGGGCTTCCCGTTCCCGGCCTTGTTTTTCCCTCCCAAAAAAGGTACAATGATTCCGCAGAGCTTCCCGAAGGGGACGGGATTGCCCGCCCCCGGATCCGGGAGCTCCGGAAAGGAAAAGCCATGGCCTATTTTCAGCATAAGTCCGGGCAGGATGCCACCTATACCCGCCGGTTTGCCCCCCCTTCCCCCGAGCAGGAGGAGACCTGGAGCGAGGAGGAGGACGCTTGGGGCGAAGAGGAGCCCCTCTATGACGACGGCTTTGACGAGATGGACGGAGAGCCGGAGGAGGAGCCGCTCTCTCCCGAGGATCGGCGGAGGGAAAACCGTCGCCGGTTCCGCATTGCCGCCGGCTTCGGCAATCTGGGCGCGACCTTGGTCGGCGTCGCGGTCATTCTGGTCCTCGTGGCCTTCCTGATCAGCATGATTCAGTTTATCTCCACCGATTTTTCGCAGAATTTCTCCCTCTGGGTCACCCGGTTCTGACGGATCTGGTCCGCCCGCCGGGTTCATGAAAAAACGGCCCCCTCCCTCAGGAGGAAGGCCATCCCGCAGCGATGGGAAAAGCCGCCGTGAAACACGGCGGCTCTTTTGATGCTTCTGTTTACGGGGAAACCCATTCCATGGTCATTTCCGGCACGGTGGCGGCATCGGCCACCTGCTGGGTCTGCCCGTCCGCGACAAAGCCCGCGGAGTTTCCGACGCCCTGGATCCGGACCTTGATCACGCGGCCCACATCCGTGCTGCGTACCGTGTAGCTCTTGCTGGTCCCCAGCAGGCTGTTCAGATCGTTGTACCATACGACCGTGAACTGGGCCGTGGACGGATAAACCTCCACCGTGACCGTATCTCCCACCTTCGGGGAATTGGGCAGCACCTTGACCGACTGAATCGTCCAGGGATCCGAGGCCGGCGCAGGGACATACGTGGAGGCCGGAGTCGGAGCCGGGGTGACGACCCAGGGCTGCGGAGCCGGCGCGTAGTAGCTGCCGGTCAGGTACCGGGTCATCATATACCCGTGCTTCCGGTCGATCCGGATATAGGACCATCCGTCGCTGGAGCGGCGGATTTCCGTCACCGTCCGCCCCACCGGATACAGGCCGAGGATGTTGCCGTTGTTCACCTCCGGCGCGCTCCGCAGCCGGACTCCCTTGCCGTTGGAGCTGGTGACGTAGGCAGTCCGGTTGACCTCCGTCCAGGTTCTGGTATAAGGCACCGGAGTGATGTAGGGCTGCGGCTGCGGGGTGATATAGGGCTGCGGCGCCGGATCGCTCCCGATATACAGGTATCTCGCGTCCATGTAACCGATCCGGTAATCCGCGGTCAGAACCCGGGCCCAGCCGTTCTCCTG
>CACWLT010000395.1 GCA_902761695.1 uncultured Ruminococcus sp.
GGAGCAGGAGGAGACCGATAATACAACCTCCGCTCCGCAGACAGTGCCCGCGCCGGAGGAGGTTCCCGAGACCGATCCGCCGGAGTACGTGAATCCCGGCAAGGATTACGAGGGCGCGACCTTCACCACCGCCGCCATCGACTACTACGTCCAGGGCGGAGGCAACTGGGTCGCCCAGAATTACTGCGAGGCCTACACGGACGAGACCACCGGCGAGATTCTCAACGACGCCATCTACGAGCGGAACGAGAAGGTGCAGGACGCGCTCAACGTCAAAATGGAGACCTGGTCCCTGACGAGCTACGGGTCGGCCGGAACGGAACTGCGGGACGCGCTGCTGGGCGGGGAGACCTCCATCGACCTCTGCCTGGAAAACGGCAGCAGCCTGCCCACCGTTCTCTCCAGCGGCCTTCTGCAGGATCTCAATAATTTTGAACGTGTTGACTTCACCCACTCCTGGTGGGACAAGACCTCCGTGGACGAGTTCACCATCATGGGATCCCTGTTCGCCGTCACGGGGGATATCAGCCTGGGCATCAGCCTCTCCCCCATCACCTACTTCTTCAACAAGCAGATGATGACGGATCTCAACCTGGAGGATCCCTACACCCTGGTCCGGGAAGGGCGCTGGACCGCGGACAAATCCATCGAGATGAGCGAGGCGGCGGCCCAGGATGTGAACGGCAACGGCGCGGTGGACGTGGAGGAGGATCACTTCGGCATGGCTCTGGAGAGCCTCTCCATGGTCTACGCGGTCTACGCAAGCGGCGTTTCACTGACGGACAAGGACGAGGACGGCGTCCCCTACATCGACGTGAGCGAGGAGGGGGCCACGGCGGTGCTGGACAAGTACGCCCCCTTCTTCAACAACGCCAGCGTGACCCTGTTCGCCGACAAGATCGGCGGGTACAGCAACGTGTTCCGCGAGCTCTTCCTGCCCAGCCTCATGGAGAACCGCCTCCTGTTCTTCAGCAACCAGCTTCTCGTAGCGCTGAACCTGCGGGAAATGGACTCCGATTTCGGCATTCTGCCCCATCCGAAGCTGGAGGAAGCGCAGGCGGACTATTACTGCCCGGTCAGCTACTGGTGGGCGACCTTTGCCGTGGTTCCGAAGGTCAACAACCGCTATAACCTCACCGGCGACATGATGGAGGCCATGGGGTATTACAGCCAGCAGCTCGTCACCCCCGCCTACATGGAAAAGTCCATTTCGGGCAAATCCCTCCGGGACGAGGAATCCCTCGACATGCTGGACCTCATCCTGAGCCACCGCGTGTATGAGCTGGCAGCGATCTACAACTGGGGCAACGTCAACTCCACGTTCCAGCAGCTCAGCACCAGCTCCACCCCCAAATTCGCGTCGGCGTACAAGTCCGTTCAGAAAATGTCGAAGAAGGCCCTGGAGAAGACCATCACGGAGATCCGGGACTCCCTTGGGCAATAAGGGCATTCGGCGGAGGCGGCGTATACCGCGGATACGAGCGCGGATGAAATCAGAAAAATGAGAGAGGAGGAGAGCTCCATGAAAAGGCTCACATCGCGCGAACGCCTGATGCGGATCTTTCTGGGGGAGGAAATCGACCGCCCCGGTCTCAAGCTGGGGGGGGCCGCGCCTTCCGTGGGATGGCAGCTGCATGAGGCCTACCATACCGTGTCCGAGCAGGCCGCTCAGGTCACCGATCTCTTTGCTGGTGCGGGAGGCTTCTGGCTGGATCCGATGTTCGGGGACGATAAAGGAACAAGGGTCGACTCATGGAAGGAAGAAACCGGGGATCCCCTCTGGCTGGACTGCCATACGGTGATTCATACGCCGAAGGGCGATCTGGAGAGGGTATACCGGCAGTCGCAGATCGGCGATCCGGGCTGCACCATGGAGTACTATGTCAAGGACGGGGAGGACGTGGAAAAGCTCCTCTCCATCCCCTACGCCGCGCCGGTTAGCATGAAAAAGGCCTTTCACGACGAAGCGGCAGCCGCCCTGGGGGAGCGGGGCAAGGAAAGCGGATGGCCTTGACAGTCGTCATATTCGTGCCGGCCTGCGCGGTCATGTCCCTCCATAAGACGCGGAAGGCGGACGAATCGACCTCGGTACCCCCAATCACAGAACAGGAGTAACCCATGACTGGAAGAAAACGGATGACAAGAAGTGCAGCCCTGCTCCTCGCCCTGAGCCTGCTTTTCGCGTCCTGCGGATCGGAGACGGAAGCTCCCCTGCCGCCCGATACGGAGACGGAGCAGGCAGCCGGGACGGAACCGGAGCAGCAGACGGAACCGGAG
>CACWLT010000396.1 GCA_902761695.1 uncultured Ruminococcus sp.
AAGAAGTACGGGCTGACGGAAACGGTCTTCCAGCCGGGGGACAGTACCTCGATGCCTACGACGGTCTTTATGATCCAGGACATGAAGCTCGAATACATGTGGTGGTTGTGGGACCCGGCCGATCCCCACATCTCCCAGAGCGTCGTCGCCCCGCCGTCCAGCCATTCGCGGTATCCCGGGAAGCCCGGGGCGGTGAGGATCCGGTACGCGTATTCCTCCAGCCCGAGACGGTTCAGAGCGGTGTAGAGGCAGGGCAGCCCCACCATGCCGCAGTCGTGATGGAAGTCTTTTTCCTCCACCAGCCGCGCCAGCTGCTTTTTCAGAGGGACGAGGTCCGCCGAGAGCTCCAGGGCCCCGGTCATAGCCACGGCGGTCTGCTTGTCCACCCGGCAGGTCCCGTCCGGATTCATGTACTTCTTCAGGTGAAGGGCGATCTGCGCGTTCAGCTTCTCCTCCCACTCCGCCGGGTCCTCCCCCGCCAGCCGCGACGCGAGGACGGTGATCCGGAGAAACTTCACAAGTAGCGCGCTGTTGACGAAGGCAGCGTTCACCCGGGGGGATCCGTCCGGGGAGGCCCAGTCGTCCAGGCCGTAAAGGATGTCCCCGTCCTCGTTCCGCCGGGTTTCAAAGAAGGCCAGACTCCGCCGGAAATACGGCAGGGAGTCGACGAGAACCTTCTCTTCCCCCGTATGCAGGTACAATCGGTACGCCGCCTCAAACAGCACGCCCTCCGACACGGGACCGTTGCCCCAGAAATAGCCCCATCCGGACGAGGGGACGATGCCGGGGAGCATCCCGTTCGGCAGCATGGCGTCGTATATATCCTGCAGCCACTTCTTCAGGAGGCGCTCGGAGGCGAAATCCGTCAGGAACTGCTCCATGGAGGACTGGGCGTCGTTGCACCAGCCGAGCTTCTCCCGGGTAGGACAGTCTGTGGGCATGTAGAAGAGGTTGGAAAGGGTCGCCCGCTGTCCGATGCGGAAGAGATCGCAGAGCACGGGATCGGAGCAGAAGAAGGTACTGCGGACCGGGAGTGCCTGATGGACGAACACCGCCCGCACATTGTCCGCCGAGGGATTCCTCAGCCCGGTGATGTGCACGTACTGGAAGCCGTGGTAGGTGAAGCGAGGGGACCAGGTGAAGGGGCCGCCGGGGCAGATCAGCCGATCCGTCTGGCATTCCGTCTCCGGGTAGTGCTGCTTCATGTGGTCGAAGAGCTTCCCCTCCCCGTCCTTCTGCTCCCGGTACCGCAGGACGATCTCGTCCCCCGCGTCCTGATCCACACTCAGGCGGACGAAGCCGGACAGGTTCACGCCGAAGTCGAAGATCACGCCCTCCTCCCCGTCCTCCGTCACCGACACCGGCCTGTATTCCTCAAAGGCGCGGATCGGTTCGCAGGGGCAGAGGCGGAAGATTCCCGTGGGCGGGCGGGTGTCCGTCACGGCGTGTCCCCAGGCGCTGTCGTCAAAATCCGGGGCCTTCCAGCGTGGGTCGTACAGGCGGGCGTCAAAATGCTCCCCACTCCGCAGCTGATTGTACACCACAAAGGACTCCGGCAGGCATTTCCACGCCTCGTCGGACGAGAGAACCGTCTTCCCGTTCACCACAAGCTCCAGGATGAACTTCGGGTTGTCCCGCCACGGGGCCGTATCGTAATCCCAGGACGTTCTGAAATACTCGTTGTACCACCCGTTGCCCGTGATCACGGCGAAGACGTTCTCCCCCTCCCGCAGCCGTCCGGTCACGTCGTAGGCGTTGTACCACAGCGTTTTCCGGTAGTCGCTGACAGGAGCCGTGAAGAGATCCTCCGAAAGAGGCTCGCCGTTGAGCCAGTAATAGCCGTACCCCAGCCCGCAGACCCGGACCTCGGCGGACTCCACCGGGCCTTCGATCATGAAACGGCGGCGGAACAGCGGGGCGGGCGCGTTCTCGTGATGGCGGAACGGCGCCCCGGATTTGATGAAATTGATGTGCTCAAATGCCATAAACAGACTCCTTTCCGAACCCGGAGCGCTTCCCTTCCCTCCGCAGTATACGAACCACGCCCCGCGCGGACAGCACACCGGGGTCATGGGCAGGAACAATCCGCCGGTCCATCGGACGGAGGAAACCGATCCGTTGAACCGGCGGATATCATTCAGTTATCGGATCCGGTCACGCCGGACACATGCGGGTTCGCTCAGTGCTTCTTTCTCGTCAGGGCAAAGCCGCCGAGGGAGAGAACGGAAGCCACGGCCGCCAGGATGCCGAAGTCGAAGGTGTTCGGAGCCTCGGCC
>CACWLT010000397.1 GCA_902761695.1 uncultured Ruminococcus sp.
CGAAGCCTTCCCGGGTGCCGATGCCATACCGGTTCACGAACAGGTCGATGATGTCGTCCGTGGTGTAGCCCTCGGGGATGGTGATGCGGACCGTGCCGGTGACTTCCTTTTCCTTGAACTCCGCCAGAAGGCCGGAATAATTGGTCATGGGGCTGACGGTGTACTCCCCGCCGATATACTCCATGTCGTCGTGAGCCTTATAGATGGCGTAGAGCTTGAAGATCCGCGGATACCGGATGACCCCTTCCTCCGCCAGCTCAGCCGCCACCTCGTCCAGCGTGGCGTTCTGGGGGATGGTCACCTGCACCGCCTCGTCGGATTTCACGAAGGCAAACATATCGTTGGCCACGGAGATGCCGAACACCGACAGGGCCACGGAGGCAACCAGCACGAAGATGATATAGACGATGGCCTTGATGACGCTGAGCACGGTGTTGCCGCCCTCGTCGGAGGATTCGTACACCACCTCGGGCTCGTCCTTCTTTTTCCGGGAGGACGTCCGGTTCACGTCGTCCACCCTGAAGTCCGAGGTGCGCGTTCTGGTCAGCTGCTTTTTCTCGGCGGTCTTCAGCTTCCGGCGGGCGGGATCGGCCTTCTCCGGAAGGAAGTCTTCGTCCTCATCCGGCGCGTCCCGGATGATGCGGACCGGCTTGTCCTCCGCCCTGTCAGCGCTCTTTTCAGGGCGGTAAACCGGCTTCTGCCGCGCGGGGGGATCGGACCTCTTCACCGGCTCCGGATCGGCCGGGGTACGCGCGTCTTCCCCTCCGTCTCCTCCGTAGAGGGGAGCGGGATCACGTGCGTCCCGGGCATCCGCGGAGGGAGGATTCCCGCCCGATCTTGACCGCAGGGCCTGGCTGTTCTCCCGGTTGATCCTTGCCTTCAGCGCGTCCGCGGAATGCTCCGAGACGGCGAAGGTTTTCGTCTCGCCGAGGTTTTCTTTATTGAGATTGTTGTCCGTAAACGGCACCTCGCTTTCATGGAACGCTGCTCTCCCGGCGCTCACCTGCGCGACACGGCGACGATGATGAAAAAGAGCGCCAGAAGAAGGAAGGGCGGGGTGAAATAAGCCTCCGCAATGCGGGCGAACGCCCCGTCCCGACTGGTCTTCGCATAGTCGGACGGAACGTTGGCCTCAGCGTATCCCCGGTAAATGCTCTGCGCCTCGAAGCACATCAGTGTGGCGGAAAGGGCCGCCGCGGCGCAGAGGATGATCACAAGCAGAAGCATGCTGACATTCTGCTTGTCCACAATATAAAGAACGTACTTTTCCCCGTAGAGGATCACGGCGTTGTACAGCGCGTGCAGCAGCATGGGGGCGATGAGGGAGCGGGTGGCGTACAGCACGGAGACCAGCACCAGCCCCGCCGTGAAGTACACGGGAAACCGCACCGCCGAAAAATGCGCCATGGCGAAGCACGCCGAGGACGCCGCAGCCGCGATGCCCACCCCCAGGGTCTCGTATTCGCCCACCAGCACGCCCCGGAAGAGAAACTCCTCCGTCACCGCCGGCAGAATCGCGAAGGCCACCGTCACGTACAGTCCGTCGAAGAAGCCGCTGCCCATGGCGAAGGAGGCGGAGACGGAGGCTGACGAGGCGGAGAAGGCGTCCGGCGCAATCCGGTACATGAGCATGGACAGGAGCACCGAGACGGACGTCATGAGAATGAAGGCGTGCCAGAGATACAACAGCTGTGACGGCCGGAAGGGGCGCAGCCGCAGCTTCGGGGTAAAGTCCCGTCCCCTGAGCCGGCAGTAGAACAGCGAGGGGACGGCGTAAATCAGAAGCTGGATCACCACCGCCGCCAGATAGGGATTCTCCCGCATGCCGAGGGAATCCGGCGGGATCAGATCCGCAGCCAGCGTCAGACCGCAGACGACCAGAATGAGAATCGGGGCGGCGGAGGAGGGCCTTATGCGCGGAGGCAAGCTCAGCCCTTTCCGGGACGGGATTTGCCCGCGTCCTTGGTGACCTTGACGCCGCGCTCCGTCAGAAGGATGTCCACGGTCACGTCAAAGCGTCCCCGGGGCACCTCCGGCAGAATGTAGTCGGAGTATACCACGCCGATGGTGCAGCCGGAAAAGGCAGAGAGATAGCGGTCGTAGAAGCCCTTCCCGTAGCCCAGTCTGTATCCGGCCCGGTCGTACACCGGATTCTCCTCCGGAGGTTCCAGTCCGCCCATGCCGTCGTCCTTCAGCTCGTCCAGGGACTTCACCTCGTGGTAGGTCATGGTGTGGGACTTGCGGTCGCACCGGGGGAACAGCACCTTTTT
>CACWLT010000398.1 GCA_902761695.1 uncultured Ruminococcus sp.
GTTGGTGGATGCCGGGATTATGACTGGTGTTCGGAAGGTAAGGGCTTCCTCGCCGATGGTGAAGCCTCCGATCTGCCCCTCGTCAGAGGTGATCTCCCCGGAGAACTCCCCGTCGACGGCGATCAACTTTCCGTCCGTGGTGATCTGCACGTTGTTGTTCGCCGTGACCTGCCCGTTGAGGTTTATGGCTCCACTGTCCAGATCAATGAGAACGTTCCCGGAAGCATCGGAGATCGCCCCGGTTTTCAGAAGAGCGGCGCTGAGCGTGCCCGTAGTGATGAAATCTGCTACAAACTGCCCGTCCAACATCCAGGCGGATCGGTAGGGGCCGTTGTATCCGGAAGAGGAGAAGCCTATGCCATTCTGGTTGATCCGGAGAACATTCACGGCTGTGCTGATGGATTCCGTATCAAGGATGAGGATCTCGTTCGGCTGCCCGTCGGCGTTCGTATTGATGACCACATGGCCGCCGAGGCCGCCGGAGATAAGTGAGGTGGCGTGCGCCGTGATCCGCTGGATGTCCGTGAGCGTCGGGGCTTCCTTCTGCAGCTCCTCTGAGATGGCCTTGATGGTATCCGTCAGGTTTGCCCGGATCTCCCCGATGGTCATTTTGTCGTATCGGTCGAGGAGGACGTTGTAGGTGACGGAGACAATTTTTGCCTGATTCTCCACACCGAGGGCGCGATGTACGACGGACACGGTATCGCAGAGCCGGAGTCGCTGGAGCGGAGCAACGGATTTATATTCCTCCGTTTGCCACAGAGCAATGAAGGAGACATCAATGGATGCCGGGATGCCGGTTTCCGCGTTTGCGGCAACGTAAGACTGAGCACGAGATCGAAGCTGCTCCTCCGTCGGCTGATTCTGGAAAGCAGAAGAAAAATCCACCGGGATGACCATCCGGTTGACGTAATCGCCAGCAGTATTCGCGTACACAGCCCCCTCCGGCAGCGTCACCATGACCTGTGTCTCTCCGACCAGACCCTTCCAGTACGGGACGATGCCCGTCCACAGATTCTCCGTGGTCGAGGTTTTCTTCACGTCTGTAAGGTCGCGTCCGTATTTGATGACCACGCCGGTGTCGGAGCCGCGGTGAGCATGGAATTTGACTGTGAAGGAGTCCCACTCGTATTCACCGGGGCCGAAAACGTCGAGGACGGATCCTTCCGTGCCGCCAAGAAGGGAGCGGAGGGACGCCGGTGTGTCCACGGTGAACGTGTTTGCCAGGGTCTTGTCCGTCCAGAAGGTGAAGGGGCAGTCACCGACCGCATGCGTTTTCAGACCCTGCAGGGCTGCGGAGCATCCGGACGCGGTGAACGGCATGACCACGACCTTCGACAGCTGATAGGAGATGTGCCGGGCGAAGACCGTAACCTTCCCGTCCATGGGCCTGCTGATCTTATATATCCGAAAGGGCTGGATGTCTCCGGTTTCATCGTGAGTCGCCGCAATGATGCGTTCTTCGCGGATGTCGCCATAGTGCAGGCCAGCGACCGGATAGGTAAGTTCCAATTCATACTGCCCGTTCCGCTCCTCGGTGACGGTGCAATCGATTGCATCGGAAAGTCGGCCGAGACCGTTGGAGGTGAATTCTGTTTCACCGGCCGGATAGAGAATTGGTTTCATAAGCGCCACCACCTCGGGGTGATTTCGACACGGGTGATTCCGGAGCCGAGAACAATGCCATTGCTGTTGGGACGGAGCACCGGGAAGTCCCCGCTCGACAGAGTGACCGCGCCGTTCATGTTCGTTGCTCCGCAGAAGGCATCCTCCGCCTCGCAGTCAATATCGATGTAGTCCGGGTTCACGGTGATCGTGACCGTTTCTTCCCCGACGCCGAGCTGACCGGTACCGAAGACCCGCAAGAGAGGCTTCGCGTCAAAGCGGGTCGGGTTGAACAGGGAGCCGTTCGACGTAAAGACCGTTGTCCGCTCCCCGGACTTCAGATACTGCTGCGGCTTGCAGGAGAAAGTCAGGTCAAAAGCCCCGGAGTGATTCCTCGCGCCCATGTGGGGCGAGACTTCGCTCTCCATCACAGCGAGGCGGTAAACCTCCGGATGGTAGCTGTCTTCCAGACGGTGATACCCCGGATCGGAGAGCAGGAAATTCATGAGCGCGGAATATGTCGGGCCGAAGTATCGCGGGATGCCGACGCGGTATGTGAGTTCCACATTGCTATACCGCCGGTTTGAGAGCAGCAGATCCCCCGAGCGTCCGGGGACGGAGATATGCTCAAGTTCCGGGATTGGCGTCACCCAGGTGTCC
>CACWLT010000399.1 GCA_902761695.1 uncultured Ruminococcus sp.
GGCTGAATTCCTTTTCGTAAAACACCTCGTCCTTCGTGTTGAAGCCGAGTATCACCGCCGGAGCGATACCGAGCTCCAGCAGCTTTTCTGCGAGCATATAAAGCGGAGGCACGCCGACGCCGCCGCCGATGAGCAGCGGCCGGTCGCCCGATACGCTTATATCGTAACCGTTTCCGAGTCCGGTCAGCAGGGACAGCTCCGCGCCTTTCCGCAAAGCCGCCATCTTCTCCGTCCCGGCGCCGACGACCTTGTATACGAGTATCAGCCTGTCGCGCATCACCTCGCATACGGATATCGGGCGGCGCAGATACAGTCCGTCGAGCTTTACGTTCACAAACTGACCGGGGCGCGTTATATCCGACGTGTCGCCGCAGAGCGTCATTTCATACACGTTTTTCGTAAGCGGCACGTTCTTTATTACCGTGAAAATTACGTCTTTCATATCAGGAATCTATCGTGGAGACGGTGAGCGTCGTCTCTTCAAGCACGTCGAGCAGGACTCTTACCGTGTCAAGCGAGGTGAACATGGTGACGTTGTTTTCCGTCGCCGCTTTTCTTATCTGCTGACCGTCGCTCTGAGCCGCGGTAGCCGAGATGTCTCTCGTGTTTATGACGTACGCGATATGTCCCTGGCGGAGCGCCTCCGGTATCTCGTCAGAGCCTGACGAGATCTTTTTCAGCACGTGCGTGCGGATACCGTTTTCTTTCAGATATTTAGCCGTTCCCTCCGTCGCCTCGATGTTGAAGCCGAGGTTGTAGAAGCGGCGGATGAGGGGCAGGGCCTCCGCCTTGTCCTTGTCTGCGATGGTGGCCAGGACGGTGCCGTAGTTCTGCAGGCGCATGCCCGCCGCCTGCAGGGCCTTATACAGAGCGCGGTTGAGCTTGTCGTCGTAGCCGATGGCCTCGCCCGTGGACTTCATCTCCGGGGAGAGGTAGGCGTCCAGGCCCTTGATCTTATTGAAGGAGAAGACGGGCACCTTCACATAGTAGCGCTTCTTCTCCTCCGGGTAGAGGCAGAAGATGCCCTGCTCCTTGAGGCTCTTGCCCAGGATGACCTCTGTGGCGATGTCCGCCAGGGAGTAGCCGGTGGACTTGGAGAGGAAGGGCACGGTGCGGGAGGAGCGGGGATTCACCTCGATGATATAGACCCGGTCCTCCGAATCCACGATGAACTGGATGTTGTAGAGGCCCACGATGCCGATGCCCTTGCCCAGCTTCTTGGCATACTGCAGAATGACGCCCTTCACCTTGTCGGAGATGGAGAAGGTGGGATAGACGCTGATGGAGTCGCCGGAATGGATGCCGGTGCGCTCCACCAGCTCCATGATGCCGGGCACGAAGACGTCGATGCCGTCGCAGATGGCGTCCACTTCCACTTCCTTGCCCTGGATATACTTGTCCACCAGCACGGGCTTGTCCGCGTCGATCTCCACGGCAGTCTTGAGGTAGTGCCGCAGCTGCTCCTCATTGGCCACGATCTGCATGGCCCGGCCGCCCAGCACGAAGCTGGGGCGCACCAGAACGGGATAGCCGATCTCCGCGGCGGCGGCCACGCCATCCTCGATGTTGGTGACGGCCTTTCCGGGGGGCTGGGGGATGTCCAGCTCCTTCAGGATCTTCTCGAAGGAATCCCGGTTCTCCGCCCGCTCGATGGCCTCGCAGTCGGTGCCGACGATCTGTACCCCCCGGTCCATGAGGGGCTGGGCCAGGTTGATGGCCGTCTGGCCGCCCAGGGAGGCGATGACGCCCTCCGCCCCCTCGAAATCCAGGATGGCCATGACGTCCTCCGGGGTCAGGGGCTCGAAATAGAGCTTGTCGGCGGTGGTGTAGTCGGTGGAGACGGTCTCGGGGTTATTGTTGATGATGATGGATTCATAGCCCGCCCGCCGGATGGTCTGCACCGCATGGACGGTGGAATAGTCGAATTCCACGCCCTGGCCGATGCGGATGGGCCCGGCGCCCAGCACCACGATCTTCTTTTTGTCCGTCAGGCGGGACTGGTTCCGGATCTTGTCGTCCAGCAGATTCTGATAGGTGGAATAGAGATAGGCGATATATTTCCCGGTATGGAGGGTGTCCACCATGCGGAAGACGGGGGTATAGCCCAGGGCCTTGCGCTGACGGTAGACTTCGATCTCCGAACAGTTCCAGAGGCGGGCGATGGTCTTGTCCGCGTCGATCTCCACGGCAGTCTTGAGGTAGTGCCGCAGCTGCTCCTCATTGGCCACGATCTGCATGGCCCGG
>CACWLT010000400.1 GCA_902761695.1 uncultured Ruminococcus sp.
AACATGATCGAATAAAGATCCGCGTCGAACATGTTCACCGTGAGCACCACGGGCCGCCCCGCGAAGTCGCCCACGTTCCCGCCAAACCGCACCCTTCTGTCCGTGCTGTCCCCGAAGGTCTCCGAGGAGGCGATCATGTTCCCGTCCATGTCCTTCAGCTTGAAGTACATATGCCCGTAAGCCGACGTGGAGAAGTTGACGAAGAGATCCCGCCCCTCGAAGATAAAGGGCTTCGTCACCAGATTGGATTCCGGATATACCCCCGTCCGTGAGGCGAACCCGTCCAGCCGGATGGTGTACCGCCATGCCTCCGGGGGATCCGGGAAGAACCGGTTTTCCACGCAGTAGAAGGAGAACTCCCTGTCGCAGCCGGGATGGGAGGGCTCCGTCACAAAGAGGCCGTTTGAGAAATAGACGCTCCCGTAGACCCAGTTCTTCGGATGCTCCGGCCCCGGACGGATGAAGGCCTCGGGATACCGCGTGAAGTGAACCCCGTCCCGGGACAGCATGAAGAGGGTGTCGCTGACGGAGAGGCCCGCACGGTGGTCCAGCTTTTCCCCCGCTCTCTTCATCCTCTCCTCCCGCCCGCAGAGCTCGTCGTAGTTGTCCGTCCACTCCCGTCTTATCACATAGCGGGAAGGGAAGCCCACCAGAATGTGCTCCGCCCGCTCGTAGGGCATGATGGAGTTGATGTACATCTGCCAGGCGTTGGGCGTGTCGTACTGAAGGTACCGGGCCTTGGGCCATCCTCCGTCCTTCGGGAACAGCTCCGCGCTCTCCGTTGCGCTGATGGCCCGGATCCAGATCCCGTCCGCCGGATTGGAGGCTGAGAAGTAGTCCCGCACATAGGCCCTGTATTTGCCGATGTTCTTGTCGTAGAACAGGGTGTTGATGCTGTCGTAGGGCGTCCCCGGATTCTGCGCCCGGATGGGAAGCACCCCCAGCATCCGGAAGCTGAGCCCGTCGGGGGACGCGTAAACCCGCAGATGCTCGTCCACGTTGGCCATGGCCTTGATGCGCTCCTCGGGCGGGCAGGCCGGATTGGTGTCCACAAAAGCCCGGAAGCCGTCAAAGCGCATGGCCCTCGGCTTGTCATCCGGCGCAAGGTTCGTGAAGGCGACAAGCGCGTTGTCCTTTGAGCCCTCGTATTCGACCGCTCCCAGCCCGGGCCTTTCCCAGTGAATGCCGTCCGTGCTCTGGGACAGAAGCAGTCCTTCGGTGCTCCGGGTGTACATGAGATACCGCCCGCCGTCCTGCACGATGCTCAGGTAGGGACTGGCTCCCTGCGCCCACGGCTCCGTGAAGATCTCCCTGTCCCGCTGAACCGGGTGATGGAGCTTCAGCGGCGTGTCGGTCTGCTCCGTGTCGATGAGAAAATCGTCCCACATGGGTTCCCGCCGCGATCCGATCCGAATGGGTTCCATAGCTGCCTCCCGCAAGTTTCGGTGAATTTTATTTGCCTCCATCATAGCATCCCCGCCCCCTCCTGTCAAGGGAAGAAGCGCTATAAACGCATTTTTTGCCCGTCTCCGGTTGACGGCGGCCGCAGAACTGTGATACAATATCGTCAAAGATACGGATCCCCCCAAAGGAGAGCGCCATGACGGACAAAAGCATCCTCTTCACTCCCACGACTCTGGGACGCCTGTCCATTCCCGGCAGGCTGGTCCGCTCCGCCACCGAGCTGTTCTGCTCTTATCCCGACGGACATGTGCACCCCGCGGAATTTGCGGTTTACCGCCGACTCGGAGAGCAGCCCCTCGGCCTCATCATCACCGCCCATACCTGCGTCTCCCCCGAGGGCAGGAGCAATCCTTATCAGAACGCCCTGTGGGACGACGCCTATCTCCCCGACACGGAGAAAATCGCACAGGCGGCCCAGAGAAACGGCATCCCGGCCCTCATGCAGCTCGGCCACGGCGGCATGAAGGCGGAGGGGAACAACGGCGGCCTGCCCGTCCTGACCCCGGACAACATGACAGAGGAGCAGATCCGCGCCGTCATCCGTGCCTTCGGGGAGGCCGCTCTCCGGGCAAAGCGCGCGGGCATGAAGGGCGTCATGCTCCACGGCGCTCACCTCTATCTGCTGTCCCAGTTCTTCTATCCCCGCTTCAACCACAGAACGGACGCCTGGGGAGGCACGGCCCTGAACCGCTTCCGCATCGTACGGGAGGCTGCGGAGGAGATCCGGAAGACCTGCGGCGGGGATTACCCCCTC
>CACWLT010000401.1 GCA_902761695.1 uncultured Ruminococcus sp.
AGGTCTCCCTCAGCGCCTGCTCCAACGCCGGTTCGCCCGCGGAAGAGCAGACCGGCACCACCGCAGCGCCCTCCGGAACCGCCGACGCGGGCGAGCAGGAGGAAAAGGCGGAAACCCGCATCGATCCGGGCCTTCCCGAGCGGGACTTCGGCGGATACGACTTCCGCATGCTCGGCAAGGGCACCAGCAATTCCCACTGGAAGAGCATGGACCTGACCGCCGAGGAGCTCACCGGCGACGCCATCAACGACGCGGTCTACCAGCGGAACGCCCTAGTATCCGAGCGGTACAAGGTGAACTTCGTCGAGTACGCCGTGGCCGACTATTTCAATCAGGGCAAGGAATTCACCAACAGCGTCCTGGCCAACGCGGACGACTACGACATGGCGGCGCTGAAGCCGGACGGCGTGGTCTCCTCCTTCATCTCCAACGGCTATGTTGTGGAACTGGGTACGGTTCCCTATATGAATCTCTCCCAGCCCTGGTACGACCAGAATATGATCCGCCAGATGTCCCTGGGCGGCAAGGTCTACCTCGTCATGGGCGACATGCTGACCATGGACAACGACGCCATCGGCGCGGTTTTCTTCAACAAGAAGCTGGCCGGAGACTACAACATCGAAAACCTCTACACCATGGTGGACGAAGGCCGCTGGACCATCGACAAAATGACCGAATTCTCCGAAACCGCCGCTCAGGACATCAACGGCGACGGCGCCATGAAGCCCATGGACGACGTCTGGGGCGCGCTGACGGAATACTCCACCACCTTCGCCCTGAACAGCGGCGCGGGCGTGACCATGATCTCCAAGGACGAGAACGACCTGCCCTACGTTTCCGCCGGCGAGGAGCGGTACGCCAACATGTACGAGAAGGTCCTGAAGCTGCAGAACAACTGGGACATCGCCCTGTACGCGGAGTCCGTCGGCGGCTACAGCGACGTGTGGGCGGAGTGCCTGGACGTGATCTTCGAGTCCGACCGGGCCCTCTTCAACATCTGCTGGATGAACCGGGCGTCCCTCTTCCGCAACATGGAAACCGACTTCGGCATCATTCCCCTGCCCAAGTACGACGAGGGACAGGACAGCTATCACAGCTTCGTCTCCATGTACTGCGCCAACAGCATCGAGATCCCGAAGACCGCCCAGGATCTGGAGCGCACTGGCATCATCATCGAGGCCCTCTCCTGCGAGTCCATGTATCTGCTGACCCCCGCCTACTATGACAAGACCCTGAAGAGCAAGGAATCCCGCGACGAGGAATCCTCCCGGATGCTGGACGTGATCTTCGCCACCACCATCTACGACCTGGGCTACATGTTCAACTGGGGCGGGATCTGCTCCGCAGTAGGCGGCATGGTCGGCAAGGCGGGCGGTGACATCAGCGGCTACTCCTCCGCCCTCCAGAGAAGCAACAAGGCCATCTCAAAGAACATCGAGAAGGACATGAAGGCCATCAACGAGTAAGGCAAATCCATAACGTGTACCTCTCATGGGGATTGACCTGAACCGGTCGGTCCCCTTTTTTGTTATGCGAAAAACAACCGCCCGGGGTCTGTGCCGGACGGCTGTCGGTTGATATTCGGTTCCGCTTATTCGGCTGCCGCTTCCAAGAATGCGCGGATGGCGTGGGCAATCTCGCCTCTGGTCGCGGGATCGGCGGGACGGATCGCGGCGGTGCCCGCACTGTTCAGCACACCGGAGCCGCAGGCCCACTGCATGGCCGGGTATGCCCAGGACGCGATGTCGAAGGCGTCGTCGTAGCTGAGGATGTTCGTGTCCTCCCCGACGCTGACGTCGTATTTCTTATCGATCGCGTACCGGTACAGGATCGCGGCCAGCTGTTCCCGGGTCACTTCATCCCCGGGACCGTATTTCCCGTTTCCGTAGCCCAGGACTATACCCCGGGAGGCCGCCCACTCCACGCCCTCCGTGAACCATTCCCCTGCGGGAACGTCCGTGAAGGTACCGGCATAACCGGCGGCGGGGCATCCCTCCATGCGCCACAGCACGGTGACGATCATGCCCCGGGTCAGCGGGAGATTCTCGCCGAAGGACGCGGCGCTCATGCCGTTCATGATGCCGTTGTCCCAGACGTAAACAATGTCGTCATAGAAGGGAGAGGCGGGCGTCACGTCGGTGAAGGGGAGGGAGACGGGCGTATCGACAATAACGGGAGGCGTTACAGTCTCGGCAG
>CACWLT010000402.1 GCA_902761695.1 uncultured Ruminococcus sp.
AAGAACCACAAGCTGGACACCCTGGCGAAGCACTACGACCTGGGGGACTTCAACCACCACCGGGCCTCCGACGACGCGGAGATGCTGGCGCTGATCTTCGGCTGCATGGTGGAGCGGCTGAGGGAGGACGGCATCGAGGACATCGCCCGCCTCAACTACATGATGGCGGAAAAGGCGGATCCTTTGAAGCTCAAGAGCTACCACATGATCATCCTCGTGAAGAATCAGGTGGGGCTGAAGAACCTCTACAAGCTGGTGTCGGACTCCTATCTGAAGTACTACTACCGTCATCCACGGGTGCCGAAGACGCGGCTGGAGGAGCTCAGGGAGGGGCTGATCATCGGGTCTGCCTGCTCCGAGGGCGAGCTGTTCCGGGCTATCATGGAGGGGAAGCCCGAGGCGGATCTCATAGAGATGGCCCAGTTCTACGATTATCTGGAGATCCAGCCCATCTGCAACAACGAATACCTGATCCGGGAGGGCAGCGCCAAGGACGAGGAAGCCCTCCGGGACTACAACCGCCGGATCGTGGAGCTGGGCAGAAAGGCGGGCCGTCCCGTCTGCGCCACCTGCGACGCCCACTACAAAAATCCCGAGGACGAGATCTACCGGCGCATCATCCTCTCCGGCCAGGGCTTTAAAGACGCCGACCGGGAGACGAAGCTCTTCTTCCGCACCACGGAGGAGATGCTGGAGGAATTCGCCTATCTCGGCGAGGACACGGCCCGGGAGGTGGTTATTGCCAATCCAAACAAAATCGCCGACATGATCGACGCGGTCCGGCCCATCCCCAAGGGAAACTATCCGCCCCACATCGACGGCGCGGAGGAGGAGCTGACCACGAAATGCTGGTCCCTGGCCCGGGAGATGTACGGCGATCCCCTGCCGGAGGTGGTGTCCGCGCGGCTCAAGCGTGAGCTGGATTCCATTATTTCCAACGGCTTTGCCATCATGTACATCATCGCCCGGAAGCTGGTGGAGAACAGCGAGGAGAAGGGCTATCAGGTGGGCTCGAGAGGGTCCGTGGGGTCCTCCTTCGCGGCCACCATGGGCGGGATCACCCGGGTCAATCCCCTGCCGCCCCACTACCGCTGCCCGAAATGCCGCTTCAGCCAGTTCTTCGAGAACGGCGAGGTGGGCTCGGGCTTCGACCTGCCTCCGAAAAAATGCCCGGTCTGCGGGGAGGATCTGGACCGCGACGGACACGACATCCCCTTCGAGACCTTCTTAGGCTTCAAGGGGGACAAGACCCCGGACATCGACCTGAACTTCTCGGGAGACGTGCAGGGCGCGGCCCACAAGTTCACGGAGGTGCTCTTCGGCACGGGCCACGCCTTCAAGGCCGGCACCATCGGTACGCTGGCGGACAAGACGGCCTACGGCTACGCGGCCCACTTCCTGGAGGACCGGGGCATTTCCGTCAACCGCGCGGAGATGGATCGTTTGGTGAACGGCTGCATGGGCGTCAAGAAGAACACCGGGCAGCATCCGGGCGGCGTCATCGTGGTGCCGGCGGAATACGAGATCTACGACTTCTCCCCGGTGCAGCATCCGTCGGACAACAAGGCCGGGGCGGAGATCATCACCACCCACTTCGCCTTCACCTACCTTCACGACACCATTCTGAAGCTGGACATCCTGGGACACGATATTCCGACCAAGTACAAGCGGCTGGAGGAATACACGGGGGTCAAGGTCACGGACGTTCCCCTGTCCGATCCGGCCTGCTACGAGGGGCTGACCTCCACTTCTCCCATCGGCGTCACGCCGGAGCAGATCGACAGCCAGACCTCCACGGTGGGCCTGCCGGAGTTCGGCACCCAGTTCATCCGTGGCGTTTTGATGAAGGCCCAGCCGAAGACCTTCGCGGACATCCTCCAGATCATGGGGCTGACCCACGGCACCGGCTGCTGGCTGGGCAACGCGGAGGAGCTCATCAACCAGAAGATCTGCACGATTTCCGAGGTCATCGGGTGCCGCGACGACATCATGATGACCCTGATCCACAAGTACGGCATGGAGAAATCCCTGTCCTTCAAGATCATGGAGTTCGTGCGGAAGAACAAGAAGGGGCTCATCATCCCGGACGAGATGCAGGCGGCCATGCGGGAGAACAACGTCCCCGAGTGGTACATCGACTCCCTGCAGAAGATCCGGTACATGTTCCCGAAGGCCCACGCGGCGGCCTACG
>CACWLT010000403.1 GCA_902761695.1 uncultured Ruminococcus sp.
GAACGATTCCGCGTTCGACCTGGAAGGCTACATCAACGCCGAGTTTGTGCGCCGCATCGGCGACAAGGAGGAAGAGGCGTTCCTCACCGGCAACGGTACCGGGAAGCCCACCGGCATTCTGAACGCGACGGGCGGCGGCCAGGTCGGCGTCACTGCGGCGGCCACCACCGCCATCACCGCCGACGAGCTGATCGATCTGTACTACAGCCTGAAGGCGCCTTACCGCAAGAACGCTGTCTGGGTGCTGAACGATTCCACGATCAAGGTGATCCGCAAGCTGAAGGACGGCAACGGCCAGTACCTCTGGCAGCCCGCCATCAAGGACGGCGAGGTCGGAACCATCCTCGGCCGCCCCTACTTCACCTCTCCGTTCGCTCCCGCTGTGGCGGCCGGTGCGAAGTCCGTCATCTTCGGCGACCTGAACTACTACTGGATCGGCGACCGTCAGGGCATCTCCCTCAAGCGCCTCAACGAACTCTACGCCGGCAACGGCCAGGTCGGGTTCCTCGCTTCCAAGCGTCTCGACGGTAAGACCGTCCTTCCCGAAGCCATCAAGATCCTGCAGCAGCACGCGTAAGGGGGATCGGACATGGATGGATACAACGTAAAGAACTACACCGAGCCTGGCGGCGACATCACGCATATCGGCGGCCGGCTGATCTTTGAAGAGGGAGCCTCCGTTGAGGGGCTCCCCGCTGCTGAGAATCAGCCCGACAGCACGGCAGCGACCGTCGCGGCGCTCAAGGATGAATTCAACGCCCTGCTCCGGAAGCTGAAAGCCGCCGGACTGATGGCGGCGGATTGAGACAGAGGAGGCAATCGGTTATGGCGCTTGTGACGCTTGAGGAAGCAAAGGAGTATCTCCGGGTGGACTCCGCCGACGAGGACGCCACGATTGCCTCCCTGCTTCTTACCGCATGTATTCTCACCAAAGAAGTCGGCCGCATTACTGACACAACTTGGGCTTCGGTGGAGGCGGGCGATGACAACAGCACGACCCTCGTTCAGATCCGGGCCGTCTGCCGCGTTGCCGCTCTGTACACCCTCGGCTATCTGTATGAGCACCGGGACGAAGCGGATCACCATGAACTGCTTCTGACCCTCCGGTCCCTGCTTTTCTCGATCCGGGAGGGAGGGCTGTTCTGATGCATATTTCATGGCTCCGCGCCCGTATCACGATTCAGAAAAACGAGACCGTCACCGACCTGTACGGCAATCACAAATCCGTCTGGGCAGACTGGTTCACCTGCTGGGCGACCGGAAAAACCGGCGGCAGAAGCGCGGACGAGACGGAGGAGGCCGGTCATACCGAGGAGCGGAACCGGATCGAGTTCACCGTCCGGTACTGCTCGGAAACCGCCGCCGTGGACTCAACCCACTTCCGTGTGCTGCTCGGCGAGCGGATCTACAACATCAAGGCCGTGGACGATATGGATTTCCGCCGCGTCAGTCGAAAGCTTATCACAGAACTGGCTGAGAGGTGAGACTATGGGCGTTCAAACCGTAACGATCGATCAGTTGGCCGACGCGATCATGGACGGCCTTGAGGAATACAAAAACCTCGCCGGGTCCCAGGTCAAGTCAGCGGTCCGGAAAGCTGCGAACACCGTCCGGGATGACATCAAGGCGACGGCGCCTCGCAGAACGGGACGGTACGCGGAATCCTGGACTACCAGCAAAACGAAGGAGAACAGCACCGGTCTGACCATGACGGTGTACTCCCCGTCCCGGTATATGCTGGCGCATCTTCTGGAGTTCGGTCACGCGCTTCGGAACGGCGGACGGGCGCGGGCTTTCCCGCACATCGCTCCGGCGGAGGAACACGGCGTCTCCGTCCTGGAGTCTGCCATCACGAAAGCTCTGGAGGGCTGATATGACGCACAACGAACTGCTGGCGATGCTGGAGGAAGCCTCTCTTCCCGTCGCTTACGACCACTTCGCGGAGGGCGAGTCACCCGAACCGCCCTTCGTCTGTTTCCTGTATCCGGCGTCCGACAACTTCTCGGCGGACGGGTACGTGTACGACAAAATCAGCGTCGTTCACGTCGAGCTGTACACGGACGAAAAAAGCCCGCCGACGGAAGCAAAGCTCGAAGCGGTTTTTGACCGTCACGGTATCTTCTACGATAAATCCGAATTGTGGATCGAGAGCGAAAGGCTCTACGAGATCCTGTATTCATTCGAA
>CACWLT010000404.1:0-462 GCA_902761695.1 uncultured Ruminococcus sp.
ATCGAACTGGATCCCCAGCACCCGCCCCTTTGCCAGAACCGCGCCGTTCTGCTTCATGTGGGTGAAGAAATGGCACGGGGCCTTTTTCGGAAAGACCACCGCCTCCCCCAGAAGCGCGCCGACCTTGGTGCCACCCACGTAAAAGACGTCCGTCAGCCGGGCGATGGCGGGCAGGGTCAGGTCCGTGCCGGGTGTTGCCAGTCCGTAGCCCAGCCGCGCCCCGTCCAGAAACAGCGGGAGGCCGTACTCGTTGCATACCGCCCGGATCTCCGTCAGCTCGTCCAGGGTGTAGAGGGTCCCGTATTCCGTGGGATGGGTCACGTACACCATGCCGGGCTGCACCATGTGGATCGCCCCTTCCCCGTCCGCGTAGAAATCCCGCAGATAGGAACGCAGCGCATCCGCCCGCAGCTTTCCGTCGACGGTGGGCATGGTCAGCACCTTGTGGCCGGAGCTCTCGAT
>CACWLT010000404.1:488-2666 GCA_902761695.1 uncultured Ruminococcus sp.
ATGCCGAAATGACCGTCCGGTTGGTCTGGGTCCCGCCGGAAAGGAAGAAAATCTCCGCCCCGGGACAGTCGCAGGCCGTCCGCAGCTTTTCTTTGGCAGAAAGGCAGTATTCGTCCTCCCCGTACCCCGGCTGGATATCAAAATTGGTCTCCGCGAGCCGCTCCAGGATCTTCGGATGGGCTCCCTCGATATAATCGCTGGCAAAGGACAGCATATTTGTCTCCCGTTTCGCTTGGGTTTTTCTATATCATACCAGATCCGGCGGGAAAATGCAAGACGGACGGAAAAAGACGGCCATCTTCCCGCTTACGGCTTCTCCTCTCCCGGGTCCGGCGCATCCCCGTCCCGCTTCCGCATTCTCCGCCGCATCCGGTTCAGGTGGCGCTCGAAATCCCCGCGCGCAATGAGCTCGTTCAGAATACACTGCTCCAGCACCGGCACCGTGCAGGACAAAAGTCCGGCGGTCTCCCGGTAGGCCTCCGTCAGTCCGTCCGGCAGGATCATGTACCCGGCTCTCAGCGACGGAAAGAGGGTCTTCGAGAAGGAATTGAGGTAAATCACCCGGTCCGGAGCCAGGGCGTACAGGGTTTCCGCGCGGCGTATGGCGGGGGCGAACTCCGATTCCACGTCGTCCTCGATGAGCAGGCCGTCCCGCTCCATGGCCCAGCGGATATATTCGTGCCGCTTGGCCGCCGACGCCGTCACCATGCTGGGATAGCTGCGGTAGGGCGTGATATGGAGCACCCCGGCCCGGGAACGCTCCAGTTCCCCGCTGTCGATGCCGTTCTGTCCCAGCCGCAATTCCTCGCAGTCCAGTCCGGAGGCACGGTAGATGGTCAGGATCTTGCCGTAGGAGGGACTTTCCACGGCGAAGACCCGTCCGCGCCCCAGGATCATGGGGATCAGCGTGTAGAGATATTCCGCGCCGGACCCCACCACGATGTTCTCCGGATTCGCCCGGATGCCGCGGCTCCTTCCCAGATACTCCGCGATGGTCCGCCGCAGCATGGTCAGCCCGCCGGAGGGGGATTTGCGATACAGGATATCCTCGTAATCCGTCAGCACCCGCCGCACGGTCTTGGCGTATACCGAATGGGGAAAGGCAGGCGCACTGTCCCCGGATGCCCCTCCCCCGGACGAAGCCGGTGCGCGAGGAAGAGGCACCGTCTGATCCCCGCCCACCGGAAAGCTGTCCCGTCTGCGGTAGGCGGCATAAAATCCGCTCCGTTCCCGGGATTCGGCGTACCCCTCGTCGCAGAGGAGCGCGTAGGCGTGCTCCACCGTGATGACGCTGACACCGAAATCCGCCGCTGCCGTCCGCTTGGAGGGAAGCCGGGATCCCACGGGAAAATCCCCCTCCATGATCCTTTTTCTCAGCGCTTCGTAGACCGTCCGGTATGCCGGAAGTCCTTCCCCGTCCCGCTTCATCCGATACGCCTCCTTTCCCCTTCCGATGCTCCATTATACCGCGCCGCGCCCCGGAAAGCAAGGGGGCCGGAGAAACTGGTCATATAAAATATTTCGTTTCTGAGACTGTTTTTATGGTCAAATTCGGGGTATGATAGGGATCAATCCAGAATCCATCCGCCACGGAGGCTTAATCATGAAAAAAGTCGTCACCATTCAGGACATCTCCTGCTACGGCAAATGCTCCACCACCGTAGCCCTTCCGGTCATTTCCGCCATGGGCGTGGAGTGCGCCGTGATCCCCACCGCCGTTCTCTCCACCCACACCGCCGGGTTCAAGGGCTTCACCTTCCGGGACCTGACGGAGGACATCCCCGCCGTCACGGAGCACTGGAAAAGAGAGGGGATCACCTTCGACGGGCTCTACACCGGCTATCTGGGGTCCCCGGAGCAGGCGGCCATGATCGAGGACTTCATCGACAAAATCAAACCCCGTTTCGTATTCGTGGATCCCGCCATGGCCGACAACGGAAAGCTCTACACCGGCTTCGGACCGGAGATCGTAGCGGCCATGAAGCACCTCTGCGACCGTGCGGACATCATCGTCCCCAACATCACCGAGGCGGCCCTCATGCTGGGCGCGGAATACCGGCAGCCCGGCACCTACGACGAGGCCCATATCCGGGATCTTCTGGTAAGGCTGACAAAAAACGGAGCGAAAACCGCCGCCATCACCGGTGTCCGCTATAAGGATCGCCCGGACGAGCAGGG
>CACWLT010000405.1 GCA_902761695.1 uncultured Ruminococcus sp.
ACAAAACAAATCCGGAGGATACAGATGATACTTGCACTGGAAGAAGCCAAATACAGACTTGAGAATTTCCGGGCCGACATAAAGGAACTGGGAAGCGCGCTCCGCATCGACGCGCTCCGGGACCGGGTGAAGGAGCTGGAAGCCTCCACCTCCGACGCCGCCTTCTGGAACGATCAGGAGAACTCCGGCAAGGTACTGCGGGAGATCAAGCGCACCAAGGACAGAATCGCCAAGTTTGAAGCGCTGTCCGGCAAGCTGGAGGACACCATCACCCTGGCTGAGCTGGCCATCGAGGAGAACGACGAATCCCTGGTTCCCGAGGTGGAGACCGCGGAAAAGGAGATCCGCACCGAGGAGGAGAGCCAGCGCATCGAGATCCTGCTCTCCGGCGAATACGACCAGAACAACGCCATCCTGTCCTTCCATCCCGGCGCGGGCGGCACCGAGGCGCAGGACTGGGCCCAGATGCTCTACCGCATGTACACCCGCTGGGGCGAGCGCCACGGCTACAACGTCAAGCTCATCGACTGGCTGGACGGCGAAGAGGCGGGCCTGAAATCCGCCACCATCATGATCGAGGGTGAGAACGCCTACGGGTATCTGAAGGGCGAGAACGGCGTGCACCGTCTGGTCCGCGTGTCCCCCTTCGACGCCTCCGGACGCCGCCACACCTCCTTCGCCTCCGTGGAGGTCATGCCGGAATTCACCGACGACGGCTCCATCGAAATCAACGACGCCGATCTGGAGATCACCACCCACAAGTCCTCCGGCGCCGGCGGCCAGCACATCAACAAGACCGAATCCGCAGTCCGCATCGTCCACATCCCCACGGGCATCGTGGTGGGCTGCCAGACCGAGCGGAGCCAGCTCCAGAACAAGGAAACCGCGCTGAAAATGCTGAAATCCAAGCTCATGGAGATCAAGCAGCGGGAAAAGCTGGACACCATCAACGATATCAAGGGCGTCAAGACCAACATCGAGTGGGGTGCTCAGATCCGCTCCTACGTGTTCATGCCCTACACCCTGGCCAAGGACACCCGCACCCAGTACGAGGACGGCAATATCCAGGCGGTCATGGACGGCGAGATCGACGGCTTCATCAACGCCTATCTGAAGATGAACGCCGCCGGTCAGCTCTGATCCCATGAAAAAAGAGGCCTCCCGCCAGGTCCCGGGCACCCTTTTCGAGGGCATGACCTCGACCCGCGCCGTGATCCGCGCCATGGAGGAGGGGATCTCGGACAGACGGATCCTGCGGCTTCTGGCGGCGGAGGAAAAGAAAACGGCCCGGGCGAAGGAACTGTCCTGGCTGACGCGCATGGCGGAGAAGCACGGCTTCACCATCGAATATATCCCGGAGAGCGAGCTTGACGACGTGACGGTAGGCGGATCCCACGGCGGCATCGCGGCGGAATGCACGGACCGCACCGTCCCGCCCCTCACGGACATCCCCGTCACCGGCGGCTTCTGGGTCATGCTGGAGGGCATCGAGGATCCCTATAATTTCGGGTACGCCATCCGCTCCCTCTACGCGTGCGGCGCGGACGGCATCGTGCTCTCCCCCCGGAACTGGATGAGCGCGGCGGGCGTCGTCTGCCGGTCCTCGGCGGGCGCGTCGGAGCTTTTGCCCGTGGCCGTGTCAGATCCCGCCGAGGCCGCCAGGTTTTTCAAGCGGAAGGGATACCGCGTTCTCTGCGCCGGGATCCGCAATTCCGTCTCCTCCTTCGCCTGCGACATGAGAAAGCCCCTCTTCCTCATTGTGGGCGGCGAAAAGCGGGGCATCTCCGCGTCCCTCCTGTCCGAGGCGGACGAGATCGTGCGGATCGACTACGGACGGGAATTCCCCGGTTCCCTCTCTGCCGCGTCCGCCGCCTCCATGCTGGGCTACGAGGTCATGCGGCAGAACCGGAACGAACCCCTCTGATCCCCCATACAGCTGAAAACAGCGCAGTCCGCCATGAACCGCGCTGTTTTTTGTACTGTGATCCGGACCTTCAGCCCAATCCTACGTCCATGGCCATCATAATGACGAACCCGGCGGCGAAGGACAGGGTCCCCGCGTTGGAGTGACTTCCCTCCGCCATCTCGGGAATCAGCTCATCCACCACCACGTAAAACATAGCGCCCGCCGCGAAGCAGAGCAGATAGGGCATCACC
>CACWLT010000406.1 GCA_902761695.1 uncultured Ruminococcus sp.
AAGGTCAGCCGGTCGATCCGGTCCTCCATGAGATCCCGGATGGCGACGCGTACAGCTCCCGGCAGAACGGAGGGGCGGTCATGAACCCGGACGCGGAAAAAAAAGGAACACGCGCTCCCTCTCTGCACCGTCCGGGGCGCTTCGATCTCCGCCGCCGGCTTCCGGGCGAAGGGCAGGGAAACCAGCAGTGAGAAAAAGGGGAGGACCAGCACGGCGGCGAAGAGATAGGCGGAGACAGCCCCGTCGTAAAAGATCCAGAAGGCGGCGGACCCCAGAAGCAGGAACCCGTAGGCAATGCGGCGGCCGGTCATGTCACACCTTCGGGGCCGGAACCCGGGCGGCGATCTGCTTCAGGATGGAGGCCGCGCCTTCTCCCTGGGTCTGGGCCTCGGGAGCCAGCAGAAGCCGGTGCTCCACCACCCGGGGATAGACAGTCAGAATGTCCTGGGGCACCACGAAATCCCGCCCCCGCATATAGGCCGCCGCTTTGGCCATGGCAGTCAGGGACAACGTGGCCCGGGGAGAGGCGCCGCGGAGGATCAGGCCGTGATTCCGGGTGGCGTTCACCAGGGAGATGAGGTATTCCAGCAGCTCGTCCTTTATGTAGACGGACTGGACCTCCCGCTGCATGTCCGTCACCCCGTCGGCGTTCACCACGGCCCGGACGGCATCCAGAGGATTGCCCGAGAGGCGGTTCTTCACCATTTCCAGCTCGGAGGCCGGATCGGGATAGCCCAGGGACAGGCGGACAGTGAAGCGGTCCATCTGGGAGTCCGGGAGAAGCTGTGTCCCCGCCGCGCCCGTGGGATTCTGGGTTGCCATGACGAAAAAGGGGGCGGGCAGGCGGTAGGTATTGCCGTCCACCGTGACCTGGCCCTCCTCCATGGCCTCGAGCAGGGCGGACTGGGTGCGGGAGGTGGCCCGGTTCAGCTCGTCCGCTAAGAAGAAATTGCAGAGCACCGCGCCGGGCTGGAAGATCATGCGGCCCGTCTCCTTCTGGTAGAGGGAGAAGCCGGTGACGTCCGAGGGAAGCACGTCCGGGGTGAACTGGACCCGCCCGTAGGAGAGACCCAGCGCCCGGGAAAAGGCCAGGGCCGCCGTGGTTTTGCCGACGCCCGGCATGTCCTCCAGCAGCACGTGGCCGCCCGCCAGAATGGTCATGAGGATCCAGACCATGGCCTGATCCTTGCCGGAGACGGCTTTTTTCACTTCCTTCAGAATCTGCTGCGTATAGTTCATGGGGCTCCCCGTATTTTTCAGATTGTAGTATGACGATTTCATTATAATATACCGCGACATATCTGTCAAGGCGGAAAAGATGAAGATTGCCTGAACTTCGCGGAAACGAAAACCGCCTTCTTTTTTCCCGCAGACCGCTTTCATCTCCGGCCGGGGTGTGGTATAATCAGGAAGGTGAAAAAAGCCCGGGATACGCGGGCGGGAAGGGAAGGATTAGGAGATGTACATCGCAAAGCCGACGAAGGAGCTTTTGGCCTGGCAGGACATGGAGCTGGGCGTGCTGATCCACTACTGTCTGGAGATCTACCGGCCGGAACTGACGGGGGACTGGTACAAGACGGAGAGAGTGCGGGAGGCCATCGCGCCGGAGACGCTTGATCCGAAGAAGCTGGAGCCGTCCCAGTGGGTGAGGAGCGCGGCGGAGTTCGGGGCGAAATACGCGGTGCTGGTGGCCAATCACTGCACGGGCTTCTCCCTCTGGAACACGAAGGTCAACGATTTCTCCATCGCCCACACGAAATGGCGGGGCGGGGGAGGCGACATCTGCCGGGAATTCATCGACGCCTGCCGGAAATACGGCCTGAAGCCCGGATTTTATTACTCCACCGGCTGCAACGGGTACTACAACATCAACGACAACTGGAAGTGGGACTACCTCTCCCCGGTCTATCAGGCCTACGTGAAAAACGTGGAGGCCCAGGTGACGGAGCTCTGGACGGAATACGGGGAGCTCTTCGAGATCTGGTTTGACGGGGGGATCGTTCCTCCGGAGCAGGGCGGGCCGGATCTGACGCCGATCCTGAAGGAGCACCAGCCCCGCGCCATCTGCTTCCAGGGGCCACGGGACTATCCTCACGACATCCGCTGGGTGGGCAACGAGGACGG
>CACWLT010000407.1 GCA_902761695.1 uncultured Ruminococcus sp.
GTTGATCAGGCTCTTGATCAGAAGGCTGAAGCTCCCAACACCTTCGACTTCGGTGTCGTGGCTGCCGTTGCTGCCGTGATCTCTCTCGGCGGCTTCGCTGTTGCGAAGAAGAAGCACTGAAACCCGTTCAGCAAGGCGCGGAGGAGGGCTTCCCTTCCCCCGGTCGATAACTGAATAAAAGCCCGGCGGGCAGCGTTACAGAAATATGTACGTTGTCCGCCGGTTTTTCTCGCATAATTTGCGGGGAGCTATGGCATTCCGCATGGAAATCGTGTATAATGGGAAGTGGAATCATCCGGGAGAGCCGGGCCGGAAAGAAGGAAGAGCATGGAGACAGAAAAGAGACGGAACCACGGCGGACGCCTGACCATCCTTGCCGCGCTGATCCTCTGCGCCGTTCTGGGGTCCTGCGGGTCCTCAAAACAGGACGGAGGACCGGCGGAAGTATCCCTGACGGAAACGGAGATCCGGACGGACGCGTCCACGCCCCAGAATACGGAGTCCGACATACCTGCGGAGGACAGCGAGCCGGAGGAGAACGCGGCGGCCGGTCCTGTGGAAACGGATGGCAATCCGGAGGAGGCAGAGGTGCGCGCGGAAGAGGACATCGAGGCGGATTTCGTTCCGGTGATCCGCCTGGCGGTCTGCTCGGACACCCACATCACGGACACAACCAATGAGCGGGCGGTGCGCCTGGGCAGGCTCTTTGACTCCGCCTACCGGTACGCGGACGCCCATCCGTCCTATCAGAACCTCGACGCGGTGCTGATGGCGGGGGACATCACCAACACGGGGTGGGACTACGAATACGAGGCTTTGAAGGCCGTCATCGCGGCGCACATCCGGCCGGAGACACAGCTCATCGCCACCATGGGCAACCACGAATGGAGCGGAGGCGGGCCGGAGGTCTTTCTCGACTGCATGAGCGATACGCTGGATCCGCATGTGGTCATCAACGGCTTCCATATCATCGGCATCTCCCCGCGGAACGCCAACGACTATCCCGCTCAGGTGATCCGCTGGCTGAAGGAGGAGCTGAAGGCCGCCGCGGAGGACGCCCCCGGCATGCCGATCTTCACCTTCCAGCACCACCACATCAAGGACACGGTGTATGTCAGCCGGTCCTGGTACACGCCGGATTATCCCACGCTGCGCAGAGCCCTCGGCGCGTATCCCCAGGTCATCGACTTCTCCGGCGACTCCCATGGGCCCATGAACAATCCCCTTTCCATCTGGCAGGAGGAATGCACCTTTCTCAACACGGGGACGCTCTACTATTTTGAAATGGAGCGGGGCATGACCGGCGGCACCCTTCCCCCCGGCAAGGAGAACGCGGCGCAATACTACATCGTGGAGGCGGACGCGGCGGGGCGGGTCCTGATTCAGCCCTACAACATCCTGACGGACGATTTCTTCCGCACGCCCGCCAACACCGACGATCCGGACGAGCAGCTGATGTACCGCATCGAGAAGCCGTCCGATCCCTCGACCTTCCTCTACACCCCGGAGAGAGGCGAGAAGGCCACGGCTCCGCACTTTCCGGCGGGCAGCGAAATCACCCTGGACCGGTTGACGGAGAGCTCCGTGACGGTGACGGTCCCCCAGGCGCTGGACGACCAGTGCATCTACAGCTACCGGCTTATGGCGGAGGCGGCAGGACACCGGAAGGAGGTCAGGTATTTCTCGGAATACTACTTCGAGCCCATGCCGGAGACGGTGTCCTGCGCGGTCACGGGTCTGCATGACGGGACGGAATACACCGTGTCGGTCTTCCCCGTCAACGCCTGGGATGTGGAGGGGGAGCCCATCACCACGGTTTTCACTACGCCGGAGAGCGTCATTGTGCCCTACGCCTCGGACAATCCGGTGCGGTTCACGGGGACCTTCACGGATTTCGAGAGCTACAAGCGGCTCCGCAGAACGGCGGAAAACGGCGTCTACAGGGGCGAGGCCAACGGAGATTACTTCGCGGGGCAATGGGACGGGGCGGCCTCCTTCCGGGACACGACCCTTGCCATCCGGGACCGCGCGGGGTTTGAGGGGTCAAAGGGCCTCGCCGTAACGCTGAACGCCGACGCGCACAGCAACCGCTGCTTCTACCTCTACGCGGACGGAACACCCGGTATCTGCGGGTCTGGGCGGACTTCACCGGCATCGACTTCCGCAAGGCATCCTTCGGACTGGTCAACCGGTACGGGGAGCTCTTCTCCACGGACGACATCGACGGGAGAACCGATCTGCCCTTCTATTATCTGCCGGAGGGAGGGGAGGACTGGAAAACTCTGTACCACGGTACGGACGGCTGCTTCGGCGCGGCGCAGGGCTCCTCCGTGAAGGATTTCAAGGGCTGGCTGGCTTTCCCGACGGCGGATTTCGGCGCGCGGGACGGCTCCGGGTCCACCTTCGACGCCCGCACGATCACCGCCGTCTACATGTACTTTGATTTCTCCGAGGACGGGATGCTGGGCAGGCCGTTTTATCTGGACGAGATCGCGCTGGTGGAGGATTATAAAGTCTTTGACGAGGTACAGCCGTAAAAAAATCAGTGAACGATCCCCGATCCGCTTTTTTCGGGGAAATACGGGAGGAAATAATGGAAGTTACACGTTCTTACACGCTGCGTGAATACATTCGTCCTCTCTGGGAAGGGGACGTCGTTTCGCACGAATCCGTCCTGTTCCAGGAGGATGAGCACGCCGCTATGCTGGTCTACCCGGCGGACGAGATCCTCGAGGTCTTCTCGGCGGATCTTGCGACGGAATACAAGGAGGGTGTGGACTATGCTCTGCGGGACGGGTGCCTGATCCGTCTGCCCGGTTCGCGGATGCCCTTCATTCCCATGGACCGGTTTTATCCGAAAGAGCACCGGGACGGGCAGGACTTCGGCTGCATCGAGCCCGGCCATCCCTATCTGGGCTTTGGGGAGGGGGATTCCATGATCCGGTACATGGTGGACGTCACCTACCGGCATGCCGCCCCATGGAACGGTCCGATCCCGCCTGCGCGGACGGAGAAGCTGAGCCGCTTCCTCGGAAAGCTGGAACGGGGGGAGGAGGCGACGGTCCTCTTCTACGGGGACAGCATCACCACCGGGGCCAACTCCTCGGGAACGGTCGGAGTCCCGCCCTTCGCGAAGCCCTTCCCGGAGATGACGGCGGAGGCGCTGGCGGAAAAATACGGGTATACCCTTTCCGTAGACGTGCGGCCGTATGAAGAGCTGAAGCCGGTCGAAAAACGGGGCGGGAAGGTTCTCCATTACGTCAACACCGCCGTGGGGGGCATGGACTCCCGGTGGGGTCTGGAGAACGTGGGCCCCCGGGCGGCGGCGTATAATCCGGACCTGATGGTGCTGGCCTTCGGCATGAACGACGGATGGCGCACCCGGGAGCAGTTCATGGAGCTGACGGCGGGGATCGTCTCCGCCTTCCGGAAGGATTGTCCGGATTGCGATATCATCCTGCTGTCCAGCATCCTGCCCCACTGGCGTGCCGCGGGATTCTTCATCCACCAGATCGAATATGAAGAGGGGCTGCGGATGTTCGCGGAGAAGGAGGAGCACATCGCGCTGGCGCCCATGACCTCCCTCCACAGGCACATCCTCGGCCGGAAGCAGTACTACCACGCCTCCGGGAACAACATCAACCATCCCAGCGACTTTATGGCGCGGGTTTACGCCATGACCTTGCTGGCCACCCTCGGAGTCTGATCCGGGAAAGGGATCGTTTCA
>CACWLT010000408.1 GCA_902761695.1 uncultured Ruminococcus sp.
CACCGCCTCAGCGTAAGCCGCTGGAACGCCGGAATCCGTCACCACCAGCACCCGCCGCCCGAGGCCGAGGACATCTCCCGCCCGGCTCAGCGCCCCGGCTTCCACCGTGATGGGATAGCTCCGTTCCCCAAGCTCCATATACAGCGTCATGTCCTCACGCTCCCTTCGCGGGATAGGTCCCGAGCAGCTTCAGCCTGTCGCAGACCCCGCCGAGCTCCGCCATCATGGCCCGGCCGTTCTCCGAGCGGATGTCGCCCTCGCCCTCCACGTAGAAATAGTAGTTCCACATCAAAGTCTTCAGCGGACGGGAGTGCAGGCTCCGCATGTTGTACCCGTGACGGCCGATGATGTTTACCGCCTCCGCCAGGGATCCCGCCTGATTTTTCACGGAGAACACCAGGAAGAAGCTGTCGTCCGCCCGGCCCGGCCCGTCGTTTTCCGTCCGCGTCAGGATCGCGAACCGGGTGGTGTTTTGCCCGCTCTCGTTGATCTTCCGGGCGGCCACCGTCAGTCCGTAGAGCCGCGCGGCCTCCTCCGTCCCGATGGCGGCAACCGAAGGATCCCCCAGCTCGGAGACGAACTTGGCCGCCTGGGCCGTGTTGCCGTATTCCCGGGTCTCGAATCCGTGCTCCCGGATGTAAGGCGCGCACTGGCTCAGGGCCTGGGGATGGCTGACCACCGTCCGGATCCCGCCGATATCCGCCCCTGGCAGGGCCAGCAGATTCTGGGTCACCGCCAGATCCAGGATCCCGTTGATATAGAGGGACCCGGAGAAGAGCAGATCGTACACCGCCCCCACCTCGCCGGCGAAGCTGTTTTCCAGGGGAAGCACCGCCGCGTCGCAGTCCCCGCTCACCACCGCTTCATACGCGGAGGCAAAATCGCCGCAGGGAACCGGGATCCCGTCGGGGAAGTGCTTTCTGACCGCCTCCTCCGCAAAGGCCCCGGGGACGCCGGAATAAGCCGCCCGGATCCCGGAGATAAGCCGGTTCTGATAGGCCCGGGAGGTCGCCATCACGTCCCGCAGGAACCGGACGTAGTATTCTCTGAGAACCGGATCCTCCACCCGGGCGCATCCGGAGCGGATCACCGCCTCCTCCCGCGCGGGATCCAGAACGGGCAGGCCCCGCTCCTTCTTGTAGGCCGCCACCTGCTCCACGGCCCGCATGCGCTTCTCAAACAACCCGGCCATGGCGGCGTCCGCTTCGGAAATGATCCGCCGGGCCTCTTCAAGCTCGTTCATCTTTTTCTCCTTCAACAGAAAAACACAGAAAACGGTTTTCCGTCTTCTGCGTCTGCCGGCGCGCGTCCCGAAGCGGGGAGCGCTTATTCAGTAAAAAACCGCAGAAGACCTTCCGGCACTCTGCGGCGCGTGAATAACATGCTTCACTGTGCGGATCCAGACTGCCGGGGGACCGGAGCGTAATAATAGTAAAATCGCACAGTATAGAGATAAGCGCGGTTCGTCATATTTTCGCTCCTTCTCCGGTGGATCCGGGATTTCTTGTGAATGATTATACCACGGGATGCATGTTTTGTCAAGAAAAAACGGAGGCGGAGGTGAAAATCGGCCATTTGTACGGACTTCGGTCCCTAATTTTAAAAAATTCGGGGGGATTTGCCGGAAATCCGGGGCCTCTCACCGCTCACCCGGGCCCTTTCCGGACGAATCGGCTTTCTCCCCGAAAACCGCAGCCGCCGCGGCGTTCCGTCCCGCCAGCAGGAGCCAGGCCAGCAGAAGATTGGCCGCCAGCATCGCGAGCAGGGACAGGTACCACCGCCCGCCGATGTTGAACCCGTAGAAATCCGGCCATGTACCGCTGAGGACCATGGGGATGTACACCGCGCCGTAGAGAACGGTCTGCACGATCCCGGCGAAGGGATATTTCCGCGGGACCCGGTTCCCCGGCTCCAGAAGCAGGTAGGAAAAGATCGACAGCAGTGGATTGACCAGATGGAACCAGTAGTTGGCCCCCTCGAACATGCCGCTCCAGCCGAACATGGGCCCGAGAAAGAGCACCACGGTCATCATGGTCACCGTCAGGGCGGACGCCGAGACAAACCGCAGCACCTGCAGCCATGCCGGAAGAGAGGCCTCCT
>CACWLT010000409.1 GCA_902761695.1 uncultured Ruminococcus sp.
ACTCCGGCATCCTGAAGAAGACGGTCTTCCACGACTACTACAACGCGATGCCCTATAAGTTCACCAATGTGACCAACGGTATCGCCATGCGCCGGTGGCTCTGCTTCTCCAACCCCGGCCTGACCGCCCTTCTGGACGAGACCGTCGGTCCCGACTACCGCAAGGACTTCTCGCGGCTGGAGGGCTTCCGGAAGTATGAGAACGATCCCGCGGTGCTGGAGCGCCTGGAGCGGATCAAGCGGGATAACAAGCAGACCTTCTCGAAGTTCTGGTTCGACCGCTTCGGCCGGTCCCTGGACACGGAGTCCGTCTTCGACGTGCAGGTGAAGCGGATGCACGAGTACAAGCGGCAGCTTCTGAACGTTTTGAAGATCGTCTCCCTGTACAACGAGATCCGGGAGAATCCCAACGGGGAATACACGCCCACCACCTTCATCTTCGGCGGCAAGGCGGCTCCCGGCTATTATATGGCGAAGAACATCATCAAGCTGATCTGGGACCTGGGCCAGGAGATCGCCCGGGATCCGAAGGCACGGGACATCCTCCACGTGGAATATCTGGAGGACTACAACGTGACCTCCGCCGAGGTGCTCATGCCGGCCTCCGACATCAGCGAGCAGATCTCCCTGGCGGGCAAGGAGGCCTCCGGCACGGGCTGCATGAAATTCATGGTGAACGGCGCACTGACCCTGGGCACGCTGGACGGCGCCAACGTGGAGATCAAAGACGCGGTGGGCGGCGACAATATCTATATCTTCGGTCTCAGCGCCGCCGAGGTCGACGAGCTCTGGAAGCAGGGCTATTCCTCCCAGGCCTTCTATATGAACTCCGATCGCCTGCGCTCCACCGTGGACCGTCTCCGCGGCTCCTTCAACGGCTGGAACTACACCGATATGGTGAACTACCTGCTGTACGCCCACGGCGTGCCGGATCCCTATATGTGCCTGGCGGACTTCGACTCCTATCTGAACGTCTACAACCACATGATGCGGACCTACCACGACCGCCCGGTCTGGAACCGCAAGTCCCTCATCAACATCGCTTCAGCCGGTTTCTTCTCCTCCGACCGCTCCATCCGCGAGTACGCCGAGAATATCTGGCGCATCACGCCGGTGAGGTAAAGGGGCCTTTACGTCAGCAAATCTGCAAGATGACCAGGGAGCAGGCAGAAGGAACCGCAGCCTCCTTGCCTCGCCCTTAGGGAGAGGTGGCGCCGTCGCAGACGGTGACGGAGAGGGCTGAATTCGCGTATCAACTTCGGAACGATGATGCGGATGCACGGCCCTCTCAGTCAGCATAGCTGACAGCTCTCCCGGAGGGCGAGCCAAGGACGATGTGCGTAATACTTGGTGTATGAATTCCTTCATCGATACTCAGAATTGACTTTTTTGCTGACTTAAACCCTTTCAGACACTCCTTCAGTCAGCACAGCTGACAGCTCCCTCTGGGAAGGAGCCAAAAGGAAAAGGCGTTTCTCTGCCTCCCTCTCAGAGGGAAGGGGACCGCTTGCGGTGGAAGGAGTGTCCGTCGGCATCTGCAAAAGTTTAAATCGGCGTTCTGCCCTTGTTTTTGCTGACTTATAGGTCCTCTTCATCAGGAATACACAATAATCCTATGAACCGTCATTTTGAAGAGCTCAAATTCGATGTGAAGGCGCAGCTCCGGGTTTCCGAACTCGGGGCTTTTGCCGCTGACGACATCGTGGATTTTGTACTCCGCGTCACCGCCGATCCGTCCCCGGACGGGGGGGAGGATGACCGCGTCGAGGGGGCGGACCTTCTGATCCACGAGGACGCCTGGAACACCGGAAAGACGGAGTTCCGCCGCTTCCATCTGGACAGGCTGACCGGGGAGGACGCCGAAAAATCCCCCTTTTACCTGGAGGGGGCCGTGCTGTGGCGGCTGACCTTCGATTTTCGGGCCATGCTCCCCCATGAGACCGAGGACGGGGAAGGGCTGTTCTACTACCACTACGCCGTCCGCATGGCAAGCGGGGCGGTTCTGATCGTCGGCGGGGAGCGGCCCTGTGCGCTCGGACTGCTGGAGAACTTCGTGGGCGAGCGGCAATTGCTCCTGACCCGGCCGGGATT
>CACWLT010000410.1 GCA_902761695.1 uncultured Ruminococcus sp.
CCATCTTGGTGAGGACGGTGCAGTTCTCCCCCTTGCAGTCGTAGGCGGGCAGATCGGGGGCGGGTTCCGTCTCCTCCGGGGGAGCTTCCGTTTCCGCGGCGGTGGGGACCGCTTCACCGGATACGGACTGAGCGGGCTGCGCGTTGTCCGGATCCTCTCCCGTCTTCTCCGAGCAGGCGGCGGCCGGGCAGAGCAGGAGCGCGGACAGCAGGACGGACAGCATTCTCTTGACTTTCATGATAAACCCTCTTTCCGACAGAAATCTCTGTCCATCATTCCCTGTAGTTCGGCAGATAGGCGCCGATGCCGACCAGCCGCTTCTGGATCTCATGGACGTCCGCCTCATGGATATTCGTTCCATGAGCGTCGCACACCACCGCCGCCGCGATTCCGGCCGCCTGGCCCGTGATATAGCACCCCGGCATGACCCGGACGGAGGACTGCATGTACCGGTCGGTTCCGATGCAGCGTCCGGCAGTCAGGAGATTCTCGATCCCCGCCACGGCCAGGGCGCGGTAGGAAATGCCGTAATTCTCTCCCCTCTTGTACCGCAGGGAGGTGTGGTCCCGGATGAAGGTCTCGTAGCCGGCCTTGTCGTTGGTGGGGGAATGGATGTCGATGTTGTAGCTGTAACGGCCGATCTCGTCCTCGAACACCGCCTGCCGCCTGAAGTCGTCGATGACCATGGTGTAGTCGCAGACGATCCGGCGGCTTTCCCGGATGCCCAGGTACGAGGCGGAATACACAAGCTCGGCGTTTTCATAGCCGTCCAGGTATTCCCGGTAGTACCTCCGGTACTCCAGAAGCTGACGCCGTCCCTTCACGATGCCGGCGGTGAGGGAGGCCGCGTCCCGGGCGTCCACGTCGTAGACATGGCCCGCGTTGGACCCGCCGAGACCGTTCGGACAGCTGACGCCGTTTTCGTCCTTCGTCTCCGCCATCAGCGGCCACATGCCGGGGAGGTGCCGGTCCTCGTTTGTGAAGATCCGGTCCGCGAAGGCGTCGTCCAGGCGGCGTCCGTCGGGCTTCTTCACCCGGCTCCAGTCGATGTCCGTCCAGATGCCGCAGAGGGTCGTGGCCATGGTGCGTCCGTTCTCGTCGCCGTACTCGCATTCCGCACCCGCGTAGTACGCCAGATCCCCGTCGCCGGTGCAGTCGATGTAAACCTTCGCTTTCACGGCGAACACCGAGCCCTTGGCAGCGCAGATCACATACTCGATCAGGCCGTTCTCCGTCACCGCGTCGATCACATTCGTATGGAAGAGGTACTGCACGCCCGCCTCCGTCACCATATCGTCGTAGATGCGCTTCAGGGTCTCCACGGGGATCGACATGGGGCAGTATTTCCGGTACCGTGGAAACGCCTCCGCGCCGATTTTGTCGTACACCTCCCGGCCGATGCCCTCCGCCAGAAAGCGCTCGCCGTCCCCGAAGGTCATGAAAGCGGGAACAAGCATGGTGACGGCGGCTCCTCCGAAGGCAGAGAAGGATTCTGCCAGGAACACGCTCCTTCCCTGTCTGGCCGCGCTCACCGCAGCCGCGATCCCGGCAGGCCCTCCCCCGGCCACGAACACGTCTACGTCATACCGGACGGAAAGCTGTTTTGAATAGGTGATGTCCATTTTGCTCCTCCCTGCGCCGTACTCCGCCCTCCGGATGCGGAAAGCGGAAAAAAGGTTGCTGATTTTATCGCTGTGTGGTATAATCAGTATACCAGAAAATACGCCGGTCCACAATGAAAAAAGAGTGTATAACAGGAAAAAACGAACATGATTCATCGGCATCCGGCCAGTGGGAGGTTCCATGAACGCCATATCCTTCTCCGAGATCGATCCCGACATCAAGCTGATCTTTAAAGTCAGCCTGGACGAGCGCGACAACACCGACGACACCAAGCGCTTCATGACGCACAGGCTCATTCTGTTCACCGAGGGGGACTGCGATTTCCGCTTCTCCGACAAGACCCTCCGGCCTTCCACGGGAGCGGTTTTGTTCATCCCCGCCATGGAGCCCTACACCACCTGCTTTCACGGGCGGCAGGAGCTGCTCCACATCTGCTTCTATTTCAAGCCGGA
>CACWLT010000411.1 GCA_902761695.1 uncultured Ruminococcus sp.
ATGACCCGCTCCATGGGTTCCGTCAGAAGCTCCGCGGACCGCCGGAAGATGCTGCCGATGACGATCCGCTCCGGGTTGAGGACGTCCACCAGAACAGCCAGCCCCCTCCCCAGCATCTCTCCCGTCTGCCGGTAGACACGGACAGCGGTCTCATCCCCCGCGTCGGCGGCCTGAGCAACGGTTTTCGCCGTCACTGTGTCCAGCTCCTCCCATGTGGTGCAGTATCCCACGGAGCCGCCCTGCTGCAGCTTTTCCACGGCCGCCGTTCTGGCGATCTGCGCAATGCCGCCGCCGCTGGCAAAGCCCTCGAAGGACCCCTGCTTGCCGTAGCCTACGGGTCCGAAGCGCTCCAGCCGCACATGACCGATCTCGCCGGCGTTTCCGTTGGTTCCGTTGTAGAGATGTCCGTCCAGGATCAACCCCGCGCCCATGCCGGTGCCGAAGGTCAGAAACACCATGTTCCGCGTTCCCCGCCCCGCGCCGAATTTCCATTCCGCCAGAGCGCAGGCATTGGCGTCGTTGCAGAGGACCGCCGGGATCCCCAGCCGCTCTTTCGTCATGCGGACGATCTCGATATTGTCCCACCCGGGCAGATTGGGCGGAGACTGGATGATCCCCCGCTCCGGGTCCAGCGGAGAGCCGCAGCTGATCCCCGCGGTCCGCACGGCCTCCGCCGATTTCGCCATGAGGGCCGCCGCTTCATCGAGGATCCGCGCCACGGTCTCCTCCGGTCCGGCGGTGGGAAAACGGACGCTTTCAAGAACCTCCGCCCGCTCGTTGCCCAGGGACACCGCGCATTTGGTGCCCCCCACATCGATGCCGATATACCGCGCCATAGGTCAGTCCTCCAGAAAATCGGTCTCCCGGACGCCGTCCTCCGAGACGATGAAGGTCTTCACGGCGTTGTGCCCGAAGGATGCGGCAAACGTCCTGCCGAGGATTTCGATCTCGCAGTCCGTGTCCCGGCCTTCGCACTCATAGGCCCGGATCACCATGGCGTCGGAGTCCTCGTGCTTCTTCACCGCCGTTACGACGATGTTGGGCGCGGACACCCGGATGCCGGTGCAGGTCTCGGGCAGACGCCCCTTGTGGAAGGTCTCCAGCACCGCGAAGGGGCTCTGGTTCAGCTCGGCCGCCCGTCTCACGGTATCCGTCACGGAGCGGTGCGGCATGAGGGCGTAGGTGAACTCGTGCTCGCCCTGGTCCATGTATTCGCAGAACTCGTCCCGCGCGCCGAAGTGATCCGCCCAGATGGCTCCCCGCAGCACCGTCAGCTCCAGTGTCGAGCCGTCCGCCGCGAAGCTGTATTTGGCGTCGTTCAGCACCGCAAGACCGTCTTTTTTGTCGGGGGTCACGGCGGCGAACCAGCGGTGGCAGACCTGCTCCGATCCGTCGGAAGGCCGCTCGATGGAGCCGAAGGGGATCTCGCAGAGGATCTTCGGATTATCGACCGCCGCCGGGATCCGGAATTTCAGCATCCTGTGGTGCTCTCTGAAATCCGCCTTGGTCTTTACCGTCACCTGATCGGATCCGGCGATGAGGGAATAATCCCGGCGGATGACCGTGTGCTCGCCCCGCTGCCATGTTCTGACCGTCGCCCGGACCGGACCGGCTTCGACAACCTTGATCTCCCCTTCCCGGAAGATCTCGGCAACCTTGCGGAAGGCGGTGATGCCGTGGGCCCAGGTGTCGGAGTCGGTCTCGTCCATCATGACGGTCTCCGTTTCGCCGGACAGCAGTTCGACATTCCGCTTCAGATCGGTCAAGCCGCAGAGCTCGCCGGTCTTCGGGTTGAAGGTCAGGCGGATCAGGCCGTTTTCGATGGAGTTCTCGGTGACGGTGAAGGGATTATCCGCCTCGGCCTCGTCCCCCTGATAGAAGGCCCTCAGCGTCCGGTAGCCCAGGGCGGGGACGGTGACGAGGAAGCCGATCTCCCATTTGTCGTTCCGTCCGTTGGTGCGGGGGGAGCGCACGGACTGGGCGGGCAGCGCATTGCCGTTTTCGTCCGTCACGCGCTTCGGCAGATCGTGCACGGTGACAAAGGCCGTCACGTCCCAGGGATGGCTGTTGAA
>CACWLT010000412.1 GCA_902761695.1 uncultured Ruminococcus sp.
TCAAAACAACATGTTTTGTGACCATTCGTCTTCATGGCACCCGTCCCTGGAGAAGATTCTTCGTTTCGGAAAGAGGACATGCGCTTCAGTGTGAGATCCCTCGTTCCGGAAAGAGATCTTCGTCCTGAACCTTAGTATTTCTTATGTCAGATGGTTCCCACCGGAAACACCACGTCCTCCAGGGCGTCCAGCAGGGCCCTCACGGTATCGGGGGATGTGAGGGCCGGGACGCCGTTCTCAGCAGCGCACTGCCGGATTCTGGTCCCCGCTGACCGGGCGTGGCCGGAGCGGGTGTCACGGGTGTTGATGAAGTAAGTGATGTGTCCTTCCCGGATCTTCCGGAAGATCACCTGAAGTTCGGCTGCCTCCTGGCTGTGTCCATGCAGGGCGTAGGAGTGGCAGCGGACGCCGTGCTCCCGGAGAAACGCCGCGGTGCCGTAAGTGGCTTCGATATTGAAGCCGAGACGGTAGAAGCGCCGGATCAGCGGGAGAAGCTCCTCCTTGTCGTGATCGTCCACGGAGGCAAGGACTGTCCCGTGGTCCGCGATCCGCATGCCGGCTGCCTGCATCGCCTTGTAGAGGGCGTGGAGGCGGTTCCTGTCATAGCCGATGGCTTCGCCGGTGGACTTCATCTCCGGGGAGAGGTAGGCGTCCATGCCGCGGAGCTTCGCGAAGGAGAAGGCGGGCGCCTTGACGAAGAAGCGGGGATCCTTCGGCGCCGGGGTGAGGTCTGTGATCCCCTGTTCCCGGAGCGAATGCCCCAGCATGCAGAGGGTCGCAATATCCGCCAGGTGGTAACCGGTGGCCTTGGAAAGAAAGGGCACCGTCCGGGAGGAGCGCGGGTTCACTTCGATAATGTAGACCTGCTCCTCCGGGTCCACGATGAACTGGATGTTGTAGAGGCCGATGATGCCGATGGCCGGCCCCAGCTGTCTGGTAAAGTCAAAGATGGTCTGACGCACTTTTTCCGATACGCTGAAGGTCGGATAGATGCTGATGGAATCTCCGGAGTGCACGCCGGTGCGTTCCACCAGCTCCATGATCCCGGGGATGAAGACATCGTCCCCGTCGCAGACCGCGTCTACCTCCAGCTCTTTTCCCCGGATGTAGCGGTCCACCAGCACCGGGCGGTCCGCGTCGATCTCCACGGCGGTATGAAGGTAATGCGTCAGCCCCTCTTCATCGGAGACGATCTGCATGGCCCGCCCTCCGAGCACGAAGCTGGGCCGCACCAGCACAGGGTAGCCGATCTCCCGGGCCGCCTTTATGCCGTCCTCCACCTTTGTGACCGCCTCGCCCTTCGGCTGCGGAATGCCGAGGGACAGGAGCAGATGCTCGAACAGGTCCCGGTCCTCCGCGCGGCTGATGGCCCCGCCGCCGGTGCCGATCAGCTTCACGCCTGCCGCTGCAAGAGGTGCGGCGAGGTTCACCGCCGTCTGACCGCCCAGGGTCGCAATGACACCATCGGGCTTTTCAAAATCGATGATGTCCAGGACATCTTCCACGGTCAGGGGCTCAAAGTACAGCTTGTCCGCGGTGGTGTAGTCCGTGGAGACCGTCTCGGGGTTGTTGTTGATGATAATAGCCTCATAGCCTGCGCTTCGGAGCGTCTGCACCGCGTGGACCGTGGAGTAGTCGAACTCTACGCCCTGGCCGATGCGGATGGGGCCGGAGCCCAGGACGATGACTTTCTTCCCGTCGGTGCGGACCGACTCATTTTCCGCAGGAACACCAGCCGCGCTGCCACTCTCATAGGTCGAGTAAAAATAGGGGATATAGCTGTCAAACTCCGCGGCGCAGCTGTCGATCATTTTGTAGACGGGGCGGATGCCGCGCTGCTTCCGCTGCATGCGGACGTCCCGCTCCTTCCGCTCCCAGAGCCGGGCGATGCCCGCGTCGGAAAAGCCGCATTTCTTCGCGTCGAGAAGCCAGGCGGTGTCGCCGGGATGCATCCGGAGGGCCTGCTCCTCCTCGATGATGTTCTGCAGCTTGTCGATAAAGAAGCGGTCGATGCCGGTGAGGGCCGAGATCTCCGCTCCGGTCTCCTCCGGAGAGTGTCCCGAGAGATAC
>CACWLT010000413.1 GCA_902761695.1 uncultured Ruminococcus sp.
CCCCGCCAGAACGGAGTTTTTGACGTTCCCGGTGATGGAGCCCTCGTCGAATACGTTGGCGTCCAGGGTCACGTTGTACCGCTCCTCAACCGTGTGATTCCGGAGCCAGACCGCGTCGTTGACCACCTCGCCGTTCTGCTCCTCCGTCAGATACCAGTCCGTGTAGCCGTTATCCCCCGCCACACAGAAGACCCGTCCGCCGAAATCCTTCTCCGGCAGTCCGTCGGATACATCCTCGCGGGCTTCCAGAGAGTCCTTCTCCGGCTCGGCGGGCTCCTCGGCCTCAGGCGTCGACGGCTGCGCGGATACGGCCGCTTCCTCACCTTCGCTCCCCGTTGTCGATTCGGAGCAGGCCGCAAAAGCCCCGCCCGTCATGAGCATCGCCAGCAGCAGGGCAATCATTCGTCTCGTCATGGGAATTCTCCTTTCCTTTCTTTTCATTATATTAAACGGAATCCGGATACACGTGCTCCCCGGAGAGCCGAACCCCCGGGGAGAGCGTGACAGTCAGTCCTTACGGCATGGCCGCGTAGGCGTCGTTGATCTTCTGTAAGATTTTGTTGGCCACTTTTTCGTTCTTCGCGTACATGGAGGCGAAGTCCGTATCGTTCTGCTGCATCATGGTAATGACCTTTTCGTTGTAGCCGCCCAGCTGGTAGTACATGCCCACGTCGAAGAACCTGGTCTCGAAGATCAGGTCCAGCATCTCCGCGGATTCCTCGTCCCGGAAGTACTTGCCCTTCAGGTTCACGTCGTAGTAGGCGGGGGTGATGTACTGCTTGCCGTAGTAGGCCAGCGCTTCGATGACGGAGCCGGTCTCGTCCGGGTTCTCCGCCACGATCGGGATGCACACGTAGGATGTGCCGTAGGCGTGCATGGTGTTGCAGAAATCCTTCTGGGTGTCGCTCCACTTCGGATAGGGCAGGATACCGAAGTCCGCCTCCAGATCCCGGAACCAGGACACCGCCCTGAGATACCGGGTGTAGAACAGACAGCGGTTGCCGGTGAAGGTGGCGTGGGACGCGTCGTCGGTGCCCGCCTCCAGGAAGTAGGAGAAGGACTTGGTCCGGTCCGTGAGCCAGGTAGTCAGCACGTCCACGTTCTGCTCCGTGTTGAGGGTCAGCTCGATGGTGCCGTCCTCCTTGATGGTGGCGCACCGCCCGCCGGACGCGTGGAGCATGCCGATGACGGAGTCCTGCCAGATCAGGATGCCGTAGGCGTCGTCGTTGGTGTATTTGCCGTCCCCGTTCAGATCGGAGTCGCAGGTGTCCGCCATTTCGATGAACTTGTCGTAGGTCCAGCGGTTCTCCCGCACCAGCTCGTAGGGGCTCTCCAGGGAGAAGTTGTCGATCACCTGCTTGTTGAAGAGGATGCAGTAGGTGCAGTCGTTGTCGAGAATGCCGATGTCGCCGGTGGTGTAGAACATCTTCCCCTTGACGGAGAGCTGCTCGTTGGCCTTCGGGTCCCACCAGGATTTCGTCAGGTCGATGTTCTTCACTTTGTTCAGATCCAGAATGTGCCCCTGATAGGCCAGCGTGGATACGTCGTAGCAGCCCACGTCGGCGAAGGCGTAGTCGCCCGTCCCGGACATGTTCACGTTGGTGATGGCCTTGTAGCCCGCCCCCTGACCGCCGGACGCCTGTCCGCTGATGTTGGAGGTGGTCAGCACCACGTTGAAGAGATCCTGCACCGTGGAATTGGTCTGATACTTGGCGTCGTTCAGGGATTCGCCGGTCATCTCCTCCGCCTCGAAATCGTCGAAGGCCCAGTTCCCGGCCATGAAGATGTTGATGGTCCGCCCGCCCAGATCCTTGACCTCCGCCTCGAAGGGCTCCACGTATTCGGTCTCCGGGAGAACGGTCTCGTCAGCGGCAGAGGGCGCCGTAACCCCGGCATTTCCGGCGGCTTCGTCGGGCGTCTCCGGATTCGATTCGCTGCATCCGGCCAGTGCACCGGCCATCATCAGCAGCGCCAGCAGACAGGAGAGTTGCTTTTTCATGATTTCTGCATCCTTTCCGGGCAAAAATGGGGATCCTTTTCGTCATTATAGCATAAATCCCCGCCCTTGA
>CACWLT010000414.1 GCA_902761695.1 uncultured Ruminococcus sp.
TAGTCGTTCAGGGTGACGTTGTTCTCGCGGAGCTTCTTCTCAAGCTCTGCGGCCTTCTTGTCATCGATGGCCTGCTGCGCCTTCTCGATAAGAGTCAGCACGTCGCCCATGCCCAGGATGCGGGAGGCCATGCGGTCGGGATAGAAGGGCTCGATGGCGTCCATCTTTTCGCCGGTGCCCACGAATTTGATGGGCTTGCCGGTGACGTACCGGGTCGCCAGCGCCGCGCCGCCTCTCGTGTCGCCGTCCAGCTTGGAGAGCACCACCCCCGTGATGTCCAGCCGCTCGTTGAAGGTCTGGGCCACGTCCACGGCGGCCTGTCCGGTCATGGCGTCCACCACCAACAGAATCTCGGTGGGCTCGGTCTCGGCCTTGATCTTCTCCAGCTCCTCCATGAGGACGTCGTCGATCTGCAGGCGTCCGGCGGTGTCGATGAAAACCATATCGTGGCCGTGCCGCTTCGCGTGCTCCAGTCCGGCCTTCGCGATTTCCACGGGGTCCGCCTGGCCCATATCGAAGACCGGGACCTCCACGGACGCGCCTACCACCTTCAGCTGATCGATGGCGGCGGGGCGGTAGACGTCGCAGGCCACCAGCAGAGGACGCTTGCCCTGCTTGCGGTACATGCCGGCCAGCTTCGCCGCGTGGGTGGTTTTGCCCGTGCCCTGCAGGCCGACCATCATGATGACGGTGGGGGGCTTCGGGCTGATGACCAGCTTGTTGTTGGTCTCGCCCATGAGCTTCACCAGCTCCTCGTGGACGATCTTCACCACCTGCTGGCCGGGGAGAAGGCTTTCCAGCACCTCGGCGCCCACGGCCCGCTCCGTGACGGTCTTCACGAAGGCCTTGGTGACCTTGTAGTTGACGTCCGCCTCCAGGAGCGCCCGCTGCACCTCGCGCATGCCGTCCCGCACGTCGGCCTCGGTGAGCTTGCCCTTGCTGCGGAACCGCCTGAACGCGTTTTCCAGTTTTTCGGATAAATTGTCGAACATGTTTACTCCTTGCCGGGGTCGGACCGGCACAGTTTGGTAAGCCGCTCTGCCGCGTCCCGGATCCCGCCGCCGATTTCCCCGCTCCCCGCTCTGTCCGCCAGATCTCTCAGACTGTCAGCCACCTCCGCGACGGCCTCGGAGAACCGGACGAAGGACAGCGTGGTCTCAAGCGTCCGCAATTCCTCCTCCGCCTTCCGGATCCCGTCGCGCACGCCCTGCCTCGACAGGCCGGTGATCTCCGCGATCTCGGACAGGGAGTAGTCTTCGTTATAATAATAATCCAAAAGCTCCCGCTTCCGTTCGGTCAGAAGCGCGCCGTAGGCGTCCAGCAGCAGGGGGAAGCGCATATCCTTGACGTGTATTTCCATCACCGCGCGATGCTGTAAAGTAATTTGCTTTACACATTATACCAGATGAATTTCTCTCTGTCAAGAGGATCCGGCGGCGGGCGAAAAATTTTCCCATTTGGCCAATCCGCCCGATCCGGCACCCGGGATTTCCGGCATTCTGACGGGATCCGGGCCGCCCTCGCTTGACAAAGGGGGGAGTGGTATGGTATAGTAGGGCAGTCAGGACAACACACGGGAGGTTCTTATGAAAACCGTCATTACAGCCGAAAACCTGTCCTCCTTCGCCTATCTCAACCACCGCGTCCTCCGGGGAAAGCCCCGGGGCCTGGTGTTCGACTTCATGGGACTGGGCGGCATGACCATGGTCGACGGAGACAGCCCCCGGGGGGAGAAATTCGGGAAAGCCGGAGTGCTTTACTGCGTCCCCTATCTGGATCCCTGGAACTGGATGAATCCCATGGCCGTCCGGGAGACCGACGAGATCCGGGCGGCGATTGAGGAGCGGTTCGGTCCCCTGCCCACCGTGTCCTCAGGAGGGAGCATGGGCGGGCTCTGCTGCCTGGTCTACGCGAAGTACGCCGCTGTGACGCCCGATGCCGCGGCAGCCAACTGTCCCGTCTGCGATCTGCCCTACCATTACACGGAACGGCCCGATCTGCCCCGGACGCTCTACGCCGCCTACGGAGCCTCCGGGGAGGACAGTCTGGAGGACGC
>CACWLT010000415.1 GCA_902761695.1 uncultured Ruminococcus sp.
TCCTCTTCCGAGGGTTTTGTGATCGGCCGGCAGGAGACCACGGGGGAGAGACGCTTTGAGGAACTCTGGACGCTGGACAATGAGCGCGTGATCTGCGCGGCAGACGTCAACCTCACCTATGCCGACGGCGGATACGACATCGCTTCCTCGGAGCGCGGAACAGATCTGGGGGCCTACCGTCTGGAGGTGGCCTGCCGGGACTGCAGCCGGGAGGATCTGGAAGATCTGATCCGCGAGAACTGGTTTTACGCGTACCGGCGGGGCTATACGCTGATCCCCGGCTACATCCGCGGGGCCTATGTGATCCGCATCGGCAGCTTCAGCTCCTGGGACGATGCGGACGACGAGCTGCGGGCGGCGGAGGACATTTTCCCGGACCGGCGGATCTCCGTCGTCTCCCCCACGGACACCGGCGTGCAGATCATCGATCCGGATACGGGCGTGACCCTCTTCGTGTTTGACTGTGACGGAGAGGTCGATCTGGGGATCACCGCCCGGGAGGACGTCAACGGGAACACCTACATCCACGCGGACTCGGGCTATTATTACGACGGCGTCTTCGCTTTCAAGCGCATGGAGGGGGCGGGGAACCTTACGGTTATCAATATCCTGCCGCTGGAGGCCTACATCGCCGGGGTGCTCCCCTATGAAACCTCCAACAGCTGGCCGACGGAGACCATGAAGGCCTTCGCCGTATGCGTGCGGTCCTTCACCCTTATGAACTGCGGCGACCACGGGAAGCACCGGAATCAGGGCTTCGATCTCTGCACCGAGGTGTGCTGTCAGGTTTACCGGGGCGCCGGACGGACCAACGAAGCGGTGATGGACGCGGTTTTGGGCACGGAGGGGCAGGTTATGACCTACAACCGCGACATCGTGACCGGATTCTATTCCTCCAGCGTGGGCGGGGTGACAGTCAACGCGGAGGACGCCTGGCCCGGCACGGATCCCGTCCCCTTCCTGTAGGCCGTTCCGACCCCGTGGGAGAATTACATGGAGCATGAGAACGCCTTCTGGATCAACGAGGTGTCCCCCTCGGCCCTGCTGGACAGACTGCGCCAGGCGGGCTACACCCAGCTGAGGGGCGAGGTGGAGAGCATGGAGATCGTCCGGTTCGCCAAAAACTCCACCTATATCAAAACCCTCCGCGTCACCGACAGCTACGGCACTCAGGTGGAGATCGACACCACGGACGCCGTCCGGTCCTCGCTGACGCCCTATGTCAAGAGTGCCAACTTCGTGGTGGGAAAGGGAAAGGTGGAATACACGGAGGATGTCATCCTGGACGCCGCTCAGCCGGAGAGCCCGGAGGATACGCGTCCCGTGTACGAGCCTGAACCCGAGGTGCCCGCCGGACCGCTGGGCATGGACTACAGCTTCACCGATCTGGACGAATACGTGGTCATCACCTCGGACTCCCTGGAGCGGAGCTATTTCAGCAATTCGGTGCTGCTGACCTCCGGAGAGGGCATGGTGGATTACTTCCGCAAGGACATCTTCGCCATCACCGCCGAGAATACAGCGGCCTTTTTGGGGGATGAATACGACGAACTGTACCGGAACGACGAGCTGACCACCGTGCGCACGGAGACGAGGGAGACTCCCCGGACGGAGCCTGCCGATCCCGATCGGAGCGTGACGGGAAACGGTTCCGGATCCACGGATACGGTCTATAAAATCGCCTACGCGGAGGACAGCGACAACTTCATCTTTGTCGGGAAGGGATGGGGACACGGCGTCGGCATGAGCCAGTGGGGCGCCTTCGATCTGGCGGTCCGGGGATACACGGCCAAGGAGATCCTGGACGCGTACTTCACCGATGTGGATATTATGGATTACCGCGATACCAACCAGTATTGAGGGAGCTGCGTTCGCAAAATCCCCCCTGTTTATGGGGATTTATTAAAAAAACTGTTTTAAAAATTTGTTTATAAAAAAGCTTTATAAATGGGTGCGGCTGTGATATAATACCAACGTTTGCAACACGGTTCAGCTCACAGCGCAGTCTATATGGGGAGCCGGCTATGCCACCATCAGGCTTGCGTACAGGGAC
>CACWLT010000416.1 GCA_902761695.1 uncultured Ruminococcus sp.
CGCCGGGGCTGACGGTACGGACGACGCGGCTTCTGTCTCGGGTACGGCGGTTTCCGTGTCCGTCTCCGGGAGGGCGGTTTCGTCCGGTTTGGTTTCGGCGGGATCTGCCTGCATGACGGCGGGCTGGGTTTCGGGGACGGAGGGCTTTTCCGGCTCGGCGGGCGCGCATCCGTTCGGGAAGGCCAGGGCGGCGCAGAGGAGCAGAAGGACAGCCCTGCGCTTGATTGTCATCTTCATCCGGGGGGAAGTTTTCATGGCGGTGTCTCCGGGTAAGGCTGTATCCGGAATCAGGGACCCCGGATCGTTCATCCGCATTATACCACACGCGGACCGCAGAATCAAGGCGGGAGGGCGAAAAGAACGGCGCATCCGTTCATAAATTGTTTACGAATGGGCGCGTCGTATTTGCCGTGAAGTCCGCCCCGGCCCGGCGTCAGGCGTGGTATAATACGGGCGGTAAAGCTTGCGGATTCCGGAAAGCGCGGGATCCGGGAAGGAGAGACAGGATGAAAAGAAGAATCGTGACGACCACGTCGGTCTTCGATCCCGGCTACCCGGGGGACAAGGCGGCGGAGCGGCTGGCGGGGCTGGGCTTCGAGGGCCTGGACATGGCGCTGGATTACTGGACCGGGGAGGGGACGCCCTTTATGGGGGAGAACTATCTCGCCTGGGCCGAATCCCTTAGAAAGCAGGCGGAGGACCTGGGCGTGCCCTATACCCATTCCCACGCGCCGGGGGAGGCCGGGGACAATCCGGTGATCGGGCGGTCCCTTGAGACGGCGGAGGCGCTGGGGGCCCGGTTCATGGTGCTCCATCCCGTCTGGCGGATGGACGGCGTCATCATCGAGGACGCGGAGGCGTTCATCCGGTTAAACGCGGAGGCGGTGAAGCCCTGGCTCGAAAAGGCCCGGGACTGCGGCGTGACGATCCTCTCGGAAAATCTGCTCTGGGGCGCGTCGAAGGATCCCCGGATCGTCGCGCGGCTGGCGGAGGCGGTGGATTCCCCCTTCTTCGGCTGGTGCTACGATACGGGGCACGCCAACTGCTTCGGCATCCGTCCGGAGGTGCTGACGGAATGCGCGACGGCTCCCCTGTCCCTCCACATGCAGGACAACCGGGGCACGGGCTGGGACGACCACATGATCCCCGGGGACGGAACGGTGGACTGGGACGCGCTGCTCCGCTTCCTGAAGACGGTGGGGTACAGCGGGGACTGCGTGCTGGAGGCCCATCACCAGAGCCTGGACGCGCCGGACGACGAGCGGGATCCGATCCTGCGGCGGCTGCTGGAAAAGGCCCGGGAACTGCGGGCGGAGATGGAAAAGGAATAAACGAGGGGGGATTCTTCCCACCCCGCGAAAACGGAAAGGGAACCGGAGCTGATGGGATAATCGGCGCGGTCCCTTTTTTTGTGCAAAACGGAGAAATTTACAAATGTTAGAAAACCCTGTTGACAAATATGAGAATCTGTGGTAAAATAGGAGGGCGGGGGATAAAAAGTCCCGGCCTGCGTGTGGGAGCAGACCGGGGGCGGATTGCGCGGGGGATCACTCAAACTTTTCCTGCAGCTTGTTCATCTGCTTGACGATGGGCTTTTTGTTCCGCTCGATGAGGGAGGCGAAATCGCTGATGCCCTGGGGGATATTGTCCTTGATGCTCTGGGAGAGGGTGCCGAAGAGGTCGAAGGCCTCGCCCAGATCGATGCCCAGGCCGTCATAGACGATATGGAGCATCTCGATGGAGTCCTCGTTTCTCAGGCCCTTCTGCTCGATGCGGTTGCCCAGAAAGACGTCCAGGATCTTCTCGTTGGTCTCGAAGGACATGGCGTCCAGAAGCAGGGCGGCGTCCTCGGGGGCGGACTGGGTATAGGGGATGGCGAAGGTCATCATCTGGAAGTCCAGGGTGGTGAAATACCGGCTCTGGCTCTCGTTGTACTTCGGAAGGGGCAGGACGCCGAACTCGTCCTCCATCTCCCGGAAGACCTGGGCGTCCTTCAGCTCGCCGCCGAGGAAGAAGGCCCGGGCGGAGGGGAAGATGTTCAGGTTGTTTGTCGGCGGCGAAGACCATCTTGTCGTCGTCGTCCTTGTCGATCATGTGGGCCTCCATGCCGTAGAGGAGCTTCTGGAACACGGAGGTGTAGGAGGTGAAGCCCACCACGGAGGATCCGGAGGCGCTCCACTGGGCCCGTCCGTCATAGCAGGGGGCGAAGGCGGCGTCGCCGTTGAGGTTCATGCCGGCCTCCACATATTCCGCCAGCCGGTCCAGGGTCCATTTTCCCTCCCGGACCAGGTCGTAGGGGAGGTCCAGACCCAGGTTCTTCATCATGGCCTGGTTGAAGTAGAGACACCACATGCCGTCCACGTTCATGAAATGGGCGGCGCTGGAGGCGATATAGTGGCGATGGTTCAGGGAGGTGGCGGAGAGCAGGGTCTGGTTCCACCAGTTCTCGTCAAGGTGCAGGGAGGCGATAGAGTCCAGATTGAGCAGATACCCGGAGGTGACGCTGGAGGCCGTATAGCGGTAGGGGAGGCAGAGGACGTCATACTTGGGGTCCCCGGCCATCATCAGGGGGGAGAGCTCGTCCCAGTACTCCCCGGAGGCGATGGCATAGCCTTCCTCGGACAGGGAGCAGTTGAACTTCTCGCCGATCTTGGAATTGCGCTCGAACACCGCGTCGTTGATGACCTCGCCGTTCATCTCCTCCGGGGCCACGGAGGTGAACATATCCCAGTAGAGCCGGGGGGCGTTGATGAAGTGGAAGTCCCGGCCCTCAAAGTCATGGCCCTCGTAGTAAGGATAGGCGCGGGCTTCGGTGTCGTTTTCCGCTGCTGCGGCCTCGGCTGACGTGGGGGCGGAGGGGGTGTCGGCGGGCTTTTCCGGGTCCTGCGTCTTTTCGGAGCAGGCGGCGAGGGCGGGGAGAAGCAGGGCGCAGAGAAACCTGTATTATAGCATGGACCCGGGAAAGATGCAATAGGATAACGCGCTGTTTTATAGGGTATGCCGGAGACGCGGGCGGGTTTTTACGGTCTGAACCGCCGGAGGGGGAGGTATTTCGATACCTGGGCCATATAGTCCCGGTACCGGGGGTATTTGGAAGAGGAGATCGATTCCCCGAGGGTCGAGCTGCCCATGAAGAGGAGGATCAGAAGCAGCGGGCCGGCGAGGGTCGGGTGGAGGAGTCCCCGTTCTGCCGCTCCGGCTCCCATGGCAAAAAGGTACAGGCTGATCCAGAGGCCCTGCTCGCCGAGGTAGTTCGGGTGGCGCATCACGCCCCAGGGCCCCGTTGTGTTGAAGCCCAGGTCATAGGGGGCGGGCAGGGCGGAGAGGGGTTTGCCGTCCTTCATGAGCGCCTTTTTCTTTTCATGGAACCGCCACTGATATTCGTCCGAGACGGTTTCCAGGATCAGGAAGGCGAGGGACAGGACGATGGCGGCGGCGTCAAGGGAGCCGAGGGGCTTGTCCGATCCCATGCAGGCGAGGGCGGGGAGGGTGATGGCCAGCACCAGCAGGTTCTGATAGAGGCTGATGAAGAGGAGATTGAAGAGGGTCCAGAGGATTCCCCGGCGGAACACCGGATGCTGCCGGACGATGGCCCAGCGGTAGTCCTCGTTTCCCTCCCAGAAGCGGAGCCGGTACGCCCCTTTCCTCGCGAAGTTGACGGTGAGGCGGATGCCCCAGGCGGTCACGATCAGGGCATAGAGCAGAAGGCGCGGGCGACCCCCGTCCCGGGCGGCTATGATCCAGAGATAGGCGATGGGGAGCAGGCTCCAGAGCTTGTCCATCTGGGAATAGTTGCGGGTGAGCTCGCCGACGACAAAGCAGTACGCGGCGCTGGCCCCGCAGACGATCAGAAGGATCCGGAGGGTGCTCAGCTGCAGCTCCGACAGCGGTTCGCCCCCGGAGAGGACGCTCAGCGCGATGAGGGCCAGAACGGCGCAGACGGAGAGGACGGTTCCGAGAATTTTCTTCATGATAACGCTCCGGAGGATGAAATGAAGGGGAGGGGGAGACTCAGTTCTCGCCGGAGGGAGGGGTCAGGTCGGTTTCGTATCCCGTCGGTTCGCCCATGACGGGATAGCCCGTTTCGTCGAAGGTCACCTTCTGGATGTTGAAGTAGCGGGGGGCGGTGGTGACGGTTTCGTTGTGCTCCTTCATGCCGTGGTAGGCGCACCAGAACTCGGAGCCGTCCGGGGAACGGAAGAAGGAGGCGTGGCCCGGGCCGTATACGCCGTTTGCCATGGAGAAGAGCGGTTCCTCGTGCTTGATCCAGTTCGAGGGATCGCACATTTCGTCTGGATCGCCCCGGTCCGCGCCCGTGAATTCAAGAACCCCCAGGACGTAGTGGTCGGACCAGCAGCCGTTGCCGGAATAGATGATGAAGAGGCGGTCTCCGTTCTCCACGAAGAAGGCGCCCTCGTTGA
>CACWLT010000417.1 GCA_902761695.1 uncultured Ruminococcus sp.
AGGCCGATATTGCCGGAATAAAGGCCTGCTACCAGACCGCCCACGTTGCCCCACTGACGCACTGCGGTGTGCATCGGGACTTCCTTAGGCAGTATGCTGCGCGCCTCCTTCGTGGAAACCACGATTGCAGGGTGTATCATAGCGCAGTAAAAGTTACCCGGTACGGGAAGCTTGATCACGTCCAGAGGCTTCTCCCCCGGGACCGCGTAGAATTTCGTGATGTCCATATGGTGTATCTCCTTTCAGCATACGAAAAAAGCAGGGGAAGCTTTTCCTTCCCCCGCCTGTGGTCTGTCTCAGTGAATGATGGTGGGATCGCCGTGGTACGCGGGCAGGGCGTGGGGACGAACGATCTGTCCGCCGGACTCGTAGGAATCGATGGCGGCGAAGATATATTCCATGGTGGCCAGGGCGTCGCGGCCGGAAGCCCGGAGGTGCTCCAGCGGGACGTTGTTCGAGAGATCCTCGTAGAAGGCGTGGATGCGGATCGGGAACGTGGCGCCGAAATCCTTCACACCGGTGTTGGTGACCACGGGCTCCTTGCCGGCCTGCCAGTAGGTCAGCTGCTCCACGCAGTTCTCGATGCAGAAGGTGCCCTTCGTGCCGGCCAGCTCAAAGGACCACCAGCCGCCGAGGCCGAAGCAGGCGTCGCCTCTCTGGGAGAGCAGATAGCCCACCGCGCCGTTCTGGAACTTCACGTGCACGGACTGGATGGAGAGCATCAGGTCCTCGCTCTGACGACGGGCGCCGGGCTTCTCCATGAAGGCCTGGATGTGGGTGATGTCGCCGGAGTAGTGGCGCATGACGGAGAAGGGATGGGTCAGGAACGCCTTGGCATGGGAGTAGGGCATCTGCCAGCGGGAGTTGCGGTCCACGGGATTGACGTTCACCGCGCTGCCGTTGAAGCCGACCTTGGTCAGGGAGTAGACCTGCTCGCCGACGCCGCCCTCCGCGATGAGCTTGTCCGCCTGGAACGCGGGCTCGGAGAAGTAGTGGTTCAGGTCGCAGCCCAGATACAGGCCCTTCTTCGCGGCGTAGGCCACCATTTCGCGGGCCTCGTCGATGCGGTTGGAGATGGGCTTTTCCACCAGCACGTGGCGGCCGGCGTCCAGGGCCTCCATGGTGGGAACGTAGTGCCAGGAGCCGTTTTCAAAACCGGAGGTGGTGACGTGGACCACTTCGATCTCCGGATGGGCGGCCAGCATGTCCTTCAGGGAGTAGTACGCGGGAACGCCGAACTCTTCGCCGGCCTTGTCCGCCTTCTCCTTGATGACGTCGCAGACAGCCACCAGCTCGGCCAGGGGATCGTTCTTGATGCAGTTTGCGTGGGTGTGTCCGATGCCGCCCATACCGACGACGCCGGCCTTGAAGATTTTAGCCATTTTAAAAATCCTTTCGTGGTTGAAAGATTCGGTATCCTGTGTTCCTGTTCCTCACTCCGCCGTGTTCTTGCGGTAGGACGCGGGAGGGAGACCCACGGCCTGCTTGAATACCCGGGAGAAGAGGGAGACGTCGGAGAATCCCGTCCGGGCAGCCACCGCCGCGACGGAGAGATCCGTGGTGCAGAGCAGCTCCATGGCCCGGGCGATGCGGAACTTCCGCACGTATTCCGACGGGGTCATGTGGAGCGCGCTCTTGAACTTTCTGGTCATGTAGTCCGGAGAGAGCCCCGTGACCTCGGACAGATCGTTCATGGTGATGTTTTCGCTGTAGTGGGTGTCCACGTAGGTGAGGATTTTGTACACGTAGCCGTAGTAGTCGTCGGCGGAGATGACCCGGTTGTCCCACTGGTCCGCGTAGAGGCGGGAATACCGCAGAAGGAACGCCGCCAGCCGCACGCGCAGAACGGTCTCCCAGCCGGTCTTCCGGTTCTCCCGCTCCGCTTCGATGGCGAGCAGGGAGGATTCGATGTTCCGCCGCTCGTGCATGGGGACGTGCAGCAGCCGGATGCGCCGGGGCTCGTCCGCCGGTCCGGGGTCGTCGCCCAGCATGTCCTCCAGACCGGGCAGAACGGCCATCTCGGAGGCCAGGGACCCCAGCT
>CACWLT010000418.1 GCA_902761695.1 uncultured Ruminococcus sp.
GTGTAGCGCTCGCTCTCCACAAAGTTCTCCGCCTTGGCATAGTCGCAGGCCAGGGCCCGCTCCGGGGCGTCTTCAAAATCCCCCAGGGCCAGGAAGGCGTCCTTTGCCTCGCTGAATTTCCCCTGCCGCAGCAGCTCCTCCGCGGCGGCCAGCGCCCGCCTTTGGGTCTGCACGTCGCAGTCCGCCGCCCGGTCAGGCAGCTCCAGTTGGAGAAAGGCCTCCTTTGCGGCCGCGTAATCCCCCGCCGTATAGAGGGCCTCGGCCGCGTCCACGGCCTGTTGGTATTCCCGCTCCTGATGGGTTCGGATCCCGCCGACGATCAACGCCGCGATCACCAGCAGCGACAAGGCTGCGATCACAATGCGAATGGCAGTTTTGCTCATGCTGTTCCTCCCGATCCGCGCCGAAAGCGCGCGAATCTTTTGTAAGACTAGCAGAAAGCGGCGGCGATTGCAAGCTCTTTTCGTTTCTTCCGTCCGTCCGGCGGAAACTTTTTCCTCTCCCCGGCGTCACGGTGAAGCTCACCAAGGAGCATCTGGACGCCCACGCGCCGAAGAAGTGAACGTCTCCCCTCAGAGTCCGCCGCATCTGCGGCGGACTTTTTTCTTCCCCGGGTGAAACCTTTTTCCCCTCTCGATCGTTTACAGAGTGAAAGCGGTTTTCCAAACACACATCCGCCGCTTTTGGAACGGGGGCAGCACATGCCGGATGCTCTGCAGCGTACGGGCAGAGCGGTGCGGGATGTCTACGAAGAGCATTCCCAAACCCTCTACCGCATCGCCTTCACCTACATGAAAAACAGATATGACGCCGAGGACGCCCTGCAGGAGACCTTTCTCCGCCTGATCCGGGGCCGCGTCGCCTTTGCCGATGCGCAGCATGAAAAGGCCTGGCTGATCCGCACGGTCGCAAACGTTTGCAAAGACATGCTCAAGGCTAAATCCCGCGGGCACCTGGATCTGGACGAGCAGACCCATCTCGCCGCGCCGGAGCCGGAGCACGGCTCCCTCATGGCCGCGATCCTGGCCCTGCCGAACAAGTACAAGGCCGCCGTCTATCTGCACTACTATGAGGGCTATGCGGTGTCGGAGATCGCCGACATGCTCCACCAGTCCCCCAACACGATCAAAACCTGGCTCTTCCGGGCGCGGAAAGCCTTGAAACAGGAATTGGGAGGGGATTCTGATGCATAACACCCGTATTCGCGAGGCCTACGACGCCGTCACGCTTTCCCCGGAATCCGCCGCGCGCATCTGGGCAAGGCTGGAATCTGAGCTTCCTCCCGGAGAGGAAAAACGTTCCATGAAAAAACTGAAAAATCCCGTTCGCATTTTTATCGTTGCCGCCCTGATCGCCGTGATGATGGTGGGCTCGGCCTACGCCATCTCCGGCATGGCCGCCTACACCGGAACCCACCGCATGCAGAATACCGGGGAGTTTACCAGTCTCTCCGCCCTGCCGAAGGTGGAGAAGACCGCGGGCTACCCCATCACCGCCGTGCCAGCGTTTTCCAACGGCTACACGTTCCAATCCATGTACCTGGGGGGCGAGGCCGTGTTCGACGAGACCAACAACCCCATCCGGGAATACTACTCTGTGAAGTTCACCTACACAAAGCCCGGCTCCCGGGATCTCACCGTCTCCGTCAGTCCCTTGCTGGACACGGAGGGTTCTCACGAGCCCCCCGCCCCCACCGGCACTCGGGTCATCGGCGGGGTCACGGTTTCCTTCTCACGGGATACTTACAAACTCGTCCCGGAGGACTATGAAAAGACCGAGGCGGACAAAGCCGCCGAAGCGGCCGGACACTTCTATATCTCTTTCGGCTCTGACGCCGTGGAGGAACACACGTTTGCCTTCGTCGACTTCCCCCTGGACGGCGCGGAGTACGCGCTGATGGACATGGCCGCCGACGCGGACTCCGAGGAAACCCTCTATGCCATGGCCGCCGAGCTCATTGCCGCACGCAATTAAACCTGTCTCCGCTTATACCGACAGCCCGCAGAAATCTGCGGGCTGTTTTTTTGAAA
>CACWLT010000419.1 GCA_902761695.1 uncultured Ruminococcus sp.
AAAGACGATCGGATTGTTGCCGATCCGGCGGTCCTTCGCGCCCCAGGCCGGCATGTTGGGCTGGGAGTTGGTCCAGCAGATCCCGATCATCCCCCGGTCCGCCGCCTGAAATCCGTAGGCGGCGCCCCGCAGCCAGCGGTTGTTGTTTCCGAGGGCTACGAGGCCGATGCCGTCCTGCTTCGCGAGACTGCAGGCGCGGTCCATCGCCATCCTGCAGTTCAGAGGGCCGAATCCCCGGTGTCCGTCCCAGCGCTCAAAGGCGCCGGAGCTGATCAGCACCTCCGGCTCCGCTTTCGGGTCGATCATCCCTTTGTTCAGGTAAAACACCGCGCGGGCAAAGCGGTTGAAGCCGTGGGTCGGGACCCCCGCCAGGCTGTTGTCCGCGAAGATCTTCGCCACCAGTTCCGCCCGATCCTCCGTGTATCCTTTTTTTACCAGGACCTTCTGCATCTCTGCGACCAGACGGTCATAGGGTACTCTTAGCATTTTTCCTCCTCCGCAGACTTCTCCCGGTCATACGCCGAGACCTTTTGCGACATTCACAATAAAGTCCTGCACGTTCGTCACGATCGCGTGGGAAGAAAGACTCCCCCGGTCCGCCAGCTTATTCACCATGAATTCCGAAATATCCACACAGTAGAAATAGATCTGGCGGACTGTCCCGTCCGGCAGCACGCGGAAGGACGGCGTCATGTTGCCGGTGGCGATGGTGTGCAGCATCGTTGCCATGCAGATCACCGTCGTCGCCTTCCTCACGCAGGCACGCATCGCGTCCTGGGCCTCGTAGACATTGCCGTAGACCAGCGGCAGCGGGCCATCGTCCCGGATGGAGCCTGCCAGGACATAGGGCACATGATATTTCTCAAGATTGTAGATGATGCCGTTGTCGATGTGCTCCGCTTCGATAAATGCAGGTATGGAACCGTGGAACTTCACGCGGTTGATGGTATCAAGATGGTTGTAGTGACCGTTGGGCTGGTTCTCCTGTGTGTAGATGTTCTGTCCCAGCGCGGTCTTCAGATACGCGCCCTCCAGATCGTGGGTCGCCAGGGCATTTCCCGCCAGCACTGCCTGGGCGTAGCCCCCGGCGATGATGCGGGAAAAGGCTTCCCGCGCGTCATAGTCAAAGGAAAAAGCCGGGCCCATGACCCAGAGAATATATCCGTGCTCTTTCTCGTAGCGCAGCAGATCATAGATGGCATCGTAGTCCCTGGAGAACGCGGTCTCCCGGGAACGTCCCTGCCGGAACGCGAAGGTCTCATGCATGCGGCCAGGTTCCTCAAAGCCAAAGGGCCAGACATAGATGCCCTCTTCACAGTTCTCCGTGCGGCCGCAGATCACCTTGTCCCCCTTTTTCAGACGGCGCGGTTCCCGGACCTGGACAGTCCCCTCCTCATAGACAGGAACGCAGTCCATCCTGCTTTCTTCCGCCAGGAGCCACTGTCCCCCGATCTTGAAATACTCCGGATAGATGCTCATCGCGTGATACTGCTCCGGCGCCACCGCGTCCTTCGGCGCCTCCCGGAGCACTGCCTCCGGCGCGGAAATAAAAGGTTCCCTGGTAAAATCCGGCGCCGTATATTTCCTCAGTTCAAATGCCATTTGTGCCCCCTCCCGTCTGTCAGTCTTACCCTCTTCTTTCTTCCCTCAGCGGTTCGTCCCAGATCACGGAAGCGTTGTTCTCCGCAGCGATCCCGTCGATCGTCTCCCGAAGTCCTTCCAGATACTCCGCTTCTTTTTTCTTTGACCGTCTTCCCTTCCCGCTGTACAGTTCCTCTTCAAAATACGCATCATAGGATACCGCAAAGTCTTCTTCGTCTCTGTGGGGGAAGAACGCGACGCCGGCTTTATAAGTAATGCATCCTGCTTCGGAGTCGCTGATCAGAAGGACAAGGGCGCCCTTCCGCTGCACGCCGGAGAATACGGCATCCGCCTTAAAATACTGCTCATATACATTAACGACCATAACATCCTCCCGGGATCAGTTATTTACTGTCTTATAACTGATTATAGCATATACGGA
>CACWLT010000420.1 GCA_902761695.1 uncultured Ruminococcus sp.
CCGGATGCTGAACGACGCGGTGGCGCGCATCACGGACGGAGTTCCCGCGGGCGACGTGGAGACCTTTTACGGGGTACTGGCCAGGTTCGGAAAGAATCTGGAGGCAATGAACCGGGGAGAAGACGGGGTTGACGGATTAAGCCGGGGCGGATGCCGGGAGGGCGGCGCCCCATGTGACGGAGGAAGCAGGGAATGAGTCAGAAGACATACAAGATCCGGAACCACAAAAAAATCGAGCACTACTACACCCTGACGGACAACGTGGGCGAATACCTGGAGGTCCTGGCGGGCCACGGGGATAGGACCATGTTCGTCTGGAAGGAAAAGGGCGAACGGCGGGAGATCACCTACGGCGACTTCACAGACACGGTGAAGCGGCTTTCCGTGGGATTCCGGCAGGTATTTGCGGGCCAGGAGGGGGAGCACGTGCGCATCGCGGTGATCGGCGAAACGTCGCCCCGGTGGTTCGCCTCCTATCTGGCGGTGATGGCGGCGGGATACACGGTTGTACCCATGGACAAGGAGCTGGCCCTCTCCGAGATCTCCGGCTTCATGGCCTTCGGTGGGATTTCCGCCGTGGTCTACGCGCCGTCCTTCAACGAATCCATGGAGGAGATCGCGGCGGGGCATCCCACCCTGCGCGTGCTCATCCCCATGAAGGCGCCCGAGGCGGACGCGGCGGAAGGGATCAGGCGGATCTCCTTCGACGAGCTGGCGGAGATGGGCGAGGCGTCCGGGGAGGAATTCACGGCGGACGCCGACACGGAGCGGGTGGCCGAGCTGCTCTTCACCTCCGGCACCACGGGAACCTCCAAGTGCGTCATGCTGTGCCAGCGGAACATCTTCACGGCCATGAAGGCGGCCTGCATGTCGGTGGACTTCAACAAGGACGACGTGCTGGTTTCCGTGCTCCCCCTGCACCACACCTACGAGCTGACCTGCACGTATATGGCGGGCTGCAACTTCGGCCTGACCATCTGCATCAACGAGTCCCTGCGCTATCTGATGCGGGACTTCAAGGAATATCAGCCCACAGGCATGGTGCTGGTGCCGCTGTTCGTGACCACTATGTACAAGAAGGTGCTGGCGGAGGCGAAGAAGGCGGGCAAGGACAAGATCCTGGCCGGGGCCACGAAGGCGGCGCACGCGCTCTCTTTTTTGGGCGTGGACATGAGCCGGAAGCTCTTCGGCGACGTGCGGGAGGCCTTCGGCGGGCGGCTGGAGAAGATCATCTGCGGCGGCGCGGCGCTGAATCCGGAGCTGATCCAGATCTTCGAGACCTTCGGCATTTCCATCTACGAGGGCTACGGCATCACGGAATGCTCTCCCCTGGTGGCGGTGACGCCTTATTACAGGCGCAAGCCCGGCACGGTGGGTCCGGCGGTTCCCGGCTGCGAGGCGCGCATCGCCGACGGCGCGGAGAACGAGAACGGGCAGTACGTGGGCGAGATCCAGGTGAAGGGCGACAACGTGATGCTGGGCTACATGAACAACGAGGAGGCCAACGCGTCTTCCTTCACCGAGGACGGCTGGTACCGCACCGGCGACATGGGATACATGGACGCGGACGGCTACATCGCCATCACGGGCCGGATGAAGTCGGTGATCGTGCTGGACAACGGCAAGAACGTCTTCCCGGAGGAGATCGAGGAATATCTCTCGGACATTGACCTCATCGCCGAGGCGGTGGTGGTCGGCCGGGAGGAAGAGGACGGCGTGACGCTGACGGCGGTGATCTATCCGAACTACGCGAAATATCCGGAGAAGGCGGAGGCGGATTTCCGGGACGAGATCCAGAAGCGGATCACGGCGCTCAACAAAAAGCTGCCCTCCTTCAAGCAGATCCGGAAGCTGGAATTCCGGAAGACGGAGTTTGAGAAGACGACTACCAGGAAGATCAAGAGGCATTTGGTGAAGTAAGAGAGTTATACGGAAAAGGCTCCCGTGGGACGGGGGCTTTTTTCTGTGGGGCGGAATGGGGGGGAGCGCAAATCGGAGGGAGTTGTA
>CACWLT010000421.1 GCA_902761695.1 uncultured Ruminococcus sp.
ATCGGCCATATTCAGATTGGTGTGAAGCGTCTTCATCATGCCGGAACTTCCTTTCCTGTGATTTGCCCCAGTATACCATAACCCGCAGACGATTGTCAAGCGGAATCGGCGGGAAATGGTTCACAAAATATACACAGAAATGTCGGATTTTATTGTGAAAACCCGAGAGAAAACTTTGCATACCGAAGAATCCGGAGCTTCCCCGATCGGCAGAGATCAGGACAAGCCCCGGATTATTAGGTTTTGTTTCTTCTCAGCCCTAAAGGGACAATCTGAGGAAGGCGCGTTTCTCCTTTTGCCTGAGGTTAGTATTACCTCAAAGGACCGCCAGCCGGACGCAGCCCGTCACCGTCACGTCCTCGCCGAGGCGCACGGTGCCGCCGTCCTTCGTGAAGGAGACCTCTTTCCCGTCCGCCGTCACGGAGGTCACGGGAAGCGCCGTCACGATCTCCCTGAGAGGCAGGGCGCCGCCCAGCACCGTCACGGTCATGGAGCCGTCCGCGATCTCCACCCGGCCCCAGGCGCAGTCCAGGGACCACAGGCAGCGGAAGAAGCCCCCGCCGATTCTGGGCAGCCAGCCGATCCGCTTTTCCGTCATGTCGAAGACGAAGCCGGAGAGGATGGGCAGGAAGGAGAAGGACGCCATGCTCCGGGCGTAGTTGGAGCCGCACTCGATTTCGTTCCAGGGATTGCGCTTGGCCCCGTCATAGCGGTCCCGGACGGAGCGGACGATCTCGAGGCCCTCGCCGATCATGCCCTCCGCCATCATGAGGCCCGCCAGCGCGTATTCAAAGCCGTGCATGGTCTCCTGGCAGTAGGGGATCGGGATGGCGGGCTTCTTCGCGCCGTCGGGATAGACGCAGATCACCGCGCCCCGCTCGTCGTTCACCGAATAGAGCCGGAAGGGGTTGTACCGCTCTCTGGCAGGCCCCGCGAAGTTGTTCTCGTACAGGGAGCGCAGGGCGGTTTTTCTCTGCTCCGGATCGAAGATGTCCCCGAGTCCGAGGATGTCCGCGTGCCACTGGGCCAGCAGCTGGTCGATCTCCGAGCCCTCGCCGATCTGGTATTTGATCTCCCCGGCCTCGTCGTTCCAGTAGCCCATGGCGGAGCCGCACTCCGTGTATTTCTCCAGCCGGGCTCGGTCCGTGAGGTCCACCTTCTGGAAGTACCACTTCCCGTTGAAGAGGTTCTCGTCCGTCCACTTTCTTCCCTTGGCGAAGAGGTCCTCATAGAGCGCGGCGGAATCCTCCTCGCCCATGGCCCGCGCCATCTCTGCCCCGCATTTCAGCGCGCAGAGGTAGAAGCCCTCCAGCCATGAGGACGGGCCGAACAGCTCCATGTCCAGGGTGTGATGCTGCCGTCCCTCCAGAACGCCGTCCATGTCCCGGTCCCAGCCGTCGAAGTTGGCGGGGTTCCAGGCGTATTCCAGAGACGCCTTGATGCCCTCCCAGTTGGAGCGGAGCCAGTCCGTGTCTCCGGAGATCTTCCACTCCCGCCAGGACTTGATGATGCCGCCCATCTGTCCGTCCACGCAGGCGCGCCAGTTCCCGCGCTGCCGTCCCAGGGGAAGCTGCATCCGGAACTGCATCCGGCCGTTCTCGTCCCGGTTGTAGCGGAAATCCAGATCCCGGATGGACCGCTCCAGGGCGGGGAAGAGGAAGCACAGGGCGTAGGCGTAGTTCCAGACGTGGGTACAGGTGCCCTCGCAGGAGCCCGTGGACTGGTTCAGACCCTCCCAGCCGTAGAACTCGCCGTTCTCCAGCCGGAACACCGTGGCGGTTTTCAGAACGGACATGGTGGCGGAGATCGATTCGATGACCTCTTCCGGCAGGGTGGAGGCGAAGAGCTCGTCCCGGAACTGCACGGTCTTTCTGAGCAGCTCGTCCCAGTTGGCCAGGGCGTAGGTGGCGGCATCGGCGGAGTCCTCGAAGACCGTGGCGTAGTAGTTCTTCCAGGTCACGTCCCGGCCGTCCTCCTCCCCTGGGGCGACCCGCTTCTTCACGGCCAGAGTGGCGTGGTCCCCGTTTCCGATCCCCTCATAGCGGCGATTGGCGAAGTCCGGGCATTCGGTGAAGTTGCGCCAGAAGGTCTCCACGGCGTCGCTCCATCCGCCCCGGTACCAGTATTCCTGCACGGAGCCGGAGAGGTCGGAGGTGGCGATGGACAGATCGCATTTCTCGGGATCGTCGTCCGCAATATCCGCCTGTCCCAGCTTCACGCCTCGGAGCCGGTAGGATTCGAAATACCGGTTGACGGCGTTCTTCGCCATGTTCCGCACGGTGAAGGCGGCGGTAAAGTCCAGAGGCTCCGCGGACCCGTTTTCGATGAGGATCTCGAAGAAGGCGGCGGGGATGGAGGAGTCCTTGTCGTTCAGGGGGATCATGGGGTTGAAGGCGAAGAGCTTGGCCCGGCCCGGGAAGTGGGGATCGTCAAAGGTGAGCTCCGCCGTGGGGAAGCGGCCCTCGAAGACGTGCTCCGCGAAATGGGGGAA
>CACWLT010000422.1:0-1915 GCA_902761695.1 uncultured Ruminococcus sp.
CCAAGTATAAGAGCATCCAGAAGGCCATGAACAAGGGCATGGAAAAGAACTTCAACAAGGTCTACCACCTGGACGGCTGATTTCATCCCCGATCAGAACAGAATCCGAAACCCATACAAAGGCGGAGCTCTCCGGAGTTCCGTCTTTTTTTCACGTACCCCCTTGACAAAGCGCATGGACTGTGCTATACTATCGTCACCCGATATAAAGAACGACGATACAACGATAAAAGATATATCGGAATCCGAATGGAGGTGATCGCATGGCGGAATCCGCGCTGACGGAGGCGGTGTACTATATCCTGCTGTCCCTGACCGAGCCGCTCCACGGATACGGGATCATGCAGAAGGCAGAGTCTTTGTCCGGCGGGCGTGTGCGTCTGGCAGCCGGGACCCTGTACGGAGCCCTGAGCAATCTGACGGAGCGGGGATGGATCGAATCCGCACCCGACGAAAACGGAGCGGAACCCAGAGGAAGGGAAGCTCGCCGTCACGCCTACCGCATCACCCCCCGCGGCCTGGAGATCCTGCGGGGCGAAGTGAAGCGTCTGGGCGAGCTGTACGAAAACGGCCTGCTGATTCTCGGAAAGGCGGACGCGGATATGTGAGAGTCCCGCGGGCGGGCTCGGGGAACAATGCCGCCGAAACCCGCTGACAGCTTTCAGAACCGAAACCGGAGAATCAACTGTCCGTCAAGGGGGGACATATATTATTATGAGAAAAACCATCAAAAAGCTGTTCTGGGCCTGGGATTTCGACAAGGAAGAGGCCTGGCTGAACGAAATGGCGGCGAAGGGCCTCGCCATGGTGTCCTACGGCTTCTGCCGGTATGAATTCGAGGAGACGGAGCCGGGGGAATACCGCATCGCCATGGAGCTTCTGCCCCATGCCCTGAACCATCCGGAGAGCGAGCAGTACCTGCGCTTTCTCGAGGAAACCGGTATCGAGCTGGTTGGCTCCTGGATGCGCTGGATCTACGTGCGGAAGAAGACGGACGGCGGAGAATTCGAGCTCCTGTCCGACCGGAAATCCAAGGTGGAGCACCTCGTCCGCATCCTGATTCTCGTGGGGCTTGTCGGCGGCCTCAACCTGTACAGCGGCTTCTACAATTTCTTCATCTGGACCCAGTTCCATAACGGAATCTCCGTGTTCGCCTCCTGCATCGGCTTTGCCCTGGCCCTCCTGGCCACGTTCGGCGCCGTTCGCCTGGGCATCAAGGCTTACCGCATCGCCAGAGAGCGCGGGATATACGAGGACTGATCTAAGCTCTATATCATATAACATAAAAACCGCCCTGAGGGAAATCCCCCGGGGCTTTGTTCTTTCAGCCGCTGTCACCAGACAAACGGAATCACCTTGTATTTCACCCTTTTCCTGTAGTCCGCGTAGCCCTCGAGCTCTTTCAGGAGCACCTCCTCCTCGTTCCGGATCCGCTTTGCGATAATGGGAATGTAGAGCAGCAGAACCGCGAAGGAGAGCGGAGACCCCAGCACAAGCCCCATGGACAGGAACAGAATCAGGGTCGCCGCGTACATGGGATGGCGGACGATCCCGTAGAGCCCGGTGTCCACCACCTTCTGATTTTCCTGCACCTCCACGGTCCGGGACAGCCAGACGTTCTCCCGCAGCACCTCGGCGTAGAGCAGATAGGCCAGCAGAAAGACGACCGCCGACGCCCACACCGTCCAGTCCGGCATGACGATCCACCCGAACCGGAAGTTCAGACCGGCCAGAACGAAGGCCGCCAGAAACATCAGCCCGCTCAGAAGGATCACCGTTTTCTGCTCGTCCTCCTTCTCGTCCGCGCTGAGCCGCTTTTTCAGAAGCTCCGGGCTTTTCACCATCATGACGATCCCCGCCCCGAACATCGGGATGAACAAAAGCACCATGAACAGCCACCCGTTCGGAAACCGCAG
>CACWLT010000422.1:1971-3070 GCA_902761695.1 uncultured Ruminococcus sp.
CATTTCAGTCCCCCTCGTTCCTTCGTTTCATCCGCGGCCGTCCGTACCCGCCGCCGGAACCGTCCTCCGAAGAGAAACGCCGCACCCGTGTCGTAAAGAGAGCAGGCGCGGCGCGTGTTTCTCAGTCCTCCGGCACCGGGATGATCGGGCCGTCCTCAAAGAGCCACCGATAGCAGTTGACGATATGGGGCGTGCCGTCCTTGAACCACTCCTCCGTGTCCTCAAGCGGCCTGCCCTCGATCCCGTCCATGAAGTATTTCGCCGGGATCCACGTGGTCTCCATGATCCCCTCGATGTTCCCTCCGTCGTGCTCCAGGGCGTAATCCAGGAAGAGCTTTGCGTTCTCCGTCACGTTGAAGGTGCAGAGCCACATTTTGAAGCCCTTCTCCGCGAAGATCTCCACGCTGGGGAACCGGGGCCAGTTGTGGTAGTGCCAGTCGCAGATGACGATGTTCTTGTTGATGAGATCGATGGCCGGCGCGGTCCCCACCACGGAGGCATCCCAGGGTCCGTGTCCGCAGGCCCGGGAATCCAGCAGCCGATCCCCCCACATAAAGGGCGTGATCCCCTTCGCCAGAAGATGCTCCGCGATAGAATTGACCCAGGCGGCGAACACCTCGGCGGGATTCTTGTCCCGGCAGCGGGGGCACTTGCAGATCTCGAAGACCTCGTCCAGCCCCATGTGGAACCCGTCCGCGCCGAAGGCCTCCGCCATGTCGTCCACCAGATCCAGAACGAGCGGCAGCGCGTCCGGATGGGAAGGGCAGAGACTGCGGCAATATTCCACCGTCTCCTGATCGGGCGTCTCGTCCAGCTCCGGATGAGCCCGCAGCAGTCCCTCGGCCGTTTCCTGCCCCGTCTGATGCCCCAGCAGATTCATCTTCGGAATCAGCCGGATCCCGGATTCCCGGCAGGCGGCGGCGATCTTCTCCGCGTCGGCCCGGGTCAGGGGATCCGCGGACGCGCATTCGGGATGGGAGGGGAAGGCAAAGCGGTACCGCGTCAGCAGCACCAGCGTGTCGATCCGGTCCTCCTTCAGGCGGGTCCGGATAAAATCGCAGAATCTCTCAACTTCATTTGTGGCGGGCGCTTCCAGAAC
>CACWLT010000423.1 GCA_902761695.1 uncultured Ruminococcus sp.
CTCTCGGCGGTCTATGCGGAGGGGGACACGCTGACGGCGCGGTTTTACTCCGTATCCGACGAAGCGGGTGTCATGACGGTTGACGCAGGTACGGCGGTGAAGGCGGCCTGTCTGACGGATCTGACCGGGAAGAAGGTCGGGGACTGCGACGTCAGTGGCACGGTCGTCACGGCTCCGCTTCCGGCGCACGCGGTGGGGCAGATCACGATGGTTTTGTAAATCCGGACAAAAATCGCGGGGGGACGACTCCGCGGTTTTTTTGTACGAATTCACGGAAATCTGTTGACAAAAGCGGGGTTTCTCCTATATAATAAGAAAAAATGCGCGGGGGTATCCCGGGCGTATTCACACAAAAAGGCAGGTATCATTATGGTTTACATCGGCGTTGACCTCGGCGGCACCAACATTGCCATCGGTATTGTAAACGAGAAATTTGAGATCATCAAGAAGGGGTCCACCCCCACGCTTCCGGAGCGCGGCGGCGACGCCATCATTGCGGACATGGCTGCCCTCTCCAAAAAGCTGCTGGCGGAATGCGGCCTGACCCTGGACGATGTGGCCTACGCCGGTGTGGCGACTCCCGGTACGGCCAACAGCGAGACCGGCTATGTGGAATACTCCAACAACATCCCCTTCCTGCACTATCCCATGGCGGACAAGCTCTCCGCTCTGCTGGACGGCAAGCCGGTCCACATTGAGAACGATGCCAACGCAGCGGCCAAGGCGGAAGCGGTTGCGGGCGTTGCGGCGGGCGTACCCTTCTCCGTGATGATCACCCTGGGCACGGGCCTCGGCGGCGGCATCATCATCGACAACAAGGTCTATTCCGGATTCAACTTCGCCGGAGCTGAGCTTGGCCACACGGTGATTCAGACCGGCGGGCGTCCCTGCACCTGCGGACGCAAGGGCTGCTGGGAGGCTTATTCCTCCGCCACGGGTCTTGTCAACATCACGAAGGACAGACTGAAGGATGCCCGGGAGGCCGGACGGAAGACCATCATGGAGGACATGATCGGCGGCGACATCTCGAAGGTTTCCGCGCGGACGGCGTTCGCGGCCATGAAGCAGGGCGACGAGGTTGCGGCCGAGGTGGTGGACGAATACATCTCCTATCTGGCGGTGGGCGTGGCCAACATCATCAACATCTTCCAGCCCAACGTGCTCTCCATCGGCGGCGGCATCTGCAACGAGGGTGAGTATCTGACCAAGCCTCTTCTGGAAAAGGTCTGGAAGGAAACCTACTCCCGCGAGGGCACGCCGAGGACCGACATCAGGATCGCCAAGCTCGGCAACGACGCGGGCATCATCGGCGCCGCGGTGCTGGCTCAGTAAGACAGGCAAAACCGGGCGTTTTAAACCCGGATGAGAGAACAGAAAAAGGGCCGTCTTTCAGAGGACGGTCCTTTTTTGATGGGGTTGGAGGCGCAATGATGGCTTTACGTCAGCAAATCTGCATTCTGACCTTAGTTCGCTGTCTTATTGATAAACCCTTTCAGACACTCCCTCAGTCAGCACAGCTGACAGCTCCCTCTGGGAAGGAGCCTCAGGCGCGGGATGTCTTCCTGCCTCCCCCTCAGAGGGAGGGAGACCGCTTGCGGTGGAAGGAGTGTCCGTTTGAAGCATGTGATTCTTTTAGAAGAGACATTGGTTATTGCTGACTTGCCTGTTCCTTCTCCCTCATTGTCCGGGCTGCATGGAGGTCAGTCTCCGAACACCAGCTCTTCCATTTTCGCGCTGATGTAGGAGGAGGAGCCGTTGAGGTCGGTGCGGTTGGTGACCCAGGTGAAGGCGGTGCCGTCCACAGGGGAGACGACGAAATGGGTGCCGAACGCGCCGCTCCAGCCGAAGGAGCCGGGTGGACAGGGACTGCCGGCCAGAGCGGGGTCCTTGCGGATCATCATGTACGGGGCCTCGGTCCGCATGAGACGCACGGTCTCCGCCTTCAGGACCCGGACGCCGCCCCGCTCGCCCTCCGACGCCAGCATCCCGGTGAAACGGTCGTAATCCTCGATGGACGCGTAAAGGCCCGCGCCGCCTGCCGTGTAGGAGGATCCCAGGGGGGCAAGATGGCAGTATACCTCCCCCTCCTTCGTCACGTCCAGAAGCTCGCCGTTCTCCCGCCGCACCAGGGCAACGGTTCTGGACAGCTGCTCGGGCGAGGGGAAGAAGCAGGCGTTCTCCATCTCCAGGGGATCGAAGAGGTTTTTCCTCAGATACTCCTCTGCGGGCATGCCGGAGACGACCTCCACCAGTCGCAGAAGGACATCGAAGCCCGCCTGGGGGGAATAGCCGGTCTGGGTTCCGGGGTCGAAATCCAGGGGCCAGGCGGCGTAATGGTCCACCACGTCGGCGAGGGTCTGCCGTTCCCCCCGGAACGCGCCGCACATCTGGCCCACCGGTCCCTGCTCCAGGCCGGAGGTATGGGTCAGCAGATCCCGGGGCGTCATGGGGCGGGAAGCGGGAACGGTCCGGACGCTGTCGGGGGTGAATGCGCTCCGGTTCAGGAAGGGATCCTCCCCGCGATACCTCTCGTCGTCGGCCACACGAGGGGAACCGAAGGCGGGCAGCCAGTCGGACACGGGGCGGTCGATGTCCAGAAGTCCCCGCTCGGCCAGCTGCATGACGGCGGCGGCGGTGACGGGCTTGGTCATGGACATCATGCGCCACAGGTCGGTGAAGGCCACGGGACGGCGGGCGGCGGTGTCGGCGTGTCCGAAGGTCTGCCGGTACAGGATCTCATGCCCTCTGCGGACGATGAGGATGCCGCCGGTCATTTCCCGGTTGGCGAGCCAGCTCTCGCAGGTCCGCTCGATTTTCTGAATGTTCATGGTGGTCTCCTTTCGGGTTCGGTGCCTTTTTTTCGTTTTTTTCATTGTACCCTCCCGGGCGGGATTTGTCAAGCGGGGGAGGGCGGGAGGCGCTATATTACAGTTATATTAC
>CACWLT010000424.1:0-418 GCA_902761695.1 uncultured Ruminococcus sp.
CCGTGGCCCGCCCCGTCGATCCGGATCAGACGGGCATGGGGGAAAGTCTGTGCCGCCCGCTCGGAATAGGCGATGGGGACAAGAGTGTCCGCCGTGCCGTGGAGCAGCAGGACCGGTCCCGGATAGCGCTTCATCAGGCCGTATATGTCGCAGTTCAGGGCGTCCCGGTGATAGACAGCCCCAAGCGTCATGCCCATAACCTCCATCCGCTCCGGGATATGCTCCGGATCCGGCACGCGCTTCTTCGTGTCGTCCGGGATCACATAGGCCGGGAACAGCGCGGCAAGTCCTGCCACCTCGTCGGGACGTCCGGACGCCGCCACGGTGGACACAAATCCCCCCTGGCTCTCGCCGAACAGGAACAGCCGCTCCCCGTCCGCCTCGTCCAGCATTTTCAAATTGAAACCCTCCAAATAGG
>CACWLT010000424.1:456-2348 GCA_902761695.1 uncultured Ruminococcus sp.
CATCTCCCAGGTCTCCCCGTCGCTGCGGCTTCCCCGGCCTCCCCCGGCGAAATCCACGGCGCAGGTCAGAAATCCCCGCTCCGCGAAGTACCGCGCAAAGCCCTCCTCGCCGCGCCCGTCTCCGCCGTAGCCGTGGGACAGGATCAGCACGGGCCGCTTCCCCTCCCCCTCCTCCGCCCGCAGAACGGTGAAAATACGTTTTCCGTCCCGTTCAACGATGAATTCCCGCTCCTTCATGATTTGCCGCTCCTTTCAGCTCTCCATTGTCCAGCCGTGATCCCCGTGGTAGATCATCAGCTTCGTCATGCCGCCGTCCGCGCAGATGTTTTCTCCCGTGATAAAGCCCGCCTTCTCCGAGCAGAGAAACAGGATCAGCTCCGCTATGTCGTCCGGATTGCCCACCCGTCCCGCCGGCTGCTGGAGCGCATCCGGACCGTCATACGCCCGGTATTCCGTGTCGATCCACCCCGGTGAGACGGAATTGACCCGGATCCGCGGCCCCAGGGATACCGCCATGGCATGGGTCAGCGCGGCGATTCCCCCCTTGGCGGCCGTGTAGCTCTCGGTCTGCGGCTGGCTCTGCCTGTCCCGGGAGGACGAGATATTGACCACCGCCGCCCCGTCGGAAAACAGGGGGAGCAGCAGCTTCGTCAGATAAAAGGGAGCCGTGACCCCCACCCGCATCGCCCGCTCAAACTCCTCCCAGGTGCAGTCCCGGATCCCCCGCATCGGAGGCGGGACGTTGTTCACAAGATAGTCTGCCCGGCCGTATTGCTCTCTGATCCGGTCCGCGAAGCGCTCCAGCGTCTCCCGGTCCCCGATGTCCCCGATGAAATCCGCGCCGGGATTCACGTCGACCACCACCGGGACCGCGCCCTCCCGCCGGAATGCCCGTGCCGCCGCAAGCCCTATGCCGTGGCAGCCGCCGGTGATTACCGCGATCTTATCCCTGAACATGCCCGCTCTCCTTTCCCATGAGGAACCGCACCAGTTCTCCTTCCGGTGTCCCCGGCAGCAGCTTCCGGAGGCGGGCGAGGATCCGCTCCCCCGATTCCGCCGGTTCCCGCTGATAGACGGCCCCCGTGAACGCCGCGCCGAATTCCCGCTCCGGGGTGGTGTACTCCGCGACGCCCCAGCCGTAGGGATTTCCGTGCTTGTCCTTCAGATAGACGAAATCCCGGATGATGACGTAGCACTGCCGCTCCAGCCGGGTGATCCTGGTTTCAAAGCCGGTCTTTCCGCCCTCCGCGCTCTTCCGGTAATTCCCGATCTCCCGCAGGGTGCCTGTCAGAACGGGGGCGTTGTCGTTCAACAGATTGTAGAGATAGAGATCCCCCGCCGAAGCCAGACCGTCGTCGTACCTGGCGTCGAAGTCGTATCCGTCCCGCCGCAGATTAGCCAGATCCGTAAAGAGCTCCGCCGAGACGAAGGCCGCCTTGTTCCCGAAGAACTTCCCGTAGGCGCATCCGCTCTCCCGGATCACCGGCCCCTTCCACTCCCAGACGCCCTCCTCCGATCCGAACCAGACGGACGGGGCGGCGTGCTCCTCTACGGAAAAGCCGGGGATCCGGTTCCGGAACAGGGGCACGATCCCCCATTCACCGACCGTCTCGATGAGATCCCGCTTTGTCGCGATGACCCGCGCCCTCATGACGCCAGCTCTCCGAGGATCGAGCAGAGCGCTTCCACCGCCTCCGGTTTCGTGGCCCAGCTGGTGCAGAGGCGGATCACGGAGGTCTCCTCGTCCAGCTTCTCCCAGAAGGTGAAGACCACCCGCTCCGCCAGCTTCTCCATCTGATCATTGCGCATGACCACGAAGACCTGGTTGGTGGGGGAGTCGATGTGGGTCCGGTAGCCGTATTTCCGCAGGGCTTCCCGGATCACCTCCGCCT
>CACWLT010000425.1 GCA_902761695.1 uncultured Ruminococcus sp.
CTCTGCGACACCGTCTCCGTAGTACACCGTGCCCTCGGCGTGGAGAATCAGGCGAAGATCGTCTCCGTCACCTACAACGTCCTCCTCGACCGGTACGACAAAATGACCGTCGGCGAGATCCGGGCAAACCTAACGGATACCATCAAGGCCATCTCAGAGGAGCTGCAGAAAGAAGCCCTAACGCTCACGGACATCCAGCGGATCACGGCGCACGCCACCTCACTTATCTCCGGCGGTCTCGGCGGCCATGTGGTCATCAACACAAACGCTAACGGGCAGCCCAACGAGATCCTCATCCTGGATACGGATTCAATCAGCACAGCCGTAAAGGTCCTCCGGATCAACCAGAACGGCATCGGTTTCTCCTCTTCCGGATACAATGGTCCCTACCGATCTGCCTGGACACTGGACGGGCAGTTTGTCGCGGATTTCATCACGACGGGAACGCTCAGCACCGCTCTTCTGAAGACCGGTTCCATTTCCGACGCTTCCGGGAATGTCCTCATCGACTTGGACAGCGGAGCCATAAACCTCAACGGGCAGGTCACGGCGAACAACAACGTGCAGATCACGACGGACGGAAAGCTGATCGCTATCGACGGGGAATTCTCCGGAGAGATCACCTCCGACGAAGGTCAGATTGGCGGTTTCACCATTGGCGAGGAAGCCCTTACCTTCCGAACGCCAGTCATAATCCCGGCATCCACCAACGAGGACACCAACGTCTACATCGGGAAAAGGGGCATCTCCGTTGACTCCAAGCATAACACAGATTTCTACGACCGGCGCGCCATTTCCCTCGAAGACGGCAAGCTCTGCATCTATCAAGATGCCGCCATCGCCGCCTATCTTGCCAGTAAAGAAGACCAGGTCAGCGGCGTAGACCATGCCCCTCAGTTCCGATGCTATTTGAATTCCCGTAACAGCGTCCGCGTCAACAACGAAGACAACTGGTGGACCTTTTTTGCGGGGAACGGGGCTAATAACTGGATCAATGGTTACGAAATCATCGAAACACTGAAGGGCTCAAACGGAACCTCGATTGGACATCACAACGTCCATGGTAATTTCAATGTGTTTGAGAACTTCACCTGTAGCGGTACAAAAAGCCGGGTGGCAGGAACAGAGGATTTCGGCGACCGGAAGCTGTACTGCTATGAGACGGCAAGCCCCATGTTCGGGGACGTCGGGGAAGGCCTGATCGGCTCGGACGGAACGTGCATCATCGACATTGATCCCGTGTTTGAGGAAACCGTGGAGACCAGTCAGTATCAGGTCTTTCTGCAGAAATACGGCTCAGGGGAGCTGTGGGTCACAGACCGCGGTCTTCACAGCTTTACTGTAAGCGGCGCACCCGGTCTGCGGTTCGGGTGGGAGGTCAAGGCTCGACAGTATGATTTCTCCCAGCTCCGGCTTGATGGCATACGTTCAAGCGTCGATGATCCCGGTATTGATTTCAGCCAGACCGATGTTGTCCCGGATTACGGGGCTTCAGCGGCAGAATATATCCAAAATGAAACGGAGGCGAAACTCTCATGAAAAAGGTCACATCGGTTACGGTATGGAACGACAGCGCGGGGTACAGGATTTCCGTCACGTACAGTGTGGTGGACGAAAAGACCCGCAAGGTCACCGCGGACAACATCCGCGAGAATTTTGTGCTTTCGGATGACGGCGAGATCGCCACGGCGGCAGCGGTTACCGCTCTCGCTCAGACGATTTTGAACGAGGCGGAAGCATGATCACAAACACCCTCGAACTCAGAATGACGCCCGGCGGGATTTCGCCCTTTACACACGTAAGCCAGTACGAGACGGGGGCGCGGACGTTCGAGTTTCGCCTCTACTCCCTGCGATGTCGTGGGGAGCAAACTGCTTGTGGTCGTGTCTGCCGATATGACTGCCTGCGCGGGGAAGGTTGAGTGCGAATTGGAGCTGGTCTCCGGGGACACCCGCGTCAGCACGGAAAACTTCTATCTGCTTGTGGAACGGGCGGCGTACAGAACGGGAGGATCCTGATGGTCACGAGAAATATCGATCTTCAGATCAGGCCGGGCGGGAAGCGGCACCGTCTTCGTTTCAAGCAGTATGAGACGGGGGAAAAGGCTTTGCTGATCCGCCTGACGGATGATGGGGCGCCATGCACCCTCCCAGCCGACACTCCCGCCGAGCTGTGCTTCTCCCGCCCGGACAAAAACGGCTTCTCTGTCCCATGCTCCGTTGATGGGGATCTACTCTCCATCGATGTCGGCTCTGACATGACGGAATGCCCCGGAAAGGTCGTGTGCGCGGTCCTTTTCCCGCTCGAGGGAGAATGGCTCTGCACCGATGAGTTTACAGTAAGTATCATGAAAAAGGAGGTCCGGGATAATGCTGACACGACAGATTCCGCTTGACGTGTCCCCCGGAGAGGTGTGTCCCGTCGTTCACGTCAGCCAGTACGACGCGGGGAGCCGGACGCTGATCTTTCAGCTGATGAGCCGTGATGGAGATATAGTTCTTCCCTCCGGCACTCAGGCGGAGATCCGCGGAACGAAACCGGACGGGCACGGCTTTTCCTATGAAGCGACTGTGGAAGGAAGAACAGTCACAGCCGAGATTACGGAGCAGATGACCTCTGTTGCCGGGCGAACCGTCTGCGAGATCGCACTCTTCACCGGGACGCAGCCCACGACCGACACTCCGGCCTCCGATGACTATACGCTCCTCTCCACGGCAAACTTCATCCTGTCCGTGGAGCGCGCCGCTCTCGACAAGGATACGGTTCAGTCCGCTTCCGAG
>CACWLT010000426.1:0-4711 GCA_902761695.1 uncultured Ruminococcus sp.
CGAGATCATGTATTCCTCCGAGGCTCTGAGCTGGACGGTGGGCGGCCTGCTGCCAACCCTGGCGGCCACGGACTGGGTGCTGATGGAATTTCTGCCGGAGACGGACTGGATCACGCTGACCCACGGGATCCGTGAGATGACCAACGCGGGGTTCATGGTGACAGTGGCCCATGTGGAACGGTATCTGTGCCTGAGAGACGATATGAACCGTCTGGCGGAGCTGCGGGATCTTGGCGCCCTGTGCCAGATGAACGCGGCCACCGTGATCCGGGCCCGGGGCATGATGGGCGACCGGTGGGCCCGAAGGGTGCTGAAGGGCGGAATGATCGACGTTGTGGCCAGCGATATGCATAACGTGAATAACCGGGCGCCCAACATGGGCGAGGCCTGGGATGTTCTGAAGAAGCTGCTGGGCGAGAAGGCGGCCTGGCAGATGATGGAAGAAACGCCGCGAATGATCATGCAGGGAAAGAGGGTGCCGGTTTGAGGGACCGCGGACAAAGAAGCCCGCAGAAAGCCCTGATTTTTCTGGCCGTGCTGGTTCTGCTGGCAGCGGGGATCTATTTTGTCGGGAGAATGATCGAGGGGAGCCAGGCGCCGGAGCAGCGGAGCGAAATGACCGAGGGGTTCGGGCGATACGAGGAGAAGATCCATCGCGGAAAAACCTACTACAAGAAGACCGATCTGACCACGGTGCTGCTGATGGGCATCGACAGGGATCTGACAAAGCCCCAGGAAGGATTCCGGGACGGCGGCCAGTCGGACCTGATGATCCTTCTGGTGATCGACCATGAGGGAAAGACCGTGCGCCAGCTTCAGATTGAGCGGGATACCGTCGCCCGGATCCATTTACTGACCATCACCGGGCAGGACGGCGGATACCGGGATCTGCAGATCTGCCTGAGCCACGCATACGGCGCGAACCAGACGGACTGCGCGCAGAACGCGGTGGAGGCGGCAGGCCATTACCTGGATAACCTGGACGTGGATCTGTACATCCAGACGGATTATGCCTCTGTCAACACGATCAATGATCTGCTGGGCGGGGTGACGGTGACGATGGAAGACGACTTCAGCGCCCTGGATCCGGAAATGGCGGCGGGGAAAACCCTGAAGCTGCATGGAAAGCAGGCGGAGCTCTATGTGCGGAGCCGCATGAGCGTGGCCGACGGGACCAACGCCAACCGGCAGATCCGCCAGAGAAAATGGCTCAGCGGAGCCCTGGAGCTGATGGAAGAAAAGGCCCGGGCGGATTCCGGATTCGTCGGAACCTGTCCCGGACGGCGTGATATTCAGATCAGGCTGTTCCCTGTCAGGCTCATTCGCCCAGCAGAGCCTTCGTCAGCTTCTCGATCTGCTTGGTCAGAACCTTTTCGTTGGACTTGACGGTGGAGGCCCAGTTGGTGTTCTGGCTGACCACGGCGGTGCGGAAGAGGGAGTAGGTCAGCCCTCCCAGATCGTTGTTGAACACGCGGCCGAAGTCGAAGGACACGGTGGAGCGGATCAGGTCGTACATGAGGGACGACTGCATATCCTGGGCGTACTTGACCTTGAAGGCGTTCTCGAACAGGGCGGGCGACACGGTGCGGTAACTCTCCGACGCCATGGCCTCCAGCACCGCCGCGGACATGTCGGGATCCCGCGCGTCGATCGGTATGCCGTAGAGGGTGTAGGGGAAGGACGTGATGGTCACGTACTGGCTCTGCTCCTCGTCGTACTTGGGATAGGGCACGATGCCGTAGGTGAACTCCACGTCGCGGAGGTAGTTGACCGCGTAGGTGAGCTCNNGACGGCGTAGGAGGGCTCGATCTGCTCCGCGCCGTTGGCCACCATGCAGGCCTCCTCGCTGACCATGGCCACCACCTTCTCCAGTACGCTGTGGGCCTTTTCGCCGCTGAACAGGGGGGAGAGATGAGGGATGTCGTTCTCGTCCTTCTCCGTAGTGCGCAGGCCGCAGCTGAAGAAATAGGGGTCCACGTAAATCGAGTAGGTGATGTAGCCGAGGCGGTCCTCAAAGCCCTTCTTCCCGTCGCCGTTTAAGTCGGTATAGACGCCCGTGGCCATGGAGCTCAATTTGTCCAGAGTCCACGCGCCGCTCTGCACGAGGTCGTAGGGGCTCTCCAGATCATACTCCCCGAGCATTTCCTGATTGAAGTACACGCCGTAGAGGTAGTAGATCATGTAGGTGGAGATGTCGCCGGAGCAGAAGTACAGCCGTCCGCCGCAGGTAGCCTCATCCAGGAGGGACGACGGCCACCAGGGCATGGAGAAATCCAGATACTTCTGATCGTTCAGCGGCAGGCACATGCCCTTCGACGCAAGCGAAGCTCCCGCCATGGAATAGCCGCCCGAGATGTCGTAGGCGCCGTCCCCCGCCGTGATGCTGCTGCTCAGGGCCTGCACCCAGGCGTTCCGCTGGTCGAAGGCGCCGGGCTCGAGCCGGTATTCCAGGGCGATGTTCATCCGCTCCTCCACCGCCATGTTCCGGGCGTAGATGGCGTCGTTGACGATCTCCCCGTTCTGCTCATCCACATAGAACTCCACAAGAACGGGGCCGGACCAGCCGAACACGGAGAAGGTGGTTCCGCCGTAGTCCAGATCATCCGGGAGATGGTCCTTCGGGTACTGGGTCTCCTCCTCCGTCTCCGGGACCTGCTGCTGCGCGTCGACGGGCCGGGCCTCTTCTGCGGCGGCGGTTTCCTCCCCGGACGTCGCGCTGCTGCACCCGGACCACGCCGTCAGAAGCAGGGACGCCGCCAGAAGGATCGCGCCCTTCTTTCTGAGAATATCCGTTGACTTCATAGCTGTTTTCTCCTCTCGGTTCGCCGGTCCGTTGCGTATTTTCCGGTTGCGGACGGCTTATCATATCCAGTATAGCACAATCCGACTGTCCTGTAAAGCGGAATTTCGTGAAAAAATGACAAAAGCCCCGGGGATGGTTCCGCCGGAGCTTTGAAAATCAGCTTGTATGGTGGGACAGGTTGTCCCGGATGACGCAGTTCCCCGCCCCGTCATAGACAATGCTGTCCTTCATGGCGCCCTCGTACATGGCGTTGCTCTGCACGATCACGGCCTCGGAATTTTTGAGACAGACGTCGTAGTCCGGGCTCTTCGTTCCGCCGCCGTCGTCGTTGACACCCCATTTGAAGGTGTTCGCCGCGTCACGGAACTGCCCTTCCCCTCCCAGCCACAGGGCGGGACCGAACGAGCGGTCGAAGAAATTCCCGGTGATGTTGACGGAATCTCCGTTGATGAAGCGGAATCCGGCCTCCCGGTTCCACTCCACACGGTTGCCCGTGGCGGTGATGGACGCGGTGCAGGGGCCGCCCAGAATGCCGCCGTGCCGGTTGGCGGTGAACCAGTTGTCAATGATGAAGGCGTCCCATCCGTCGATGTACAGCCCCGCGCCGCCGTTGCGGTGAAGCATGGAATGGCGGATCGAGAAGCACCAGATATGCTCGAGATGCACGCCGTCGCCGGTGAAATTCCCCACGCGGCAGTCGTCGATGGCCGGGGTGTCCTCCTCGCTGCCGCCGTTGTAGCGGTCCCAGCGGAGATAGATGCCGTGGACGTTCTCCCCCAGCCGTCCGCCGTCGAAGCACATGCCACACACGGCGCAGCCGAAGGCTCCGGTGATGTCCAGCAGGCAGACCGCCTCCGGGTCGTTCAGGATGAACACCGATGCGCCGTCCGCCCGGAAGTTCCACGCGGAATACCCTTCGAGCCTGGTGCGTTTCCCCATTTTCAGCGGGCCGGTCAGATAGCGTCCCGGGGGAACCACCACCGTCCCCTCGACAGCCGCCGCGTCCGCAAGGGCTTTCCGGATGGCTTCGGTGCAGTCGATCCGGCCGTCGCCCACAGCACCATAGGACGTGATGTCGAATACGTTTGTCATGTCGGATCTCCTTTCCGCGTCAGAGCCACTTTTTCTTTTTGAACCAGAGGATGCAGACGACCACGATGAGGACGCACAATACGATCACCGTAGGATAGGCGTAACGCCACTCCAGCTCCGGCATATAGCGGAAGTTCATGCCGTACCAGCCCGCGATGAGGGTCAGGGGCAGAAAGATGGAGGTGATGACCGTCAGCACCGTCATGATGCGGTTCTGGCGCACGTCCAGCTGGCTCTGCACCAGCTCCCGCAGCTGGGTCACGTATTCCCGCTGGCCGGTGACGGTCTCTCTGAGGCGGATCACCCGCTCGGTGAACATGTGGAAATACCGGAGGTTTTCGTCCCGGAAGAAGCCGTTTTCGTTCTCCTCCAGCTCCTGGCTCAGATCGATGAGCTGGCCGTAGTGGAGCTTCAGGTCCAGAAGGTCCCCGCGGATGTCGTTCAGCTCCGGGGGCACGCGGCCGTCCTCTCCCTCGAGGATGGATTCCTCCACCCGATTCAGGCGGTGCTCCGTCTCCTCCAGCAGGGTCAGGTCCCCGGCGATGGTCAGCTCGAGGAGATCATAGAGAAAACGCTCCAGCCCGGGCAGCTTCCATTTCTTCTTTTGGGCGATCTCCCGCACCAGGGTCTCCGCGTAGCCGGTGTCGTCCACCAGGATGATGCCCTTTTCGTCCAGGGCAAAGGAGAAGTTGCGGCGGGGGCCTCCGATCTGCGCCCGGTCGGGGATGGAGAAGGTGCCGGTCAGGGAGTCCAGGTTGACCACGGCCTTGGTGTCCACGGGATGGGCGGTGTCCATGTCCAGATCGATCACCATAT
>CACWLT010000426.1:4735-5886 GCA_902761695.1 uncultured Ruminococcus sp.
CGCCTTGTCCGCCACTCCTCCCCGGTCAGCACGGCCACGTACTGGACGCCGCCGGTGTTCCGGATCTCCTCCGGCGCGCAGGGCGTCAGGGATTCCTTGATGAGATAATACATAGGTCCTCCGGTCTGTGTGTCAGTTTTGCGGCTTCGGGATCAGGTATCCGACTCCATGGCGGCGCGTCTGACATTGGCCTCGCGGATACGGTCGTAGATTTCGTCGCTGAATTTGCGGCTGCGGTCGTATTTATAGAGGCCGTTCTGCTCCTGCTCGATGTCGGTGAGCTGGGTATAGCAGAAGCCGCAGATCCGGGGATTGTCCAGCAGCACGCCGGTCAGGCCGCAGTACCGGTCCGCAAAGGCTTCCTCCGACGCCGGGGTGCTGCCGTAGCCCCATCCGCCGGGCTCGTCCGGATTCCAGAAGGTGCCGCCGTATTCGGACACCCACACGGGCTGACCCTTGAAGATGTTCTGCTTTAACTGCTCCTGATGGATGGGGTTGTGGACGTAGTCCGGATCCTCGAGCATCTTGTCCAGGCTGGCTTTGAGCTTCACGGGGTCCTGCTCGTAGTCGTGGATGTCGTACATATCCGTGACGAAATGGACGCCGCCGGAGGAGTCGATGACGGGGCGGGTGGGATCCATCTCTTTGGTCACGGCGTAGTAGACCTCCTGGCAGATGGGGTTGACGTCGTGCGCCCAGTAGGATTCGTTCTCCGGGCACCAGCCGATGATCGAGGGGTGGGAGTAGTCCCGGCGGACGGTCTCCATCCACTCGGGCAGGAAGGAGGCGATCCCCCCGGCGTCGTTCAGGGCATGTCCGTCGGCGTATTCGCCCCAGACCAGATAGCCCAGACGGTCCGCCCAGTAGAGGGTCCTCTCCTCGAACACCCGCTGGTGGAGTCTTGCGCCGTTCATGCCCAGGTCCATGGAGAGCTCGATGTCACGGCGGAGGAAATCATCGTCGGGTGCGGTGTAGATGCCCTCGGGGTTGAAGCCCTGGTCCAGCACGGTCCGCATAAACAGGGGATGGCCGTTGAGCCAGATGCCGTTTTTCTTCAGTTCCACCGTCCGCATGCCGAAATAGCTCTTCACGGTGTCTTCCCCGTCCAGGGTGAGGATCAGGTCGTAGAGCTCCGGCACCCCAGCCTCCCA
>CACWLT010000426.1:5939-7587 GCA_902761695.1 uncultured Ruminococcus sp.
GGTTTTACCGCCGGTGGTCTCCGCGTCGATGAGGAGGGAGCGGGCGGAAACGAGGGGGGTGAGCTTCGCGTAGTCGATGGCGTCCGCGGGGGTGAATTCCAGCCAGACGGTCTGCCAGATGCCAGTGGTTCTCGTGTAGCTGCAGGCGTGGGACTGGTAGAGGGTGGACTGCTTGCCGCAGGGCTGGACGCCGCTCCGGTTGTCGTCCTCGGCGTACACGACGACGGTATTCTCGCCGGGGGTGACGAGGGCCGAGATATCGAAGCGGAAGGAGGAATACCCGCCCTTGTGCTCCCCGGCCTTCTTCCCATTGATCCATACGACGGCGTGATAATCCACCGCGCCGAAATGAAGGAGTACACGCCCTGCGGTCTGCTCCGGCTCCAGGCGGAAGGTGCGGCGGTACCAGACGGCGGAGATCCAGTCCGTATAGCCGATGCCGGACAGGCGGCTCTCCGGGCAGAAGGGGACGGTGATTTTCGTGGGCATGGGGGAGGACTTCATAGCCGCGGTCAGATTTTCGTCCTTCCACAGCTCCCGGTCCCGGCCGGAATTGCCGAAGTCAAAGAGAAAGTCCCAGGTTCCGTTGAGGTTCATCCATGTATCGCGGACGAACTGCGGGCGGGGATGCTCGGGGCGAGGGATTGTCATAACGCTACCTCCGGTGTGGTCTTTCTTCCCTGCTGAGGGATTTTTATGAATGCGACAGCAGACTATACGTCGGTTTTCAGACGAGAAGCTTCCGGAACTCCTTATCAACCTGGCTTTCAGGCATCGGATACCGATTCCGGCGAGCTTTTGTTTGCTGGCGGAGCGAAAATAATGGAGAGCGGACCGGCCAGTGTTCGATTATTCGGCTCTCGACACCAGCAGATGCCAACCGTTCCGTACTTCCGTCTCCATGGCGAGGCGGACGGCGGGTTCTCCGGTCACGGGATCAGCGATGCCTGTCTCGATCCGGGTCCATCCGGCGGCCTCCCGGGGGATGGGAACGGAGACGGAGACGGGGCTGCCGGGGAGGACGGTGCGGATATCCAGGTCCGCTTTGAGGATCGTTTCGCTCCCCTCCGCTCCGGTCAGGCGCAGAAGAACCGGCCAGGGGAAATAGAAGGGGGCGGTGCCGTCGTTGACAAGGGTCAGGGTGATTTCCTTTCCGGAAATGCGGCATTCGTCCGCGCGGAGGCGGTATCCCAGATTGCGCAGCACCTGAGACAGCGCGTCCTTTGGCACCTCTTCCTTCAGGTCGGCGAAGCTGTGGGGGCCGATCCAGGAGGCGTGGGACAGGCGGAGCATCCGGATGAGGTTCCGACGGTTCTCTCCCACGGTCAGCTGATCCGCCACGGGGATGCCCGAGGTCAGCTCGCCGCCCACCGGAACCGTTTTCCAGGCGTCCGGCATGGGGACCACGAGCCCTTCCTCGTCCTCCGGACCGTCCCCGTTCGCGATCCAGTCCAGCCATTCGAGGGTATCCTCCACGGCGCCGGTCATATCGTTGTAGAGGCCGCAGCCGTACTCCCGGGCGGCAAGGAAGGGGCGCCGCATGAGCAGGAAGGTGTCGGGAAAGGCTTCTCTGTAATCCCGGACAACGCGGCTTTTTATCCCGTTATCCGGCATGGAGCCCGCGTCCCGGTGCACATGCCACTCCCCC
>CACWLT010000427.1 GCA_902761695.1 uncultured Ruminococcus sp.
ACGGGCGAGACCTTCGACACGGTCACGGCCTTCCTCATGCCCTTCGTGACGAAGGAGGTGGGGCTGGTGACGGAGGCGGGGGCCTATGTGGACTACAAGACCGCCCTGCAGCAGATCGTCCAGCAGGTGAACGGGGAAATCCTGGAATACGTTCTGGTGGAAGCCAAGGGGCCGGACCACAACAAGCAGTTCTCCGTGGAGGCCCGGCTGAACTCCAACGTCATCGGCAGGGGAACCGCCCGGACCAAGCGCGAGGCCGAACAGCACGCCGCCAGGGAAGCCCTGATCCTGTTCGGAGAGCTCCCCGAATGAGGCACGTCAACATACCGGTATTCGTTCCGCATCTCGGATGCCCGAAGCAGTGCGTATTCTGCGATCAGCGCGCTATCTCGGGCGTCCGTTCTTTTGATGAAGGGGAGGCGCGGCGCGTGATCGAGGCGCATCTGGCCACCCTTGCGGGAGCGGAGGCGGAGATCGCCTTTTTCGGCGGATCCTTCACGGGGATCGGGCGGGAGCGGATGACGGCGCTGCTCGATATGGCGGAAGAATACGTCCGGGCGGGGCTGGTCCGGGGGATCCGGTTCTCCACCCGTCCCGATTTCATCGACCCGGAGATCATTTCCGTCCTGTGCCGGTACACCGTTTCTGCCGCTGAGCTGGGGATCCAGTCCTCCTCCGACCGGGTGCTGGCTCTCTCGAAGCGGGGACATACGGCACAGGACAGCCAAAGGGCCGTGCGGCTGCTCCTTGACGCGGGATTTCCCGTGGTGGGGCAGATGATGCTGGGCCTGCCGGGATCCGGTGCCGAGGACGACCGGGAGACGGCGCGGTTCATCGCGGACTGCGGCGCGGCATACGCCCGGATCTATCCCACGGTCGTTTTCCGGAACACGGAGCTGCACGACATGCTGACGCGCGGGGAGTACGTTCCCCTGACGGAGGAGGAAGCCGTGGAGCGGGGCGCGGACGTGCTTGCGGTCTTCGCGGAGCGCGGTGTGGAGGTGATCCGCATGGGGCTGCCGGAGGGCGCGGGAGAGGAAGCCTTCGCGGCCGGTCCCCGTCATCCCGCCATGGGGGAGCGCATCCGCAGCAGGCTCTACGGTCGGATCATCGACAAGGCCTTAACGGAAGCCGGGATCCCGCTCCGGGGAGAGGGGCACCGCGCGGACGTTACCGTCTTTTCGGCTCCCGGGGAGATTTCCGCCGCGGCAGGGTACCGGGGGGAAAACAAAATAAGAATAGAAAATAAATTCAGTGTAAAAAAAGTGAAATTCATTGCAAATCCCACGGTTTCGCGGTATAATATTACATTATCATCCGAGTTGTCGACAGCGGGGGGAGGGAATCCGTCATGTATTTAAAAACCCTTGAGCTGCACGGGTTCAAATCCTTTCCCGAGCGGACGGTGCTGAAATTCTCCGGCGGGGCCACGGTGATCGTCGGGCCCAACGGAAGCGGAAAATCCAATATCACCGACGCCATGCGCTGGGTGCTGGGGGAGCTTTCCCCGAAGAATATCCGCGGCTCCAAGATGGAGGACGTGATTTTCGCCGGCGCGGACGACGTCAAGCGTCACCCGGCGGTACTACCGGAGCGGGGACAGCGAATACTTCATCAACCGCAGGAAATGCCGTCTGAAGGACATCTACGAGCTCTTCATGAACACCGGCATAGGGCGGGAGGGCTACTCCATCGTGGGGCAGGGCCGCATCGCCGAGATCATCTCCCGCAAGAGCGAGGACCGGCGCGGCGTTTTTGAAGAGAGCGCGGGTATCGCCAGGTTCCGGTACAGAAAGACGGAATCCGAAAAGAAGCTGGCTGAAACCGAGGCCAACATGGAGCGGGTGGCGGACATCGAGGCGGAGCTGGCGGCCCGGGTGGGTCCTCTGGAGAAGGAAGCGGCCAAGGCGCGGAAATATCTTGAGCTCTACACGGAGAAGAAGAACACCGACATCTCCCTCTGGCTCTACGAGGCCGCGCGGCTGAAGGCGGCCATACAGAAGAGCACCGACGACACCGCCCTGTCCGCCCATGAGCTGGAGATGGCGGAGGATTCGCTGAAGGTGACCTCCTCCCTCATCGAGCGGCTTTACGAGCAGTCCCGGGACAACAAGGAGAGCTCCCGCCGCAACCGCGAGGCCGTCGGGGACGTGACAAAGCGCATGAATGCGGCCGCGTCCGAGGCGAAGCTCCTCGACCGGGAACGGCAGCACGCGGAGGGAGAGCTGGCATCCGAATCGGCTCTGTCGGAATCCTCCCAGGCGGCCGGGGAACAGGAGAAGGCAAGACTGGAGGCCCTGAAGGTCCGCATGGGCGAGATCGAGGGGGAAGCGGCGGAGGCGGAGGAGAAGCTGGCGGCCCACACGGAGCAGCTGGAATCCCTTGAAAAATCCGTTCACGAGAAGAAGGACAAACTGGAATCCTCCCTCGCCCGGCAGAAGGACACCGAAAACCGGCTGACGGATCTGCGGGTGCGGCTGAACGTGCTGGAGAGCAATATATCGAATCAGAAGAAGCGGGCCGAGACCATCGGAACCGATCTGGACAAATACGCGGCGGAGATAGCGGAATGCGACCGGATCTGCGCGGATGCCGAGGAAACCGTGAAGGGATACCGGGACGAGGTCGCCCGGATCGAGAAAAAGCTGGCGGCGTCAAGGGAGAAGACCGAAGCGCTGCGGAAGGCCTCCGGCGCACAGGAGAACGAGGCGCGGCGGACCCAGGCGGACATCGCGTCCCTCGACAGCCGGATCGCGGCGCTGACGAAGATGCTGGAGCATTTCGACGGCTACAACAACGCCGTGCGGTACGTCATGAACGAATCCGCGGCGGGACGGCTGGAGGGGATCCGGGGACCGCTTTCCACGCTGATTTCCGTGGAGAAGGCCTATATCCCCGCCATCGAGACCTCCCTCGGGGGCGCGCTGCAGAACATTGTCACTGCGGACGAGCCCGCCGCCAAGCAGGCCATCGCCGCCCTGAAGCGCTTCGGAGCCGGTCGGGCCACCTTCTATCCCGTCACAACGGTGCGGGCACAGGAGCGGGGCCGGGATTACGACGGTGTGGACCGTGCCCGGGGGTTCATCGGCTGGGGCGACGATCTGACCGCCTCCGCGCCGGAATACAGGACCATTGTCAAATCCCTTCTGGGACGGCTGGCGGTGTTCGACACGCTGGACAACGCCTCCGACGCGGCAAGGGCACGGGGATGGAAGATCCGCGCGGTCACGCTGGACGGCCAGCAGATCAACGCGGGCGGCTCC
>CACWLT010000428.1:0-1614 GCA_902761695.1 uncultured Ruminococcus sp.
TCTTCCGCCGATGACGATGTTCTTCACCGTCCGCCCTTTCGACGGGATCACCTCCGTCAGCTCTCCGACGGATTCCTCGAGCTTGTTGTTGTTCTCCTGTTTCCTGTCCGTGCCCTTTCTACAGCCCGCGAACAGCAGCGCGAGCGTCAGAATCACAGCAAGTATCCGTTTCATGGTCATAGTCCTCCCAAAACAGGTTTACTTATAAGAACGAAAAAAAGCCGGATTCGTTACGCAATCCGGGAAAATTCACGAAAAAAATCACCGTACAAAATTCGTATATTTTACATTTTCCGTGTAACAAACGCCCGCGTTTTACGTTATAATAGGGTAAATGGATTTTTATGCGAAAGGACGCCGCCATGAAACGCACCGTCAGACGCTTTCTTGCCCTGCTCCTCTCCTTCGCCCTGATTCCGGGGCAGTTGCCGATCCTCGCCGGATGCCGGAAGAACGCCCCCGCCGATGAGGAGACGGAAAACAACGACAGCCTTCTCACCCATATCTACGACCGGGTGAGCGGCGCGGACAGCACGGGGATGCTGAACACCGGCGTCCGGCCGTGGTGGGACGGGGAGACAAGCACGCTGACCTATATCACCACCGTACTCGAGGACGCTCCCGCCCCGGCGCAGAAGGAAGGCGCGGAAGACGAGGAGGACGAGGAAGAAGAATCGGTCCAGTACGCCGTCTGTACCCTCGTCACCCTCGCGGAGGACGGAACCTCCTCGTCGGCGGCCATCCTCGACGAGCGGGAGGGTTATCGACTCGGCTGCGGGGAGCTCGACAGGGACGGCCTCACCTGCGCGGTCTATTCGGCGGACGGGGACAATCGCCGTATTCTGCTCAGCCGGTACGAGATTGAAACCGACAGCTGGACCTTCGGCGAGGATATCTCCGGCCTGTTCGCGCAGAGACCCTTATCCCTCGCCGGCCTGCGCTCCGACGGGGAAGGGGATCTTTACGCTGCTTCGGACCGGGAGATCCTGATCCTATCCCCGGACGGAAAAAAGAGGGGCTCCGTGGTCCCCGACATTTCATCGGGCGGGCAGATCTCCGGCCTTTTCGCCTCCCCGGACGGGCGGATCTTCGCCGCGATCACCTACATGAACGGGAACCCCGAGGCGGCGGAAATTCTGAAATCCTCGAAATCGGCGGGAGAGCGCATCCACGTCAGCGGGAGCATGCGGGACGGAGACGGGGAGTATCTCTTCTTATGCGGGGAGAACGACGGCGTCTGGGGTTATCGTGAAACGGTGGACGGCATGGGGAAGGAGCTGATTCTTAACTACGTCAATTCCGGGATCCTCTGGTCGGAATCCCAGTTCGTCGGCGCGGCGGGTGGGCGGATGTTCTTCCTCGAGGCCGAAAACGGCGCGTTCTATGCCGGAGGGACCATGGCGGTCTACCGGCCCGGGGAGGACATCGACCTGACGAACGAGAAGACCCTGACGATCGCCTACTTCGACAGCCTCACCACATCCATGACGAGCGCGGTGAACAAATTCCGGCAGGATCACCCGGACGTGCAGGTAGTGCTGGACGATTTCGGCGCATACAACACGGACGAGAACTGGCGGGGCGGTTACGACAAGCTGGCGCGGGACATGGTGA
>CACWLT010000428.1:1633-3205 GCA_902761695.1 uncultured Ruminococcus sp.
CGCGATCCACATCACGCCGCTTTTGGAGAAGGGCCTTTACACGGACCTCACCCCCTTCATCGAAGCGGACGACACGGTGAACCGGGACAACCTCTTCGACTGCGTGGAGCGGATGTTCGACGACGGACAGGGCGGGATCTGGGGTACGGCGGACACCTTCACCCTCAAATCCCTCGTCTCCACCCCGGCGCTATTGGGAAAATACGCCGAACAGGGCTACTGGACCCTCGAGGACGTGCTCAACACCATCGACGGGCTGCCGGAGGACTGCGAGTTCATGATCGGCCTCAACCGGGATATACACAGCCTTCTCCGGCCCGGCGCGTATATGGAGTTCGTCGACCGGGAGGCGGGGACCTGCTCCTTCGACGATCCCGTGTTCATCCGCTATCTCAACTATGTGAACAGCCTGCCGTCCTACGAGGAAGCCGCTTCCAAATCCCGCTACGCATCGCTGGACGGGGACGGGCAGGCGGAAGCGCGGATTTCCGGCAAGATCCGGGTCTCGATCGGCGTCAACAACGGAACACTCAACGGGGTTGACAGGATCCGATTACTTATCAGCACGTTCGGAACAAAGGACTGGATGTTGATCGGGTATCCGACCCCGGTGAAGCGGGCGGGCGCGGGGATCTGCGTGAGTACACAGCAAGCCGCGGTCATCACCTCCTTCTGCGCGTCGCCGGACCTTGCCTGGGATCTGATCCGGAGGTCCTTCACAAGGAAAAGCGCACTGAACGGCATTCCCTCCCTCGAATCCACCTTCGACGAATTCCTCGAGAAGGGGGACGGCTTCTCCAAAACCTCCTGGTACGACACCCAGTTTGAAGACCTGTACGCCTATCACGGAATCAACGGCGCAAGCCGTCCGCTTTCCCAGGCGATCACCGAGGACGAGATGGAATATCCCGGCATTCTCTCGACGTTCACAAGAGAAGACCGGGACAAGTACGTGAAGATCTTTGACGAGGCGGGCTGCACGGCCAAAGAAGCAGGGAGCGACGAGATTTACGCCATCCTCCATGAGGAAATGTCGGCCTTCCTCGGCGGGGTGGGAACGGCCGAGGAATGCGCGGCGAAGATACAGTCCCGTGTTTCCATCTGGCTGGCGGAGAACCGGTGAGCGGCGGACCCTCCCAGACAGCGGAACGGCGGGGAAACCCGCTTTTTCCGTTTGCAGGGAAATCCCGGACCGGTCTGCGGGGGCGGTTTTCCTGATTTTTCAAGACAAAAAATATCTGCGCCCCTCTTGACAAATCGGTTTACCTGTTGTAAACTATATGCAGAAAGTCTACTTTGTGTAAACCGTAAAAACGGAGGATCGACATGAACGACATCACGCTGGGCGAAATCGAGGCGAAATTCGCGGATCTGATCTGGGAGAACGAACCCGTTGCGTCGGGAGAGCTGGTGAAGCTGGCGGAAGCGGCCCTGGGCTGGAAGAAATCCACCACCTACACCGTTCTCCGCCGCCTCTGCGAAAAGGGCCTGTTCCGCAACGAGGGCGGGGAGGTCCGCGCGGCTGTGTCCCGGGAGGAGTTCAACGGACGCCGTTCGGAGCAGTTTGTCAAC
>CACWLT010000429.1 GCA_902761695.1 uncultured Ruminococcus sp.
AATAGCGTCCGTCGCCGTTGAGGTCCCGCAGGGCCGTCTCGCTCATGTTGACGATCATGTCTGAGGTCCAGCGGTCTTCCTTCACCAGCTCATAGGGATCCTCCAGCCCGTTGTCCGCGATCAGCCGCTTGTTGAAGAAGACCGCCTCGGTGTTGACCACCAGATCCAGGCTGAAATCTCCCACGGCGGTGTAGAGCTTGCCGTAGAAGGTGTCGTTGTCGTTCCATCCGGCGCACCACCAGGGCTCGGCGAAATCCAGATAAGGCGCCTCCAGCAGATTGGCGTAGTACCCGCCCAACTCGATGCCCCACCAGTAGTCCGGGAACACGATGTCGTAGGCTCCGTCCGCCGCCTGTACGGATCCGGCGATGGCGCTCTTCCACTGGCCGGAATCGGAGGGCAGAGTCACGTTGGTGAAGTCGAGGTTCAGCCGGTCCTCCAGCCGCACCTCCCGGTCGTAGAGCGCGTCGGCGACGGCCTCACCGGTCAGCTCCTCCTGGAACATGTCGGCGATCCTCTCGCTGCGGATCAGCATGTTGCAGATCTCGCCCTGAAAGTTCAGATCATCGGGCAGATTGTCGAGAAACGGCTTTTCCGGCTCCGTTTCCGCTTCCGGTTCCACAGACGCGGAGGGGTTCTGCGCCTCCCCGGACCCGTCCGTCTCCGCGTTTTCCGTGGATGACGAGCAGGAAACGGCGGACGCGGCCAGAATGAGGCTCAGCAGCAGGCAGATTGTCTTTTTCATGGGTCCCTCCAGGGAAATGAAAGATTATACATCCTTATCATACCATCCCCGCCCGGGTTTTGCAAGGGAGAATTTGATGATTCCGATAAAAAAACCAGACTTTTGAAAAGATTTTTCGTGGAAGTTGCGGCTCCCCTTGCGCGCCTCCGGTTTTTTTGCTATAATACCGTCGGAATAACCGCAAAGCATCCGGAGGACACGCCCCATGCCGAACCGCCCCGCCATGATCCTTTTCGACTACGGCCACACCATCCTGTACGAGCCGGGCTGGGACTCCCTCCGGGGAAACCGGGAGCTGCTGAAGCACGCCGTGAAGAATCCCCGTCACTGTACCGTCGAGGACGTGCAGCGGGAGATCGACGCGGTCTTCGCCGAGGTTGACCGGGTCCGGGACGAGCTGGGTTACGACATCCCCTGCACCACCGCCGACCGGCTGGCCTTCGCGCACCTGGGCATCGAGCTGGACCTGACGCCCCTTGCGCACGAGACGGCTGGTCCGGGGAGGCCATCCGGAACCGCGTCGACCGCCTCCTGCCCCACAACCGCTTTGAATTCGTCCTATCCTCCGCCGATTACATGATCCGCAAGCCGAACCGCCGCCTGTTTGAGATCGCCCTGATCAAAGCCGGACTGGAGCCCGGGGAGGTCTGGTTCTGCGGGGACAGCTTTGCGGCCGACGTAATGGGCGCTCACGGCGCGGGCATTTTCCCGGTGCTTTACGAGGGCTTCGCCGAATCATCCGCCCCCGATCCCGGCTTCCCGATGCTGCTGACAAAGTCTTTCATAAATGCGGACGGCCGGAAGTTTGCATGGACCCAGCCGACGCCCCCGGCCACGCCCCGGCGGGTGGCGCCTTTGGCCCCCTCGGCCTTGGCGCTCGCGCCGTAGAGCACGTTGTCCAGCACCTCGGCCATGTAGCCTCCTCTGGATCCACGGCGGCGGGTATATGACCGGCATGAAGGAAATGGTGTATATGTCCCGGGGGGCGGATCTCTGCCGGGAGTGCGGCGCGGTTGTCATCTCCCCCGGGTACCGTCTGGCCCTCTTCTCCCCCTGGCCGGCCGCCGTGAACGACTGTTATGAAGCCCTGCTCTGGCTCAGAGACCGCGCGGAGGACCTGGGCGTCCGGCCGGATCGGATTATGGTCGGCGGGGAGAGCGCGGGGGGAGGGCTGGCTGCGGCGGTCTGCGTCATGGCCCGGGACCGGGGGGAAGTGCCCGTCGCCTTTCAGATGCCCCTTTATCCCATGCTGGACAACCATGACACCGCTACCTCCCGGGACAATCACGGCCGGATCTGGAACACCCGTCGGAACCACCTCGGCTGGCGGCTCTACCTGCGCGGGGACGCGAAAAAGGACGTTTCCCCCTATGCCTCCCCGGCCCGCCTGAAGGAGTATACCGGCCTGCCTCCCTGTTATACCTTTGTGGGGACGGGGGAACCCTTCCGGGCGGAGACCGAGGCCTGGGTGCGGAATCTGCGGCAGGCGGGCGTCCCGGCGGAAATGGATCTTTACGACACGGACATTCACGCCTTCGACATGCTTTACCCGGAGCTGGACGTCAGCCGGGCCGCGAGGGCAAAATTCATCGAAAACTTCCGGGAAGCCTGCGCCGCGCTTCCGGACGGACAAATATTACCCCATACGGAGGATTGAATCATGTTTCAGGGCAAAATGAAAGCCGTCACCTTCAGCTACGACGACGGCGTCACCCAGGACCAGCGCCTGATCCGCCTCTTCGACAAGTACGGACTGAAATGCACCTTCAACCTCAATTCGGGGCTGCTGGGTCATCCGGGCTCCCTGATCCGGGAGGATGTGACCGTGGCCCATGTGAAGCCCAGAGCCTGTGAGGTCCGCGCCATCTACGCCGGCCATGAGATCGCGGCCCACACCCTCACCCATCCCGCCCTCTCCGCCCTCTCCGACGAGGACGTGGTCCGCGAGGTGGAGGAGGACCGTCTGGCCCTGTCCGAGCTGGCGGGATACGAGGTGGTGGGCATGGCCTATCCCGGCGGCACCCACGTCATGAACGAGCATGTGGCCGACCTGATCCGCACCCGCACCGGCATCCGCTATGCCCGCACCACCACCTCCACCCATACCTTCGACCTCCAGTCCGATCTCATCATCTTCAATCCCACGGTCTACCACCACCCCGAATGGGACGCCCTCTTCGAACTGGGGGAAAAGTTCGTCAGCCTGAAACCGGATGTCCCGCAGATCTACTATATCTGGGGCCACGCCTACGAATTCGACATCCACGGGGACTGGGAGCGCTTTGAGGACTTCTGCCGCCTGATCTCCGGACACGACGACATCTTCTACGG
>CACWLT010000430.1 GCA_902761695.1 uncultured Ruminococcus sp.
AACGTGCGGCAATTATGGTGTAACCTTCCGGAACAATCAGCCGAAAACGGATCCGGCGATGTTGGCCTTTTCCTCTGCAGTCAGGCCAGCTTCGATCCGGTATCTGTCCTGGAGCTTCGCGATTCTCTGCCTTTCTTTCTGGTTCTCGATGGAGGCAAGATCGGTGCCGCGGATCTGCATGATGCGCTGTATCTCGTGATCCCGGCTCAGCCCCTCAAACATAGCCATGAACTTCCACCAGTGCAGATAGTCGATCTCATTCAGGTCGATCCCGTACTGGGTAAGGAAGGCGGCGTAAAAGAGGGCGGCGTCAACGTCGAAATCATAGATCTTGTCCATGCGTCTCCGGCCGACCGCGCTGCGGGCCGTCGTCTCGGAGCGCTCGTCGGGATCTGTCCCGCATCGGTAAAAGCGAACCATTGCCAAAGCCGCGCCGTCGATATCACGGGGGATGTTGTTGCCGTAATACAGCCGCAGAGCTATGAGCGCCTTTTCTTTCTTGCCGAGCGTTCGATCTCCCATCAGCATCTCAAACTGAATCCCGGTTCGGAAATTGGTGTCGATCGGGTATTCCTCGCCGCTTACCGTCACCTTGGTAGGCAGGGCATCCAGAAGGATGTTTGCCTCTCTCAAGATTTACGGGCGGCCGCCCGTCTTTCGGAGCGATTGAGATAGGTGTCCGCAATGGAGGCGCGGACCGCGGTACCGGCTTCGGCCTGTGCGCGTGCGAAGCCTACGAAGGCTGCATACGCCTCGCTGTCCGTCCGGCTGTTCATCTTCTCGCCGCAGAGCGCCTTGCCTGCACCTTCCCCGAAAATGTCATCGAAAAATCCTCTGACGCTTTCGCAGTAGAAGCGCTGAACTTTGAGCCTGTCTCTGGGGCTGCCCCCGTTCATTTCGGTGAGCTTATCCGCTCTTTCGGCCATTTTTTCAGCTGCGTCCGCGTACCGCTCCATGCATTCCACGTCCTCGGCGTCGAAGTAGTAGGACACTCCGTTGTACTCAAAATTGGTGATGATCTTGGGCTGTTCCATGTGGTGCCTCCTGGATATGTGAAATTATAAAGTTTTCCCTCCGACCCGCCCACCCCCGCAGGGGTACTCAGAAAATCAGGTGTCCGCGGTGAAGGTCTTGGAGGACAGGGTGAAGGTCCCCTTGACCGCATCGCCGACAGCCTTGAAGGTGCCGGTGTAATTCAGCGCGTCCGTGCCTTCGCCCACGTTTCCGGGGACGACAGCATAAGAGCGCTTGTAGGCGACGTAGGTGCCGGTGGTCGTGCCGGGCTCGAACAGGTTGACGTTCACGACCTCCACCTGCGCGGCCGCGCCGACCTCTTCCTTGTCGGTGATCTCGATGATCTTCTGGATGCAGGGATCATCCGAATACACGTCCAGCGCGTAGGCGATGGAGGGAGCGTAGCCGGTTACGTCGGTGCGCTCCGTCGCCTCATGCACATAGTGACGGGAGTATTCGCTCGGGTTCTTGGATTCGGCCAGAGACGTGAAACCTTCGCCGATCAGACTGATGTACGACTGTCTCTTGTTCCGGGTAACAAGCCCGGTGAAAGAGGAGGTGTTTTCAGTAGGCATTTTCATGCTCCTTTCTCGTAGTAGCGCATGGTGACGGTGATGCCGTAGTCCTCGCATCCGTCCTCATAGATGGCGGACTGGCTCGGCGTTGTCGCCTCAAACTTGTAAAAGATGCGGTTTTCCCCGAGGTCGGGCGGATTCGCGTTCAGCCATCCGGTCAGCGCATCCAGCTTGTCCGAGGCGTCCAGACGTGTTTCCGTGTCCAGCCCGTCGATCCGGAGGGCCAGGACGAAGGGATAAAGGCCGATGAACGATCCGTTTACGTATTTCCTCTCAACGACCGTTCCCGTCAGCTGCTGCATCCGCATCGTCGGGGGCTCTTTTTCAAAACGGTCGTAGAGGATTTCGCACGGTTTGTCCGGCCAGGAGTTCAGATGGTCGAGGAGGATGCGCCAGATTGTGTTGTCGTTCATTACGCACCTCCGGTGACGATCTTCTGCGCACCGTCCACCCACTTCTGACGGTTCACAGCCTTCGCCCTTTCAAACCATTGCGCCGTAGCTTTGGGGTGCAGATCTTTGGAGAAGTGGAGGTGCGTGCCGTAGTAGCACTTTGCCGCATACGGCGCGTTGTAAATCACTTTGCCGGATCCGAGGACGGTTCCGCGCTGTCCGGAGCGTACAAGATTCCCCGTGCGCATCGGGACGTATTCGTCACAGTCCTTCAGGACTTCGTTGTCCAGGAATTTCTGCGCCAGAGAAAAGCGCGGAGCGAAGCGGGCGATAACGCCGGGCTGATCCAGTTCCAGTCTGTAGTCCATTACCTTGCCACCACCTTCCAGTGCCACATCCGGGGCGATCCCTGCTTGAAGCGGGAGACGAACATCACCTTCCGGGCGCTGGGGAGAGATATAGGGTTTTCCACATCCCCGTGGATCCCCGGAACGATGATGTCCGTGCCGTCGTCGTGGAAGCTGAGGGCGCCGCCGTCGAACGTGGTAACTTTGGATTTACGGTCGAACACATACAGCGTCATGGAATCCGCGGGGGCGGTGTTGCCCGCCGTAATTCCCGCAGATTCCCGGTAGTACACGTTCCGCAGTTTGCTGACCGCATAGG
>CACWLT010000431.1 GCA_902761695.1 uncultured Ruminococcus sp.
TCCACGCCGGAGGGCTTGATGACGAACAGGCCCTTCTCGCGGTCGATGCCGCTGACGTTGCCCCAGGTGTAGGTGACGAGGCCGCGGCGGGGCAGCTCCATATTGGCCTCAAAGACTTTTTTCTTCAGTTCCTCGAGCATCGCTGCGTCCTCCTTTATTCGGTGATGATGTACATGGCCATCTCGTCGATCTCGCGGTTGGTGCCGACGACGACGTCCTGGCCTTTGGAGTTGACGAAGTGCATGGCGTTGGCGCAGCCGGTGCTGCGGTCGAGATAGTCATAGCGGTAGGTGCCGGCCTCCGCGTCCCAGGTGATGGCGACGGTGTCGCGCGTGCCCTTGCGCCAGCCGACGACCCAGGTGGGCTTGCCGAGGATGGTGTCGGCCCAGGTGGCGTGGAGCATCTCGGTGTCCTTCTCGGGGGCCGGGAACTTCCACTGGGGGACGTAGTGGCCCACGCTGTTGAGGTGGTAGATCGTCAGCGAGTTGCCGTGGAAGTCGGAGATCACGCCGAGCTCCTTCTTCCCGTCGCCGTCGAAGTCCAGCAGCACGGCGTCGCTGGTCGGGATGTCCAGCAGCTTCGTGACGGTCCACTCCGCGCCGGGGAGCATGGGCGGCTCGAAGAGGAAGGTCCCCTCCTCGGCGCCGACGACGGCGGCGTCGTGTCCGCCCCACTGCGTCATGGAGAAGCCGTGGTTTTTGAGCAGGCCGCCCCGGATGAGCTTCAGCTCGAGCTGGTTGTCGTCGTTGAAGGCGGACAGGTCCTTCGGCAGCACCGCGCCGTAGACCGCGCCGGGGAAGCGCCAGTCGTCCTTGAACTCATGGCCGGATTTGAGGCAGCAGACGATCAGGTAGTTCACGCCGCCGCGGTGAAGGATGCCGAAGCGGTGGACGTAGCGGGCGTTGACCAGGGTGCGGCGCTCCCACCCGTTCCAGGTGGGGGTGTTGATGACGATGGACGCCTGCGTCGCGTTGTTGGGGCCGTAGAAGCGGTAGGTGGAGAGGAACTGTCCGTCCGAGCCGGGGACCTGCAGCAGGGTCATGACCCCGCATTCGCCCTCCCAGACGCTCTCGATCAGGGCGCCGTCCTCGTCAAAGAGGAAGCAGTTTCCCTCCTTTTCCGCGCAGATGAGGAAGCCGTTCTTCCCCCTGTAGCTGAGCGGAGCGGTGGCATAGCACTTGGGCAGCCTGCCCAGGACCTTCTTTTCTACTTTCAAAGCGCTGTCCTTTCCGCCGCCTGTGGCGGCAAATCAATTTGAGTTCGGGATTCAACGTATGCCTTCCCCTCGAGGGGAAGGTGCCCCGAAGGGGCGGATGAGGTGGAAGTCCGACCCGGGACCACCTCATCAGTCGCTGCGCGACAGCTTCCCCTCAAGGGGAAGCCCTTTACTGCTGCCTGTCCAGAATCGCCCGCATGCTCCGGCAGGCGAAGCGGATGTCGTCGGCCCAGGTGTCGTCGTTGCCGACGTACCACATCTCCGTGACGAAGCGCCCCAGGCCATGGCGATGCCGGTCTCGAAGTCGACGTGGCCGGTCAGGAAGGGGACCTCGCGGAAGACGCCGGGCACGGTCTCCTTCAGGTGCAGGGCGAAGATGTGCCCCCGCCCGGAGAAGAGATCGCCGGTCACGCTGCCGCCGGAGGACAGGGCCGCGTTGGTGAGGTTGCCGAGGTCGGGGTAGACGCCGAGATACGGGCTGCCGACCGCGTCGACATAGTACATGGACTTCCAGACCGTGTTCATGAAGTCGGTCTCCATGGTCTCGAAGCCGAGCACGATCCCGTAGACCGCGGCCATCTCCGCGGCCTTTTTGAGGTTTTTGAGGAACAGCTCCCGGGTCTCTTTGCTGCCGGGCTCGTAGTAGACGTCGTAGCCCGCGAGCTGGATGGTGCGGATGCCGAGGTCGTCGGCCAGGACGACGGCCTTCTCCATGATCTCCATGCCCCGCGCGCGCACCAAGGGGTCCGTCGCGCCGAGGGGGTATTTGCGGTGGCCGGACAGGCACATGCTGCGGATCGGCAGGCCGACCTCCGACATAGTGCGCACAAGCTCCAGCCTCTCCTCCCGGCTCCAGTCCAGACGCGCGAGCTTGTCGTCCTTCTCGTCGATGCTGATCTCCACGTAGTCGTAGCCGGCCTCCTTTGCGAAGCACAGCTTTTCCCGCCAGCTCAGCCCTGGCGGCATGGCCTTTTCGTACAGGCCGATGGCATAGTGTTTCATGGCAAAGTCCCTTCAAATATTTGTTTGTTTTTTTCGGCGCGGAAACATATATTTGTTTGCTCTTGTGTTCGATTATACTGGAAAACCCGGCTGTTTGCAACAGGAAAAGGTCCCTTTCCGGAAAAAATGTTCCCGTGAAAATTCGGCGTTTTGCCAAAT
>CACWLT010000432.1 GCA_902761695.1 uncultured Ruminococcus sp.
TCCTGAGAAGATCGGCAGTTATACAGTAAGACCCTTTACCGGCGCCTATAATACCCCGGCGCCGGAGGCGACAGTGGTGACGAAGCGCACCATGGGCCATCGTATCCCCGGAGAGACCAAGCTTCTTCCGGATCTTGAGGCGGCGGTGAAAGCTTCCGGGCTGAAGGACGGGATGACCATTTCCTTCCATCACAGTTTCCGCGAGGGCGATATGATCATCGGGCAGACGCTCCGGGTCATTCAGAAACTGGGCATCAAGCATCTCCGCTTTGCTCCCAGCGCGGTGGTGAACATCAAGAATCCCTCCATCGTGGACTTCGTGAAGGACGGGACCATCGACCGCATCGAAGCCAGCGGCATCCGCGGTGAACTGGGCGACGCTGTCCTGGCAGGAGAACTGGAGAATCCGGTCATCCTCCGCACCCACGGCGCGAGACCGCGGGCCATCGAAGCCGGCGAGCTCCAGATCGACGTGGCGTTTATCGGTGCTTCCGCGGCGGATGATTACGGCAACTGCACCGGGCAGACCGGGCCGAACGCCTGCGGTGCCCTGGGCTATTCCTTCGTGGACGCACACAACGCGGGATGCGTCATCGTCATCACGGACAACCTGGTGGAGTACCCCTGCGTGCCCGCCAGCATCTCCCAGCAGTACGTGGATTATGTGGTGAAGGTCGACGCCATCGGTGATCCGAAGAAGATCGGCGCCGGAGCGGCGAGACTCACCAAAAACCCGAGGGACCTGATGATCGCGGAGCGCTGTGCGGACGTGATCGCGGCCTCCAGAAGATTTAAGCAGGGCTACTCCTTCCAGACCGGAGCCGGCGCGATCAGTATCGCGGCGACCAAGTACCTGGCGGACCGGACCCGGGAGAAGGGGATCCAGGCGAGCTTCGCCCTGGGCGGCATCCCGGCAGCCATCATCGATATGTACGATGAAGGCCTGGTGCGGGTGGTGGAGTGCAGCCAGTCCTTTGACGCGTGACGCGGTGGCTGCGAGAGCGATCTTCGACCGCCCCGGCGTCCTGGAGATCGACAACGCCGATTACGCGAACGCCTACAGTAAAGGCGGCTTCCTGAACCGGGAGGACTTCGGTGTCCTCGGCGCTCTGGAGGTGGATACGGACTTCAACGTGAACATCCTGACCGGATCCTCCGGGCAGATGATGGGCGGCCTGGGCGGAGGCCCCGATGTGGCCGGCGGCGCCCAGATCTCCATCGTGACCATCCCCATCATCCGCGGCCGGACCCCCAGCATCGTGAAGAAGGTCTTCACGGTCTGCGAGCCGGGCGAGACCATCGCGGCGGTGGTGACGGAAGCGGGCATCGCCCTGAACCCGAAGCATAAAAACTATGCGGAACTGAAGGAAGACCTGGAGAAGACCAGTCTGAAGCTCGTGACGATCGAAGAGCTGCAGCAGCTCGCCGAGAAGCTGACCGGCGTGCCGAAACCTGTGGAGACGACCGACCGGGTGGTGTGCATCGTGGAGTACCGCGACGGGACCGTGATCGACACCATTAAGGAGATCAAAAAATAAAGGAGAGAAAACGATGGCAGAGTACAAGCCGAACACGAAGATTCCCTGCGTATATATGAGAGGCGGCACGTCCAAGGCCGTGTTCTTCCATGATGAGGATCTGCCGAAGGACGAGGTGCAGAGGGACAAGGTGATCCTTTCCGCCTTTGGTTCCCCGGACGGGCGCCAGATCGACGGCATGGGCGGCGCCAACACCTCCACCTCCAAGGTGGCGGTCATAAAAAAGAGTGAGCGTCCCGGCATCGACGTCGACTACACCTTCGGCCAGGTGGACGTGTTCAACCCGATCGTCGGAAAGACCATGAACTGCGGAAACATCTCCTCCGCCGTGGGGCCCTACGCCATCGACGAAGGGCTGGTGGAAGCGGTGGAGCCCATGACTGAGGTCCACATCTGGAACACCAACACCAATAAAGAGATCATCGAGCAGGTCCCGGTGAAGGATGGCCGCGCGGTCACCGAGGGCGATTTCGCCATCGACGGTGTGCCGGGCACGGCGGCAAGAGTGGTGCTGAAGTTTGTGGCGCCCCAGGGCGCGGCTTCCGGAAAGCTCCTGCCCACCGGAAACCCGAAGGACACCATCGAGGTGGAAGGAAAGACCTATGAGTACAGCTTCGTCGACGCGGCGAACCCGGTGATGTTCGTGCATCCTGAGGATTTCGGCGTCACCGGCACCGAGACGCCGGCGCAGTTCAACGCCCGCCCCGACGTGGA
>CACWLT010000433.1 GCA_902761695.1 uncultured Ruminococcus sp.
CACATCGTTGGTCCAGAAAATCGTATTGTAGATGAAATCGAGATTGGTCGAAGCGTTGTCGCAGACCAGGGCGAGCATGGCCTGAACCTGCTGGTCACGGGCGTATTTGACGTTCATGGCCGTTTCATAGTAAACCGGCACGACATCCCGGGAGCTGTAAAAGCCCAGAGCCTCCATGACCGTGCCGAGCATCTCGACGTTTTCCGCCGTTACAGGGAGGTACAGGGCCGAGGTGGAGGTGGCGATCTGGGAATAGTAGTTTTCCTGGGTCTCGTCGTACTGGGGCAGCGGGATGATCCCGTAGTCGTCCGCCATATCGCGCATGCCTTCGACGCCGATCATGCAGTTCGTCAGGAACAGCACCCTGCCCTCGATGAAGGATTGCGAGAGAGCGATCATATCCGATTCGGTCGTCACCTGGGTCAGGGTCGGGTCGCTGAGAAAGGGCTTCAGCTTCTCATAGACATTGACCAGTCTCTCGCTGATACCGTCAGCCGTCGGGAACGTTGTCGACCCCTCTGTGGATGATCGAGGCGTCCGTGGAGGTCATCAGGGCGCGGCGGCGTGCTTGGCCACATAGCCGAGCTGGTCGTTCTCCGGCTTGATTGCGCCGTCCCCGTTCAGATCCCGGCTTGCGGCGGAGCCCATGGTGACGAAGGCGTCGATGGTCCATTTGCCGCGCTGACAAAGTTGAACTTCATGTTCAGAAGCGCCTCAACGGCGAGATTCCGCGCGAATACCGCGTCGTTCACGACCTCGCCCGTCACCTCCTCGATCATGTACTCGTACTGCACATGATCGCCGGAAATCAGGCAGACCTCCTCTCCGGCGAAATTGCTCTGCAGGATCCCGTACATTTCCGGCGACTCGATCTGCGCTTAGGTTTCGGGAGCGGCGGTTTCCTCCGTCTGCGCGGGATCAGCGGAAGGGCTGTCCTGCGCGGGAGCATCGGCGGTCGGGTCCGCGCTCTTGCCGCAGGATGCGAGCAGCAGGGCGGACAGGAGCAGGAATGCGCACAGTTTTTTCATGGGTTTACAACCTCCGTTTCACTCTTTGATCGGTTCCTTTGTGCCGCCCGAGAATTCATCGCTGAACGCTCCGGCGGCACCTTCCATATTGACGGCTCTGGCACGGTAGAAATACGCAGTGTGGGTCTTCAGTCCCCGGTCGACATACAGACCGGTGCGATAGATGCCGGGCTCCACTTTGGCGATGAAGGTCTCCTCCGAAGGCGTGAAGCCGCTTTGCTCCGAACGGTACAGCTCGTAATGGGAGAGGTTCTTCTCCATGTTCTGTCCCCAGATCAGGTACAGAAGGCCGTCGTCCTCTCCCCGGGCGGCTCTCGGTTTCGTAATCAGTCCGGTCCAGACGGAGCCGACGGGGGCGGGGGTCGCCTCGTCGATCACATCCGGCGTGTCCTCCTCCGCCGGCAGCTCGTCCACGCGGCACCGCTCCGACGGGAAGTCCTCCATCAGGGAGACGGGTCTGACATTGAAATCCGAAACAGTGACCATGGTTTCTTTTTTCCATACCTCCTGGTTTCCGCTCCGAAGGCGGTTCCTCCGGCGTCATGTTTTTTGCGGGATAACGGTTGACTTGCTTGATACCCGCGGTATAATACACTACAGCCAAAGCAGTTATAACCGATGGCTGTTTTTTTGTCAAGACTTCCAAGTCCGAACAAGGCAGACAATCCCAAAAACCACAGGAGTATACGCATGATTCTGACCGATTATCTTCCTGCCCGACGGAATGCCGCGTGGGACATCGCCCTCGAATGCGGCGTCAAGTACGGCACAATCCGACTTCCGGACGACGACGCCTTTGATCTGACGTCTCTGTCCCAGCTGCGCGCTGTCACCGACGCGATCCGGACGGCAGGCATCACGCCTCTTATTCTGGAACCGCTGCCGAACGCCCTGCACGACCACATCAAGGCGGGCGACGCGCTGCGGGATTCCTGCATAGACAAGTTCTTGATTCTTCTGAAAAATCTGCGGGAAACCGCAATGTCCGCGGCGACAGGACGTCCTTCCGGGAGACGTTCCACGACAACGGCGACATCGACATGGCGGCGATGATCCGGCTCTACCGGGAGTGCGGCGTCGACTGTCCGATCCGGGTGGATCACGTTCCCACCCTTGCGGGAGAGCAGGTCGGAGTTCCGGGGTACGACGTTCTCGGAAGGCTGTTTGCCATCGGTTATCTGAAGGGGCTGCTGGAGGGCGTGTCGGTGTCTGAATGAGCGGTGCGGGAAATTGGGCAGCTGTGTCTGAACAGTCCATCAGAACAGTTTCCGGAGCTTTTCCAGAGCGGCCTTTTCGAGGCGGCTGACGTAGGAGCGGGAGATGCCCAGTTTTTCAGCGGTCTCCCGCTGGGTGAAGGGCTTGTTTCCGTCCAGGCCGTACCGCATGACGATGATCCGGCGCTCCCGCGGCTCCAGTCCCCGCGTCACGTAGTCCAGGGCACGGGCGAACTTCATGCGGGCGTCCAGGTCGTCGGCGATGGTATCCT
>CACWLT010000434.1 GCA_902761695.1 uncultured Ruminococcus sp.
GCAGGTCAGTCTGCTGGGGGCGGAGAGCGTGGCCAAGGTCCAGGCCCATATCTCGTTTCCCTTGACCGCCGGGGCCTTTGCGGAGACGGACTTTGAAAACTACTCGGCGGAGATCACCCTTAAGCCGGACGCGCTCTTTACATCGGCGGGGCTTCTGTTCGCCGCTTCGGAATCGACCGCCTACGACGGCGTGGAAGGGTACGCCTTCATGGTCCGGGACAAGCGAGTCTATCTCTACGATCTGACCGGGTCCGCCGTCTCGGGGCTTATGCCGAAGGAGCTGGCCTCCAAATCCGTGGAGCGGGCGAAAACCGGCTCCGAGATCCGGCTGCGGGTGGACAAGGACGGCAAAACCTACCGCTGCTACTATCTGGACGACATGGACGGCGTGGAGCCCTGGCCGGAATTTGAATTCGTACTGACAGAGCATCGCGGCACGGGAATCGGCGCGGTCGACAACGGGCACGGGGCCGTCTTCACCGGTCTCGCGGTGAAGGAGATGGCCCCATCCGGAGCGGAGCAGGGGCAGGTTTACCGCAATCCGGTTTTCCGGGACTTTCAGGCGGCGGACCCGGGTGTATTGAAGGTGGACGGAAAATACTACTGCTACTCCACCTCCGCGCCCATCGGGTATTACGTCTACGTATCGGAGGATCTGGTAAACTGGTCCAACGAGGGACTCTGCATGGGGGAGGCCTGGGGGCTTAACCGCAGCGGGTACTACTGGGCTCCCGAAGTGGTGCGCCGGGCGGACGGGAAGTTCGTCATGGTGGCGTCCGTGGAGGAGCATCTGGGGTTCGCGGTGGCGGATTCCCCTCTCGGTCCCTTCATCCCGGAGAAGAGCTGGACCTTTGACAAGACCATCGACGGGCACATCTTCCTGGACGAGGACGGGCGGGGCTATCTCTTCTGCGTCAGCTGGCAGAGAGACCGAGGTACAGGTGATCTCCCCCACGGACGCCTGGGAGCAGGTCAGCGGGCGCGTCACGGAGGGGCCCTTCGTGCTGAAGCACAATGGGAAATACTATCTGACCTACTCCGGCAACGGCTACGACGCGAAGGAATACGCCGTCGGGTACGCCGTTTCGGATTCGCCGCTGGGGCCCTATGAAAAGTACAAGGCCAATCCGATCCTCTCCTACACTTCGAAGCTCTACGGGCCGGGGCATCACAGCTTCACGGTTTCCCCGGACGGCTCGGAGCTGATCATCGTCTACCACACCCACGCCTCCACCACGGCGGTGCATCCCCGCACGATCTGTATTGACCGGGCGCGGTTCGCTCCCACGGAATCCGGAGTGGACCGGATGGAGATCTTCGGGCCGACGCACACGGCGCAGGAGTACCCGAAATGAGACGAGAGTTCAGAAGCAGGCTGACCGCCGCGCTGCTCGTTTCCTTCCTGCTCTTCCCTGCCTGCGGGAAAGAGACGGAGGAGGCGGGAGAACCTGTGACGGGGCAGGCGGAGGAAATACCGGGGACGGAGGCCGCCTTAGAGACCGTTGTGGAGAACGGGAAGACCGACTACACGCTGATCCGGCCGGAGGATGCCGAACCGGAGGAGCTCGAGGCGGCGCAGATCGTTTTCAAGGCGTTTCAGGAGGTCTACGGGATCCGGATCGGGTTTGAAACGGATTTCGTCAAGCCCGGGGAGGATCCGGAGCAGGTTTATCCCCGCGCGATCCTGGTGGGGCGGACCAACCGGGCGTATTCCGGGAGCTGCGCCGGGGAACTGGGGGAAAACCAGTTCCTCATCGCGGGGGACCGGCAGATTCAGATATTGGGCAGCACGCCCGCGCTCACGAAGCTGGCGGCGGAGGTCTTCGTCCGGGATGTCCTGGGGGCCGATCCGCTCGTCCGCACAAATTCCGACATGGATATATACGAGGCTGAACCGGTTATGAACAACATCACTTTCAAGAATCCCGTCTGCCCGTCCGGAGCCGATCCCTGGGTGATCCGGGATCCCGACACGGGACGGTACTACTACTGCTACTCCGGCGGCAACGGCGTCTGCGTCAACGAGATCGCGGACCTGGCCCACATCACGGCGGAGGGCGGAACCAAGGTCTACACGGCACCGGAGAGCACCATGTACTCAAAGGAATACTGGGCGCCGGAGCTGCACAAGCTGAACGGCAAATGGTACATCTATGTGGCGGCGGACGACGGGGACAA
>CACWLT010000435.1 GCA_902761695.1 uncultured Ruminococcus sp.
CATGGCCTCCATCGTCGTCGTCAGAAGAGCGGAGATGCCCACGACCTTGCAGTCGGGATTGGCCTTGACCGCCTCCACGAATTTCTCCGCGGGGACATCCACGCCCAGATCGATGACCTCGAAGCCCGCGGATTCCACCATCATCGCCACCAGGTTCTTGCCGATATCGTGCAGGTCGCCGGCCACCGTGCCTATGATGAACTTGCCGTATTTCGCGCCGTCCGCGCCGGCCATCAGGGGCTTCAAAACGCCCACGCCCCGCTGCATGGTCTTCGCGGCCACCAGCATCTCGGGCACGAACAGCTCGCCGCTCTGGAACTTGGCGCCTACCTCTTCCATGGCTGCGGACATGGTCTCCAGGATCTCGGTCGCGGTCGCGCCGCCGTCCAGCGCCTCCTGCACCACGCCCTGGATCAGCTTGATCTTGCCGGTGGATACCGCCTGTTTTACGCTCTCGATCATATCCTTTTCCTCCTAAAAATTATAGAATTAAATTTCAAATCGTTTCCGACGCCGTCAGAACATGATGTTGATCGGTTCGCGGCTGTTCTCCAGCCCTTCCATGGTGTGTCCGTACTTTTCGCAGTTGTATCGGTCGATGGCGTCCCAGATGGCCTTATACGTCCCCGGATAGAGGGAGCCCGGCCCTCCCTGGGTGATGCAGGGGATAAAGTATTTGTTTCCGCAGCGCTCGATCGCCTCACGGGCGCCCTTCTCGCAGTCCGCTTCGGTCCAGCCGTCGAAGTCCACCTGCTTGTTGTCGATCTCGCCCATGAAGGAGATCTGCCCGCCGTACCTTGCGATGAGCTCCGGGACGGCCGTAGATCTGCTTGTAGGGCTCCAGGAAAAACTCCGCAAACACCTCCGGGCTGAGGAAGGAGTTTTTCTCACTGCCCCAGTCGTCGTGATGGAAGATGGCGTCGGGATGGAGGTTGGAGCAGATGCCCTCGGCCAGCTCCAGTTCCCAGTCCGTCAGGTACTTGATGAGATCGTGGACCTCGTCGGGATAGATCAGGTAGTTCATCAGCGCTTCTTCCATGGAGCACAGATGGTGGCACTGTTCGAACATCCCCGGGGCGATGAAGGCGGCTTTATAGGCCTTGGTCCCGTCCACCGCGTCGAACATTCCCTTCGCGATGTCCCACAGTTCCTGGGGAAATTTCAGCGCGGGCGCCTTCACATAGTCCCGCCAGGACTCGATATCCTTCACCACGATCTTATCCGGCGTGTGGACCGGGAAGGCGCCGGGAGTGTTTTCCGGGAAGGAGTTGGTCACGCCCCAGCCATTCACAACGTTCATCTCGCCTCTCTTCAAGAGGGGCTGGGTCAGCATATACGGGTGCATGAGAAGAGAGACCGCCTCGTACTGGTTGACGATCCGGTCGGGATTTCCCCCGCGCACGACCTCCCGCATATTTTCCTTTGCAGTGAGCATTGCTATCGACCTCCTGTATTATGAATTCTCGTTTGGCTTACAAAAGAATATGACCGCGGCGCAAAGGTTGTTCGTTCCCGCCGCCCACGTGGCGACATCCCGCCAGGCGGAATCACCCGGCGATAAACACTCTTTGCTGCCGCGGTCATGCATCGTGACCATAGACAACGGGTCTCAAGCAGGTCTCCTGACTTATGATCAGACGGCGAAACACCGTCCGCCTCCGCGCCTTCCCGATCCGAAGACCAGTGGCTTTTCGCGGGGGCCATATCATTCACAGTTGCGGGACAGTACCGGACTTTCACCGGTTTCCCTTTTCATCAGGCGCGGAGCCGGCCTGACACTTGAGCCCATCTCTTGTTTGATTGTTTATAATATATCACACAGGAACCGATTCGTAAAGAGGGTGAACGGGAATTTTCCTGTCAGAGCGCTTCTCCGTCTTCCTCAAACAGCATGCACTCCACATACCGGTCCATGAAGTCCCGGGCGGAGGAAAGCTCCAGGTAATCGCACTTCCCGGCCAGGGAGGCGATCCGCTTCTCTCCGTGCTCCGTCAGCCCCAGGG
>CACWLT010000436.1 GCA_902761695.1 uncultured Ruminococcus sp.
GCGGTCCGCGGGGCCAACCGGATCGCGTCCGCCGTCGTCGGCGTGAAGGGGGCGCTGCTTTCGGACAAGCAGTTTGAGATGGCTGCGCGCTCAATTTAGCCTGGCGGGAGCGGGTTGCGGTGTCTCGCGGAGGCGGTTCCTCAGCCGAGGGGATGGCGGCTGTGACTTGTGACAAGTTGGTAAAATGATTCTTCATTTTCGCGATCTATTATGGAAAATGCCCAGACGTAGTGCTATAATGTTTCCATGTTCAAACATAGGCGGACATTCCGCGTGGACAGGAAGCGGAGTACCCCGGCGCTCCCTGGCGGAAGATAAGGTAAGGAAGCAAAGGAAACGCAGGGAAGCGAAGGGAACACAAGGAAGAGAAAGGAAGAAAATGATATGGCAACTCCTCATAACACTGCGGAAAAGGGACAGATAGCGAAGTCGGTCCTTCTGCCGGGTGATCCGCTCAGGGCAAAGTTCATCTCGGAGAACTTCCTGAAAGATCCGGTACAGTTTAACAGTGTCCGCGGCATTTTCGGTTATACGGGGACATACAACGGGAAGCCGGTATCGGTTATGGCGACCGGCATGGGCTGCCCGTCCATCGGTATCTATACATATGAGCTGATTCATTTCTATGATGTGGAGAACCTGATCCGGATCGGTTCCTGCGGAGCCCTTCAGCCGGATCTGAAGCTGGGCGACATCGTCATGGCCCAGGGTTCCTGCACGGACTCGAATTATGCCGCCCAGTTCAATCTTCCGGGACAGTTCTGCGCCACGGCAGATTTCGGGCTGCTTGTAAAGGCGGTGGAATCGGCGAAGAACCACGGATACCGCTACCAGGTCGGAATCGTCAACTGCACGGATGTGTTCTACCGGGAGGGTGATCCCTGGAGGCAGTGGGCGAAGATGGGTGTTCTTGCCAGCGAGATGGAGAGCTTTGCGCTTTACTGCAACGCTGCGGCAGGAAAGGCGAAGGCCCTGGCGATGTTCACAGTCTCTGATTCCCTGGTGACCGGGGAGGAGATGTCTGCCCTTGACAGACAGAACAGCTTTACCAACATGATGACGGTCGCGCTTGAGACGGCGTGCGGCGCATAAGACATTATTATGAGCAATACAGGAGGGCTTCCGGCATTTTGCGGCGCCCGACTGAGCTGATATGCCGCAGTTGTTCGGATTTTCCGGGACGGTGAATGGCTGCGGAAGTTACACCAATGCAGGAAAACTGCAAACATTTCAACAGTTTTAAGGAGGTAGATTATGAGAAAATTAACGACCCTGCTTGCGGCAACCATGACTGCGGCAGGAGAAGGCTCGATCGCGTATGTCTGTACCGGGCTGGGCGACATGTCCTTCAATGACTCCGGTGAAGCCGGAATGGAAATTCTCCGCGCGGCAGGGTATGACGTCAAGACCGTCGAGACCGGCGATGACGCGTCCAAGTACCTTGACACGATGTATGATCTGCTGGATACCGGTTACGACTATGTGATCGCCAGTTCCACCTATCAGGAGCAGATCGAGACAGTCTGCAGTGAGTTCCCGGATACGATGTTTGTCCTGTTCGACATCAACTCCGATTCGGAAGTTGCCGGAGACAACATTCTGTACATCTACTTCAAGCAGAATGAGTCCTCCTATCTGGGCGGCATCGTCGCTGCCGGCCTTTCCCAGGAAGGCGCGATCGGCGCGATCGGCGGCGTCGAGAACCCGGTCATCAAGGACTTCATCACCGGCTATGTGGATGGCGCTGTATCCTACAACCCGGACGTCAAGGTCAGCACCGGCTGGGTCGGCGACTGGAGCAACACCGCGAAGATGAAGGAGATCTGCAACACCCAGAACGCCAGCGCGGGCGTGGATGTATTCTTCCCGATCGCCGGCGGCGCGGGAACAGGCGCATTTGAGGCGGCGACGGAGATTGACGGAGCGTGGGCACTCGGTGTTGATTCTGACCAGTATGCGTCCTTCATCGACAGCAACGAAGAGTTTGCGAAGGTGATCCCGACCTCCGTCACGAAGGAAGTCGGCAACACGATGGTCTCCCTGTTCAGCGATCCGTCCGCCATCGAGTGGGGCACCTTGAAGGCGATGGGCGTTGCTGAAAACGCGGTCGGCCTTGCCGAGAACGAGTACTATGAAGAGGTTGTTCCGGAGGAGGTCCGCGAGGCTGTCGAGACTGCCAAGGAAGGGATCAAGGACGGCTCCATCGTCGTGAAGTCCTACTTCGACGGAACAGAA
>CACWLT010000437.1 GCA_902761695.1 uncultured Ruminococcus sp.
AAGAACAGCCTGATGGAGGCGGAGGCCGGAACCAACGGCTACCAGGGGAGTGACAGCCGGGCATACCTGCGCATCACCGCCCTGAGCAAGGCGGACTTCTACGCGCGTGTGAAATGCAATGAAGCCGGCCAGCCCATCACCGTGGAGCTCTGCTTCGGCGGTCACGAAGGCCTCGAAGCATTCCGGAAAGCTCTGGACTTCGCCAGACAGGTTCTGGAAGAGCAGATCACAGGCAGGAACGCGTGAGGTGGTGTCGTGCAATTCACCATCTTCACGTCCGACTATGTCGGCAACCGCAAAAACTGCCTCTACCCGAACAGGCAGCTGATTACGGATAAAGAAAAACTCCGCACGGCCGTGTCCTGGGATCACGTCTGCGCGGAGTACGAGGGGAACTATCGTTCCGTATCCAATTTTAAGGAGTCGGATGTCTGCGTCATGGATGTGGATAACGACCACTCCGACGATCCGCAGCAGTGGATCACGCCGGAGAATCTCTCGGATGAGTTCTCGGACCTGAATTACGCCATCGCCTTCAGCCGCAACCACATGAAGACGAAGGAGGGCAAGTCGCCCCGACCACGCTTTCACGTCTACTTCGCCATCACGCCCTATGCCGACCCCGAAGGCTATACCGCCCTCAAACGCGAAATCCACCGCAATTATCCGTTTTTCGACGGCAATGCCCTTGATGCCGGGCGCTTCATCTTTGGCTGCGACCCCGGCGACGTGATCTGGCATGAGGGCCAGACCACCATCGACCGGGTGCTGGAGCGCATGACCGTCTCGGACGACATCGAGGAGGGGAGACGCAATGCCACCCTCTCCCGCATCGCCGGCCGCCTCGTAAAGCGCTACGGCGTCACGGATGAGTCGTACCAGATGTTCCTCGCCCAGGCCGCCCGCTGCAGTCCGCCCCTGGAGGACGCCGAACTAGCCACCATCTGGAAGAGTGCCTGCCGCTTCGCCAAAAAGGTCCAGGCCCAGCCCGGCTACGTCCCACCGGAGCAGTTCGGCGGCGGCCTAATGCCCGAGGACAGCACCGACATCGACGAGGCGAAGGTCCTCTGCATGGACGCCGCCTTTGAGCCCTTCGAGCTGGCTTTCACCACCGGCACGGATTTCCTCTGCTACAACGGCTCCTTCTGGGAAGAATCAAAAATCAAGGCCCAGGGCATCATGATGAAGTTCCTCGACCGCCAGCGCGACGACGCGACCGCCAATCTGGAGGCCCGCAAGGAAGCCCTGCTCGCCGAGGGCATCAGCGAGCTTGCCGTCATGTCCGGCGGCAAGACGCTGGAGCGCCAGATCGGTACGGGTCAGATGAATCTCTACCTGAACTACCAGCGGGCCGTATCCTACTACAAGTTCGTCATCAACCGGCGGAACATGAAGTATGTCCTCTCCACCCTCGCGGCCGCCGCTCCCATGCTGGAGATGGACATCACCGCCCTCGACCGGGACGAGAATCTCCTGAACACCCCTGGCGGCACCTGGGACCTCTCCAAGGGCATGGCAGGACGCCGTGATCATGACCCCTCGGATTACATCACCCGCTGTACCCGCTTCACGCCAGGTGAAGAGGGGAGAGACCTCTGGCAGAATGCCCTGAATCTCTTCTTCCGCGAGGATCAGGAGCTCATTGAGTATGTCCAGCAGACCGTCGGCCTCTGCGCCATTGGTGCTGTGTACCAGGAAGCCCTGATCATTGCCTACGGTGACGGCTCCAACGGCAAGTCCACCTTCTGGAACACCGTTGCCGGTGCTCTCGGCAACTACTCCGGCACCATCTCCGCCGACGCCCTCACCGTGGGATGCAAGCGAAATGTCCGTCCGGAGCTGGCCGAGGTCAAAGGCAAGCGTCTTCTCATTGCCTCTGAGCTGGAAGAAGGGACCCGACTCTCCACCTCAATCGTAAAGCAGCTCTGTTCCACGGACGAAATCTCGGCCGAGAAAAAGTACCGAGACCCCTTCAAGTTCCGTCCGACTCATACCCTCGTGCTCTATACCAACCATCTTCCGAAGGTCGGGGCCATGGATACCGGCATCTGGCG